>PLEX01000229.1 GCA_003136575.1 Bryobacterales bacterium | reverse complement strand
AGCAGCGCCAGCAGGTCGGCGGCATTTTTTAGAGTCAGCCGTCCCACGGTCACATTGCGTTCCACGCTCTTGCTCCACATGGTTGGGGCGTGGTTCCACATTGTGCTTGCAAGCTCGGACGGGGTAAACGAGCGATCCAGGACGCGCAACAGATCGGGTCCCACCTTGCCGCCTTTGCCGTTCAACGCATGGCACTGGACGCAGCCCATTTCGGTGAAGACCTGCTCGCCGCGGGCCGAATCCATATCGGGAATATTCACGGCGCGGAGTTCGAATGACGCGGCGACGAGCAGCACGGGAACGAGCCAACGGCATGGAAGCGCACGGGCCGCGACGCGCGGCGCCAAAAGATCGAGGAACACCCGTCCAGCCGCGTGGCGCCGCCAGGTCGTGCGCGTGTTCTCCGGGAAAGACGCGGAATGTGTCATCGCGAATACCTCAAACCAACGGTCGCCAGGTGCGCCCGGAAACTCTGATACTCGTAGAAAACCTCGCCGAATCCGTAGTAGCGCCATTCGCCGAATGCGGCGACGTTTTTTGTCAGCGGCGCGGCAAACTTCGCCGTCGGCTGGTAGTACGTGGTTGGATTGGTTCCCGCGGTGAGAACCGCCGATCCGCCTACCTCAAACGTCATCGTGCGCTTGCCCGGACCCTTGATATTTGCGTTAAACATTCCCGAGATACGATGGCAATTCTCGGTAAAGACGGAGTCGGACGGAGTCAGCGTCTGTGGAACCAGATACATGATGTCGGAGTGGTAGCCGCAGTGCTCATAAGTGGCGTCGGCGCTCACGGTCTTGCTGCGCGGCGTGTAGATCAACGTCACCGATTCCTGGTGGGTGATGAATTTGTAGGAAGTTCCGGCCAGAGGGTTGTGGTTGTTCATGATCCGGAAATCGCCGGAAACCTGCCAATGCTTCAGGAACGAATAGCGGCCCATGGTCCGGATTCTCTGGTAATCGTAAAGGCTGGTGCGGAAATATGTGCCTCCGCTTTCGCCCACTTCCGCCTCGCCGCTCAGAAAGAGCTTTTGGGTTGGACGCCACGACAGGGTACCCATTTCCACGTTCCGGCGTAAGCCATCCTGCTCAAGGGTTATGAGCCCATCTGCGGGGAGTACCGCATCGTTGGCCGTTCCCCACACGTAACGATAGCCGGCGCGTGCGGTCAGTCCGTCGCCGGCGTCGACAAGAATATTGGTTTCGGCCTGGCTGGAGTGGTAAGTCAGCGAGGAATTGAGCGCCTCCTCGGTTTGCAGCACCGTCGAGCCCGGGGACGAGGCCGTCGCGCCCGCGGCGAGCAAGGTATCGTTTTGCGTAGCCGAACCCGTGTTTGTCATCCGGTCCGTCAGCCAGGATTGCAGAATGCGAACACGATGGTGCGGGCGGATTTCCCAACCCACGTTGGCAGTTGTGTGGGGGAAACGCGTTGTGGAACTCACCAGGTACTGTTCGCTGTTGTAGAAAAGAAGCTCACTCAGCACCACCAGGTTGCCCGCGTCGTATTGCTGGTAATTGACGGTGTTGCGCGGCACCGTGTACATGGCCTGAGCGTAAACGTCGAGCCAGGAAACGGGGCTGGAGGTGATGATTGCTTTCGTGTAATTGCTGTTGCCTCGTATCCCGTAGCTTTGCATAAGACTAGTGAGGTCCAGCTTCTCTCCAGTCACGGGGGTCGAGTTGTCTCCGGTGCTCGTCGTGTTGGTCAGGTCGTTCTGGTCGCTTCTGAAGTTCGTGTAGCCTTCTTCAAAAGTGGCGTCGAAGTGCCGGAAGGCCGAGCGGAAACCGGCCCGCAGCAGGTTCGTGGCATCGTCCGTGGTGTCGGCGATCGGATATTCGTTGCCCCCGGTCTGGAAAACGGTCACGCCCGTGCCGCTGCTGGCGTCCCGCTCGGCCGCGACGTACGGAGTGAATGCGCGGCCGGGATGAATCTCAAGGTTGATGCTCGTGATCCGCCGGTGTTTGTCGAAAGACTGCTCGTCAAGCGTGATGCCGTTCGCGAGGAGGGGGTCGGCGTAGGCGGGCAGATTGTTGAAGTACGAAATGCCGCGGTAATCGATGTTCAGCCGATAGATTTCGGCCTTCTTGGCGTCGAGGTGGAACGTGGAATAAGGGTCGCCGCCCCAGCCGGATGCGCGAAGATGCATGCTGTCGAACAAACGGCGGCTCGGCTGGAGGATCGTCAGGTCTACGGCGGTGAGCTTCGGACCGGAACCCAGATTGACCACACTGCGATAGGTGGCGAAACTGCCGCCCGGAGTTGCTACCCAGCGATAACCGACATCCACGTTTCCGGTTACCCACGATTCGCTCGAGGGACGGGACTCGGGCGCGGCTGCAGTCGTCGTGGTGGCCGCTGCTGGTGTTGAGTCGCCGGGCGCGGAGGTGGTGGCGGTTGGCGCGGGCGCGGGCGTGCTGGCGGGGGATGTCGCGGTGTTCGCCGATGATGCGGGTGTAGCAGGAGCAGCCGGCGTTCCCTGCGCGGTGGACGGCGTTGGATCAGCGGCGCTGGCGCCAGCGGCCTGCACCGGGGCGGACGCGTTGTTCGCGATAAGTCCGGAAGGCGCCACGGTCTGTTGCGCGTCTGCCGGACGCGGCATGGCGGCCAGAATCGCGAGCGTCACTATACCAAAAGCGAGGCGTCTCATTTGAGCAGGAACCTGTCCACGTAGCTGCCGTGAAGTTTCTGATGGCAGACCGTGCAGTTCTGATAAATCGGCGAATTCTGGTTGTGGATCGCCGGCGGGACCACACCCATCGCGATGCTTTCGCCGGGCACCGCGGCGGGCATATTCGCATGGCACTCCAGACAAACCTGCCGAACCTGAGAGCGAATCAGCATGCGCGGGTTGGCCGAGCCGTGCTGCTCGTGGCATGCCGTGCAACCGTCGAACTTCATCGGCGCGTGCTCGAAGGTGAATGGCCCGCGCTTGTCGCCATGGCAGGAAAGGCAGCCAGGTTCGCTCGCCGCAAACGTTTGCGTCATGGTCGGGCGCACGGTTCCATGCGGGTTGTGGCAGTCCACGCACTTCATGGCGTTTTCGGGAACCTTGTGGTGGAAAGGCATCTCGAACTGCGCCTTGACATTGGCGTGGCAACTTTCGCACAGGGCGTTCACGTCGGCATTCTTTCGCGCCACCAGCTGCGCGCCGCCGTTGACGTGCATCTTGTGACAGCTCGGGCAGGAAACCGCATTCTTCGCGTGCGTGCTTTGGATCCGTCCGGCATGGGTTGGCTGATTCAGGTGGCAATTCAGACACATCTTGTCGGTTTCGGCAGCCGAAAGCTTCGAGGGAAAACGAATGAAAGAGATATCGCCCGACGATGCGTGCTTTGCGCCTGGGCCGTGGCAGGCTTCACAGACATGGCCCTGAAAACCGTAACGCGGGTCGGTGTCGAGGACGCGATGCGCGTTGTTGTGCGTGACGTTATTGAAGTTGTCCTCATGGCAGATCTGGCACATCTCGGAACCCGCGTAGTCGTCTCCGAATGTTTTCGGAGCGACCGTCGGTTTTTGCGCGCCGAGCGTTCCGGCCAGGAAGAACAGCGCCACAACCCCGGATACCCGAAGGTTGCGGCGACGATGAGGATGGGGGTTGACCATTTGAAAGCGACCGTGGCACGGCAGCCCCGGGAAGCCGGGGCCGCCACGCGATACGGAATCAGTAGATGGTATGGACGGTGGCAACCGAGAACGGAGGCGTAATTCCGTTGACCGTCGCGCTGCTATGGCAGGCGTTGCAGGTTTCGCCTTCTCCCGCCGATGTCATGACCGAGGCATGACCGGAGCTGGTAGCATCCGCATGGCATCCCGTGCATGCCGCCGTCGTGGCCGGCGCCGGATTGATGTACGCCTGCGGATTTGCGGTCGCATTCAAACCGACCGGAAGCGTTTGCTCGCTGCCGCTCGCGTGGCACATTGAGCAGTTCGCCAGCATGTTCCCGTTACCTGTCGGATCGAATGCGGGGTACCAGGTCGTCGTAAAGTCGTTCACCGTGCCGCCTGCTCCGATCACGGTGTAACTCGCGCCCAATGCCTTCAGATTCGCACCGTCGTGAATCCGGTGGACAAGCAGATTGAAGTCGATCCCGAGAGCGGGGAGCGCGGCCTGAGCTGTGACGGTAGCCGATGGCCTGGTCGCGGCGTCCGTGTTCGAGGGATTGTGGCACATGATACACGCCTGGGTGTTCTTCTGCGTGCCATTGTGAAGTTCCAGCGAATAGTGGCAGGCGTTGCAATTCGAGGTCTGGACAACCGTTCTGCGGTTCACCACCGGTGTGCCGTCTACGGAGAAATAAATCACGTTATTGAACGGACTCTCGGTAACGGTTTGCGTTGTAGTGTCCCCGGGCAGCAAAACTTCCGGATTCCGCGAGCCATAGAAGCTGATTGCGTAGCTTCCCTTCGCGTTGGCTGGTATCGCGTGCGTGAACGTGTAGGTGCAGACACTGCTGGTTGAGCACGCCACAGAGGAAGCGCTCGTGGCTTCCGTAACGTACCCGGGCGTAGTCACGCCGCTGCCGAAACTGGTGTAGCCATAGTCGGTGGTCGGTCCCGCCATGACAAATGTGAGGGATGCCATCTGAGCGTACGGGAGGGGATTGCCACTTCCGTCCTGAAGCGTGAAGTTCACGGTGGGAGCTTTTCCGGCAACGCCGTTCGCGACGCTATTCAGCGTGATCTGCACTCCGCCAAGCAGGGGGTATGCGCTCCCAGGGCCTAAATCCTCCGGCACTGAGTGAGCGCCGATGATGGATGCATCGAAGGGAAGTTCACCCTGCGGAGTGTGGCAGTTCGCGCACTGGGTGTCGTCCGGCTGCGGGCCACCGGGGTGGTTCACACCCGTGGAGAAATTGACGTTGTCGTGGCAGGATCCGCAGGCCAGTGCGCTGGGGTGCGTCGCGTAATAGTTGGCCTGCGCCGCGCCGGCCGTCTGACTGTGGCAAACCGTGCAGCGGAATCCGTAGGTAGCCCCGTTGTCGGAGGCGGCAGCTGTGGCCGGAAAGACAATGGTTGAGTAATTGGTGCCTGAGAGCGAATAGGTCCCGCCGGCCAGTACGCTGGGCAGTTCGGAGGCGAAGTGGAGCTTGTGGATCATGACCTTGAAATCCACGGTGTTGCCTACCGATTCTTCGTGCGACTGCGGCTGGTGGCAAAGAATGCATAATGCCACCTGACGCCGCTGCCCGCCGTGGTGAGAGAGTTCGTCGTGACAACCGTCGCAGGTAGCCGTTTCCACGATGTCGCGGACATGCGTTACCGGGTTGCCGTTCGGCACGAAGTTGAAAGTCGCCGTGGCAAATTCGTTCGGTAGCCCGTAGGCCGTCAGCGTCCGTTTGGCATAGACTCCTATCGTTGTCGTGGCTGTCGGGTCGAAGCCAGTTGGCGCCAGCGTCTTAAATGTGTAGGTGTACTTGCCGCCGCCCAGTGGCGTCGTGGTGCCACCGGAATCCGGGCCGGCGTTGGTAAAGCTGCCCGCTGCTCCTGTGGATACTTTCGTCGTATAGGCGGTATACTGCTCCGCGTTGTTCGGGATGTAGGCGGCAACGAGACTGACCGAGATTACGCCCGTGGTGGTCGCGCCGGTGGTATCGAGAGGCAGGCCGGAGACATCGGTCAACGTGTAGGTGGCTGCGATCGTCCCTGTGGCGGAAATGGAAGCGGAGTTGATAACCAGGTTCATCCCGGTGGCGCCCGGGAAGCTGATCACCGGGTCGGTAACCTGGGGCCTTGTCCCGGATGCCGGCTTGGCAGCGGTCGTATTCGATGTCCTGCCAGCGCCTGCCAAAGCAATGGCTGCGCCAAGGAGCAGAATGATTCGCCACGGCCTCGCCGTGAATCCGTTTCGGATACTTCTGGCGACACTCTTCATACCCACCACCCTTTCGGCCGGACATCTTAGTCCGGTCGGCATGGGTAGTTAGCACTCAGTGTGCCATGGCGCCAATTTGGCCGAAAACAAGGGAATATCGGGGATTTACTCGCCCAAGAGGCGCCCCGAGGCTGCGTCCAGCCGCTCAGAATCTGCGTACTCCGACTCAATCGCGCGGTGAGGCACTACTTTCCACCGGACTCCGAATGTGTGACGAGACTCAGGAGAAAAAAGATCACCCCCACGCCCATGATCGGAACGCCGAGGCCGACGAACGCAATGAATGCCAGCGGATGAAGCGGCAACAGCGACAGGAACTGGAGGAGCAAGCCCAGTGCAATGATCAGACTGGCGCGGCGAAGTTTACTTTCGATATTCATTTGAGTTCGTTTCCATTCGGGTCGTGCCAGAATTTTGCGTCCTTCAGGTCGCCTATTTCATGCACGGTGTCATGGCAACCGGACGATATGCAAGAAAGCTTGCCGGACTTCACTTTGTCGAGCATGTCGGGCGTCTTGTGGTGTCCGTTGACTTCTTCAAACTTGCGCGCTCCCAGATGGCAGTGCAGGCATGTCTCATTGGGGAACGGTTTATAGAGCTTGATGTCTTCGGGTTTCGGAACCGTGCCGAAATACTGGACGAAAATGTGATGCAGGCCGTTGAACTTGGCCTTCACGGCACCGAACATGGCGTAGTCGGTGTGGCACGTGTAGCAGGCATGATCGCGCGGGACGAAGTTGTTTTCAAAGTGAAGGGCCGGAATATAGCTCTTGTCGTCGTAGTGGAGACTCTGGCCGAACTGTGTCATGACATGACACGAAAGGCAGAACTGAGTCGATTCGGCGCGATCCAGGTGGGCTTCGAAACCGCCCCACACGGAGACCACGGGGAGAACCAGCAGCGCGACGAACGCCAGCATCTTTCCCTCCCGCGTCTGGGAGATGTTTTTCTTAAAACCGACCAGGAGGGCGAGCGCGAGGCTCAGTCCGATAAGAGTAAGTGTGATGGGTAGCGGCATGGATTTGTTTTAGTCCCGCGGCGCCGCAACTCCGGCAGCATGGCCGGGCAGTTGCGGCGCCAGGTGGGCGAGTGATCAATACAGCGCGTGTACCGTAGAAACAGCGTACGGCGGTGTGATGCCGTTGACGGTCGTGCTGCTGTGGCACACCGTGCAGGCTTCACCGAGCGAAGTGGTATTGGCCAGAGCGTGAGAAGATGTTGCTTCGTCGGCATGGCAACCCGTGCAAGCGGCGGTGATCGCCGGTGCTGGATTGATGTACGCCTGGTTGTTGGTCGTCGCGTTCAGACCAAGAGGCAACGCCTGTTCGCTGCTGTTCACGTGGCACATTTCGCAGTTGGAAAGGCTTGTTGGGTTACCCTGCGGCGTCATGGCCGGATAGAGTACTGTTGTGAAATCGTTCACGCTGCCCTGGAATCCGATGACCGTATAGCTGGCGCCCAGCGGCGGCAGGTTCACGCCGCTGTGGATGCGGTGAACCAGAAGATTGAAATCGATTCCCAGATTTGGAAGGGTTCTTTGCGCGACGATTGTGGCGCTCGGACGCTGCGTGAAGTCCGTGTTCGCCGGGTTGTGGCACATGACGCAGAGGTCGGTGTTCCGGCGTGAACCACCGTGAAGTTCCAAAGAAACATGGCAGTTGTTGCAGTTCGAAACCTGAACAACGGTCCGGCGGTTCAAAACGGCGGAGCCGTCAACCGAGAAGTAAATCACGTTGTTGAACGGACTCTCGGTGACCGTCTGTTGAGAGGTTGTGCCGGAGAAGAGCACTTCCGCCGTCCGCGAGCCGTAGTAGCTGATCGCAAAGCTCCCGGTTGCATTGGCCGGGATCGCATGAGTGAACGTATAGCTGCAGGCGCCGGCGGCCGAACAGGTGACCGTGGTTGCGCTTCCGCTTTCGGTCACGTAGCCGGGCGTCGTCGAGACGCCGAAATTGGTGTTGCCGTAATCGGTGGTTGGCCCGGCCATGACGAACGTGAGCGACGCCATCGCGGAGTAAGGCAGGGGGTTGCCGCTTCCGTCCTGGAGCGTGAAGTTAATCGTCGGCGCCTTTCCAGCCACTCCGTTGGTTACGCTATTGAGCTTGATCTGCACGCCGCCGAGTAAAGGATAGATACTGCCGGGCGTCGAATCCTCGGGAACCCAGTGCGCGCCCACTACTGAGGCGTCGAACGGATTCTCGCCCTGCGGGACATGGCACATGGCGCATTGGGTGTCGTCGGCCTGGAAGCCGCCAGGATGGTTCACGCCCGTCGCGAAGTTCACGTTGTCATGGCAGGAACCGCAGGCCGCGCGCGTCGGATTGGTCTTATAAAGAGCCGCTTGCGCCGCGCCCGTAGTTTGGCTGTGGCACGTCGTGCAGCGGAATCCGCTTGTGGCTTCCGCGTCCGAGGCGGAGCTGGTCGCAGGATAAATGATTTTTGAAAAATCGGTTGTCCCGATCTTATACGAACCGCCCGCCAGCACGCTGGGCAGTTGAGAACCCAAATGAAGCTTATGGATCATGACCTTGAAATCGACCGTATTGCCGGTGGTGGGGTCCGAGCTCTGCGGCTGGTGGCACATGATGCACAGCGCCACCTGACGCCGTGAACCGCCGTGGAACGAAAGCTGGTCGTGGCAGGTATCGCAGCTCGAGGTCTCAATAAGATCGCGGACGTGAGTCACTTTCGCGCCATTCGGAACGAAACTGAACGTCGTGCTCCCGTAGTCGTTCGGAATCCCGAAGGACGTCAGCGAGCGCGATGCGTACATGCCGATCGTATGCGTCGCCGTGGGATCGTACGTGGCCGGGACCTTCGTGCCGAATACATATGTATACTTGCCGGCGCCCAGCGCCGTAGTCACGCCGCCGGTGTCCTTACCGGCGTTGGTGAACGTGCCTGCGGTACCAGTCGAAGTCGACGTCGTATAGGCCGTGTATTGTTCACCGTTATTCGGAATGTAGGCTGCAACAAAGCTCACCGACACGGTGCCGGGGGTGGTCGCGCCTGTGGAATCGAGAGGCAAACCAGAACTATCCGCGAGCGTGTAGTTGACGGTTATCGTCGAATTCGAAATCGACGCGGATGTGATGGCGACAACCAACCCCGAAGCGCCGGGGAAATTGAGCGTTGCGTCGGTGGCATAGCTCATCTTGTTTTGACGACTGTACGGACTTTTGCCCGCGCCCGCCATGGACAGCGCGGCTGCGGAAAGAAGAATAAGCCAGAACGTCCTCGTGGTTAATCGTTTTCTGATTCCGTTCACTGCGCTTTTCATAGGTTTGCCTTTCCTGGCCTGGTTTGGCCCTGCTACAGACTGTGCAGATTGCAGGCCAAATGGAGGGTTATCGGAGATCCGCTGGACTCGTCCGAAAGTAGTTTTTTATTAATGATTTAGGCCGCGTCGGCATTCCCGGGACTGAAGGGGGCATCTCGCGTCGTTGCGTGATTTGGCGCAGCATAAATCGCGCGGTTTGAACTGTTGTGTTATCTTTCCGGATTGTAACGCAAGAAAGCCCGGGCGAATTATCGCTCGGGCCTCATTAAAGACGGTTTGAACCTACTTGGCGAGACTCCTGTAATATTGAACCAGCGCCTTGATCTGATCCGGTTTGTAATCCTTGCCGAATCCATCCATGTCCTTGCCCTTGCCATCGGTGGCTATTTTGATCATGTCGGCTTCGGATTCCGTCTTGACGGTCTCGTGAATGTCCTTAACCTTAAGTTTCTTGCCCTTGGCGGTCTTCCCGACGCCGTCTTCGCCGTGGCAAATCGAACATTTATCGAGGAATATGGCCTTTGCATCACCCTGCGCCCAGCCTGCCGCGGCACAGAGAAGACCGAATAAAACAACTGCAACGATTTTCGTTTTCGACACTCAAAAACTCCTTGTCCATGAAATCAACAGAATTTTGGCGCCGAAGTTGTTCCCCGGCACGATTTGCTCAATATAGTACGTGCGCTGCAATTGCACCGTCAACTTGCCCGCCTTCTTTGCATCATACGACAGCGAGCCGCTGGCATACGGAAACGTCATGGGACCGTAGAGCGGCGTCGAGCCCAGCACGATGCCCTGGCCGTTGACGCGCATGTAGTTGCCGGCGAAGCTCATGCTCACGTTTTTGACCGGGCCCGCGTTGAAACCGGCCTGCCACAGACGATCGACATTCTGATCGGTGAGCGAAATCTGCTCGATCAGCGACATGCCCGGAAGGAAGTTCACGTAGCTCTGCGCCCAGAAGCTGTCGTAAGAGAATCCGGCGAAAGTGGAGAATTTGTCGCTAACCTCGTATGTGGCAGTCGTTGAGTTCGCGCGCACGCGGGTGTGGAAATCGATCGTATCCAGCTTGCTGTCCTGCGTGGTGAAGGTGTCCTCAATCCAGAATTTTTCCACGGGCCGGATGCGTGCGATGGCGCGGCTCCGGACATCGGTGTGTGGCGTCAGTTGCGTGTACGACGTTCCGTTGTTCACTTCATCGACGTCGGCGCGGAAGGAAATGACCTGATTGGGCTTGTAGCTGACGTTCAGCGTCGGCCAGACTGTTTTGATGCGCTTGGTTTCGATCGCATCGATAATACCGTTGTCGGTCGCTTCGATGTCGCTTTTCAGATACCGGACCCCTGCCTGGACGAGCAGGTCCGACGACGGCGTCACGACAAGGTCATAGTCGAACGTACTGGTGCCAATGCGCCAGAGATTCACATCGGTTCCCGTTACCGAGTAGGGATTCAACACGGTGTTCGTCACGCCGCTCTCGGTGGAAGCGAAGCTCGCGTTGGAGTTGACGTCGAAGCGGGAGTAGCGATAATCCGCCTGCATGCTCACCAGGTTGCTGACGTCGTAGGTAAAGCCCTGCGTGACAATTTCGCTCTTCTCGCGCAGGTTTGAGGCCGAGGTTTCCGAGAAGGAATACGGAGAGATCGAGGATGGGGAAAGCCCCGCCTCGCCGGCCGCCGACATTTCGAGCGTCGCCGGCCCGGTGTAGCTTCGGTAAATATAGCTGCCCCTGGTCTTCAGTCTCGACAGGATTTTGCCGTTGTACGAAAACTCGCTGACAGGAGTGGTCAGCCGCCGGTAGTCCGCCCAGTTTGCCGAAGTGAGCGGTTCCTGCGCGGTAAGCGGGTCGTCCGCGTTGATGCTCGTTTCGTTTGTATAAGGATTGACGCCGCTGAAGGAATCAACCAGCCGTTCGATGCCGGCCTTGTAGCGGAAGGTGAAAGACTGAAGCGTGTACTCCACGCCGAGGGCGGCTCGGTTGGAGGTCTCGTCGATCAGACCCACCAGGTAATACGGATTGTCCCGGACGTAGGAATCGAATTCCGGCGGCGCGCCGAAATAAGCCATCGTTCGGGTTGTGTCGTTGATGCCGTGCCGCGCGTTGTGAGAGTACTCCAGGGTGAAGCGCAGATTGCTGGTGGCATGGATAAGAAGGTTCGCCGAGCCGATTCGGCGAACCGTGGCCCAGTCGTGGTTCGAGGTGAGGCCGAGCGCACCGTTGGGAAGCGCGCCATCGTTCTGATTCCAGTAATAATGGGACTGCTGCAGGTTGACGCGGAAATCGTATTTCTTCTTCTTCCGGATATTCACCTGGACGGTGCTCCACGGATCGCCGCCGATGCCGTTGGCGACAACGGAGTAGTCGTCGACGAAGGAGTGCTTACCATCGGCCAGATGCCCGAACAGGCTGAAATCGAGAAGGCGCGGACCGCTTTCGAGATCGAATAATTCCTGATATTCGGGCTTGTAGCCGCTTACATCGCTAAAACGGTAGCCGAAGGTGACGGAACCCGAATTCTCGAAGCCGCCGATCATGAGGGGCTTATCGTCGTCCTGCGCGCGCAAAGGGAAGGCGAGAACCCCGGCCGCAACCACGCCCGCTGCCAGGAATGCGATCTTTCCGTTGGTTCTCGTCATTGGATTTGCCCGTTCATCAGTTCAGAAAACTCTTGTCGAAATTCGAGCCATGGATCACCGAATGGCAGCGCGTACAGGCTCCCTGCGCCTGGAAACTCTGAAGGTTGTGCGGCATTACCGAGGTCGCGGTCGGCGTGCCAACGTGGCATTGCAGGCAAAGCATACGCTCTTCCCGGCGAGCCAGAAGCATCTTATTGGAACTGCCGTGCGGGGTGTGGCAAGCCGTGCAGCCTTCCACCCTGGAAGCGGCGTGCTCAAAAACAAAAGGACCGCGCTTTTCGGAGTGGCACTGCGTACAGGCTTCCGACCCCGCCTGCTGTAGTTCGTGAAGATTCGACGTTCCGTGCGGCGAGTGGCAGTCGGTGCATTTCATCAGGCCTTCCGGTACCCGGTGGTGCGTGGCAAGCGCGAAGGCGGCGCGGACGTTGCCGTGGCATTGGTAGCAGAGGTCGGGCTGATTCTTTTTGAGCAGGCTACTATTCAGCCAGCGATTCTCTTCGGGCAGCGAAGGCAGGGAGAAGAACTTTGCCTGCGCGCTCTGGACGGCCTCGCCTTTCGGATTGTCCGACGCCGCGACGAGGTGCGTTGCGTGGCAATCCTGGCAGGCGACGCCGTGCAACGCGTGGCTGGAATGATCGAACTGCGATTGCTGTTTGCTCGTCTGATGACATTGCATACAGCGGGCGGAATTCGCCTTCGGATTTCCATTGAAAGAAAAGATGAGTTTGTTCGCCGCGGCTGACTTTGCTTCGTCGCCGTGCGAGGCTTCCTGCGCATCGGCATGCGCTTTTCCGGCGCCATGACACATTTCGCAGCCGACAACCGAATCTTTGTGCTCCGGCAGGGATGCATGTGCGGTCTTGGCAAATTCGATCACCTCAGGTTTGTGACAAGACCGGCAGCGTGCATTGCCCACGTAGCCCCCTCCGGCCTGTTGGGGAATCGGCTTCGCTGTAACCGATACGGGATCGCTCGAAGCCGGACGCGTCTGGGCCGAAAGAAGGCCGCATACCGCCAGCGCACCAGGCAACATTAACAACCTGAGCAGGCCTCTAGCGTTTTTTCCGGATGCGCTCATATCAATCAATTCGTGTTCACCACGCGCCTCGCGCTACGCCGTTCAGATTCAAGCATCATTTTAAGCACATAGCTGGCCAAACACGTAAACGGCAGTTTGGGCGGAATAATTAGAACCAGTTGTATGCCCTCTGTGACAGAATGAACTAATCGCTTTGAATCTGGGTGAAATCGCATCCGGACTGCGCTATTTGACGCAGATGACATCCGGCGGTCATGGCTGGTCAGCAGGCATCGGCTGAACCTGTAGGCGTTCCAGCTACATAGATAATAAGTACAAAAGCGTTCTGTGCCGAAGGGCAGCACAGCATTCGAGCATTTGGCGGGAAGGAGCACAACCATGGGCGGGATAACGGGCGGCGGAATCACATCCGATGGAAGCGCGAGTATTGCGGGTTCGCCCGGTTCCGGTCCTTTGCGGCACGGCCGACGCAGATTTCTGCGGTCCCTCGCGAATGCGGGAGCTTCGGCGCTGCTTGTTTCGCGGCCGGCACGGACCGATGCCGCGGACTCCGGGATGCCGGTGCTGCGTACGCGGTGGGCCACATTCAGCATCGATGGCGCGGGGTCGCTGCGGGGGATCGCGATTACCGCCAACGGGCGCGAGCTGCTTGCGGCCGGACAACCCGCGCCAGTGTTGAGCGTGCGCGTGGCCGGGCGGTTTCATGCTCCGGGCAGCGCGGTTTGGGACGCGACCGGGAATGCGCTGACACTCGAATACCGCGACATCGGGGCGACCGCGGTGGTGAAGGTGCGCACGAAACCGACGCACGCGACGTTCGAGCTGACTTCATTGCGCACAACCGACCATGTCGAACTGGTGCTCTGGGGGCCGTATCCGGTCGCGATCGGAGACCTGGTGGGCGAAGTGGTCGGTGTGGTTCGCGATTCGGAGTTTGCGGTCGGGATTCAGGCGCTCAACGTGAAGACGCTGGGCGGATATCCCTCCTTGGAGAGCGATATCGAGCCGGATGGCGGTTTGGCCGACGATTCCGGCAACTATCCGGGATTGCCCGACGAGTTAAAAAAACAGCAACTTTGGCGCGGGGACACGGCGAAGCGCGCCCCCTTCGGCAGCACGCTGCAGGCGTATTGCCGGAACCGGGACACCGAGCGCGTTATCGCAAACTGGGGGCACGAGAAATTTGTCGCGCTGCCATTCGCGGACGGCGGCGTGATTGGCAGCAGGATCGCGCTGTTCGCGTGCCCGGCGAAGGAAGCGCTGGCGACGCTGGGCGAAATCGAAATCGCGGAAGGGCTGCCGCATCCGACGACCGGCGGCACATGGGCTAAGATGTCACCGGCCGCGACGGAGTCGTACCTCATTGTCGATTTCGGCGAGAGCACGATCGACCAGGCGATTGAGATGACGAAGCGGGCGGGCCTGAAGCATGTGTATCAAAGCTCGCCGTTTGAAACCTGGGGACATTTCAAACTCAAGCCGGCGTTGTTCCCGCGCGGCTGGGACGGATTCCGCGACTGCGTGGAACAAGCGCGCAAGGCGGGCATCGGCGTGGGGTTCCACACGCTCTCGAATTTCATTACGCCGAGCGATCCTTTCGTGACGCCGAAGCCGGACCCGAGGCTGGCGCGCGTTGGCGCGAGCGCGCTCGCGGCGGATATCGACGCGGCCGCGACGGAGATTCCGGTGGCCGATCCGTCATGGTTTAGGAAGAAGACCGAAATGAACACGGTTGCGATCGGCGAGGAACTGGTCCGTTACGAGGGCGTTTCGGACGAAGCGCCATGGCGATTACTGAAGTGCGAGCGCGCGGCGTTCGGCACCGGAGCCGCGGCGCACCGCAACGGCGATGCCGTCGGGAAGCTCATGGACCATGCGTACAAGGTTTTTCTGACAGACGCGGCGCTCTCCCAGGAAGTGGCGCGCAATATTGCGTCGTTTTGCAATCACACGGGCGCGACGCAGCTTTCGCTCGACGGACTGGAAGGGAACTGGTCGACCGGCATGGGGCAATACGGGCGGGCGCTGTTCACGAAAACGTGGTACGACGATCTGGACCCGGCGTTGCGCGGGAAGGTGATTAACGACGCGAGCAATCCGGGCCATTTCAACTGGCACATCGCCACGCGTTACAACTGGGGCGAGCCGTGGTATGCGGGCTTCCGGCAAAGCCAGACGCTGTACAGGCTGAAAAACCAGCTTTTCTACACGCGCAACCTGATTCCGCACATGCTTGGATGGTTCGCGGTGCGAGGGGAAACGACGACGGAAGATGCGGAGTGGCTCTGCGCGAGGGCGGCGGGTTACGACGCCGGATTCGCGCTGGCGACGAGTTTCGCGAGCAAGGCGACGCAGAGTTCGGCCGGCGTTTCGGGGGTGGACGCGACGAAGGCGGCGATCTTCGAAGTGATTCGGCAATGGGAGACTGCGAGGCAAAGCGGCGCGTTCCCGGAGAGCGTGAAGCCGGCGTTGCAGGACGTGAACCGGGAGTTTCATCTCGTCGCGGCCGGGCCGGGCGAGTGGGACTTGCAGCCGTTCAACCCCGCTGGGGCGACGATGCGCCTGCGGGCGCGGGTGTGATCAAACAGCAAAGCCCCGCGGCCCCGACGCGCGGCGCCTTAACGGAACATCTGGGGCGCTACTTCGTATAACGCGTGCCGCCAGACGACCCACTCGTGCCTGCCTTCAGACACCGAATAGACGTGCTTGATGCCCTTCGCCACCAGCGTCGCTTCGAGCGCCTTCGCCTGCGATCCGACCAGATTATCATCCTTGCCCACGCCGAGCCACAACAGCTTCAGCGTCTTGTTGGTCGCCGCCGGATTCGAGAAAAACTCCGGGTAAGTTGTGTCGGCGTTCTGCGCGCCCATGCTCATGATGATCAGGTAGTGGAACAAATCGGTGCGCGGGAAGCCGACGGAGATTGTCTGACCGCCGCCCATCGACAAGCCGCCGAGCGCACGATGGTCGGCGTCTTTCAGAGTGCGGAAATTCGATTCGACGTACGGAATCACGTCCTTGATCAGATCGTCGCCGAAAGGATTGGGCGGGCGCGCTGCCGCGCCGCTGGCTCCGCGTCCGCCTCCGGCAGGTCCGCCGCCACGGCCACCGGCGCCGGCCATGTCGGCAGCGCGCACCGGTCCGGTGCCAACGCCTGCCTGCACGTATCCGAGCGGATTCACGATGATCATCGGCTTCGACTTTCCCTCCGCGATCAGGTTGTCCATAATGTAGTTTTCGCGGCCAGTGAGCACCCAGCTGGAATCCCAGTTGCCGGCGCCATGCAGAAGGTAGAAGACGGGGAATTTCTGGTTGCCCTTGTCATAGCCGGGTGGAGTGTAGATCCAAAGCGTGCGCGGCGCGCCCATAGTCTTCGATTCATATGTCTCGAAGCGAACGGTGCCGTGCGGAACGGGTTTCGCGTCGTCGAAAACGAGTCCGTCGCCAGGCACTTCCACCATGCTGGCCGAGGGAAACGCGCCAAAGCCAAGCTTGACGGACTGGTTGAGCGGGTCCATGGCGACGACGCCATCCACGCGGAACTGGTAGTTGTAAATATCCGGCGCGAGCGGACCGATGGTGACGCTCCACACGCCGGAATCGTCCTTCGTCATGGGATGGTCCTTGCCGTCGATTTCGCCGATGGCAACCACTTCCTTCGCGTTGGGGGCGCGGAAGCGGAGCGTGATGGTGCGGTCCGGGTTGACTTGCGGCGAAACCAGCGCGGGTCCGCGCCCGCCGCCACCGCCGCGCACACGGCCTGAACCGCCGCCCGGTCCTGCCGGCGGCTGCGCGTAGACGATCGCCGCGGTTACAGCGGCTACGGTCAGAAAACAACTCGTACGTTTAAACATCAAGACTAATCCTCACTGATTTCCCTGGTGGCCCTTGTGGGAACCGCCATGCAGAATGATATCGCAGTATTGCGCAGGACAGCCTTATGCCCAGGGGCCGGAGCCTTGTCGCGGCTCTTTGACGGCGCTGGAAAGCCCGGGGACGCCGCAAACGCACTTGATTCGCGCGCGCGACATTCCCGGGCGCCCGCCGCAGGCCGATTTGCAGCGACTTCTTCCTGCTATCCTTCCCGTTGAAGGTGAAGATGCGGAAAATTCAGTTCTTGCCGCTCACCGGCATCCGCTTTTTTCTTGCGTTGTGGGTGGTAGTATTCCATCTTGCGGTCCCGTTCCGGAGCATAGAGCAGTTCCCAGTCGTTTTATTCTGTCTCCTTCGCACCGGATATCTCGGGGTCGAGGTTTTCTTCATCCTCTCGGGTTTTGTTCTTGCCTACAACTATCCGTTAGGCGATTCGTGGCCCCGATCGAGGGTCATTCAGTTTGCCGCGGCGAGATTCGGAAGAATCTATCCGACTTACTGTCTTGGCTTAATTCTGATAGCTCCGTTGGTCGTGCTAAGTTTCTGGAATTTATCATGGGCGACGGTAAGAAGTCAGACGATTGTAACCGTATTGAATGTTACGCTTCTTCAGTCGTGGTCTCCGAAGCTTGCGCTTTCGTGGAACGCCCCCGGATGGTCGCTCTCGTGTGAGGCGTTTTTCTATTGTTGCTTCCCGTGGGCAGGAGTGGCTCTTTGGAGGCGCACGGGCCGTGACTCGCCGGGCCAACCATTTGATGAACAGCCGTTCAGGATAACACGATTGCGGGGCCTGGCTACCGCCTGCTTGCTCATATGGGCGGCATCGATGATTGCGCCGCTGCTGGCCGTTGTCCTTCGGATACACGGTTTCGGCGACGTGCCCGCGACCTCCCAGGCACCCGAAGGCAATTCATACTGGGCGAATCTGGTAAGGTTCAATCCCTTACTCCGCATGCCGGAATTTCTGATGGGCATTTTACTCGCCAGGGCCTATGACGGATTATTCACCGGGAAAAGCGCCCTGTTGGGCCGCGGTTATTATCTATACGTTCCCGGTATGATTCTGGAAATAGCGATGATATCGCAAGGTAACTCCATTCCGGCTCCGCTCGTTCACGGCGGATTGTTCCTGCCGATTCATTCGTTGGTAATTCTCGGATTGGCGCTGGGAGGCGGACCCCCGGCGCGGCTGCTCTCCACTCGTCCGATCGTATTTCTCGGAAAAGCGAGCTATTCTCTTTATATTCTCCATATGCCATTGTTTTGGTGGATGGATTGGATTCACAGACGCGTTTTTTCGAATCCGACAAGAGACACGCGCCTCGCGGTCTTTCATTTACTGACCGTCGTTAGTTTGTCGGCGATAGTGTTCCAGTTTCTTGAGGAACCGCTCAGTCGAATCGCGCGGAGGAGGTTTGGTTTGCTTTTTGGCGTCTCGGACGAGAATCGGGCCCGATCCGCGAGCGCAGGAGGTTGATATCCATGTTGGCCTGCCGTCCTGGGAAGCGTCCTGTTTTCAGGTCATTTCGCCGGAGCGTCGCAATCCGGGAACATGATCTGCGCCGTCTGATTCAGATAGCGCCGCCAGTTAGGCCATTCGTGTCCGCCTGTGCTCAACACCCAGAAATTGCGGATGCCGTTCCTGTTGAAGATCGCCATCACTTTCTGCCCGTTCTTCAACGCGATGTCGGTTTCGCCGGCGGCCATGTAGTAAGGGACGCGGAACTGGTCGTTGGTGTTGGGGTCTTTGAAAAAGTCCTGGAAATTATCCTCAAAGGTTTTCAGGTCGGCCTCATTGATGTGGCCTGAACTGTAAACGTAGAGTTCGCTGAACGTGTCCAGATGCGGCAGACCGGTGTGCATCACAACAAAGCCGCCCATCGATAATCCAGCCAGCGCGCGGCCTTCGCGGCTGGCTTTCGTGCGGTAGTGAGCGTCGACGTACGGAATGATGTCTCGCAGGTATTCCTGTGTGCACGCATCGTCTTTGCCCGGCGCGGATGGCGTTGCGCTCGCGCACTTACTGCTGTCCGCCATCACGATGATCATGCTCTTCGCTTTACCGGCGGCAATCAGGTTATCGAGGATGAAGTTCGCGCTTCCGCCCTGCCTCTGGTCGACCTTCGTCCAATCCAGATCGTTGCCACCGCCGCCATGATTCAGGTACAGCACGGGATAGCGAACGTTCGTGGCCGTCGCGTAGCCGGGCGGCAGATAAATCTGCATCCGCTTATCGGCGCCGGCGTAATTCCTGTAGCTCGCGGCTTCCACTGTTCCATGCGGAACGCCGGTCTTTGCGTAGAAAGCCGTGTCGGTGTCGGATGGCAGCGCCGGGAGAATCGGCAAAGGGCAAACGCCCTTCTTCGGCGCGGCCATACCTCGACCGCCGCCGCGTCCACCGCGTCCCGCACCGGAAGCTCCGGCCACACCGACAGGCGCGGGAGCCACCTGGGAGATTGCCGATCCGGCCGTGCCGAGAATGCCGAGGAACGCGATCACGCCGTTTGTGACGTAAGTCGATGTTTTTTTCATGCTGGTCAGATCAATAATTACGCATCGGCGGTTGCCAGTCAAGGGAAATATGGCTGCTGTTGGCCTACTATAGGAATTGCTCAAATTATCATGAACGCCCTTGTCACCCTGGCCAAACACGACGCCATCGCCGTTATTACAGTCGATAATCCGCCCGTCAACGCACTGAGTCCAGGCGTGCCCGAAGGCCTGGAGGCCGCAATCGCGGGCGCGAACGCCGATGCCGCGGTGCGCGGGATCGTCGTAATCGGCGCGGGCCGGACGTTCATCGCGGGCGCGGACATCAAGGAACTCGAATCCGCGGCTTGGGGCCAGCCGGCGAAATTGCCTGCGCTGCACGATCTTCTCGCGCAAATCGAGAATTCGCCGAAGCCCGTCGTGATGGCGCTGCACGGGACGACGTTCGGTGGAGGACTGGAAGTCGCGATGGCCGGCCACTATCGCGTGGCCGCGCGCGACGGCGTGATGGGACAGCCTGAGGTGAACCTCGGAATCATCCCCGGCGCGGAGGGAACGCAGCGGCTGCCGCGGCTGGTCGGCGTCGAGAAGGCCATCGACATGTGCGTTACCGGAAAGCCGATCAACGCCGCCGACGCGCTGTCGTGCGGGCTGATCGATGCGGTGATAGATGGGAGCCTGCTCGATGGCGCGCTGGCTTTTGCGCGCGATGCTGTAGGGAAGTCGGCAGCGCCTGTGAAGACGAGCAGCCTTCACCAAAAGCTCGGCACGCCGGGGGGCAATGCGCCACTCTACGGCGCGGGGCGCGCGCTGGCGGCGAAGGTGCGGCGCGGAGCCTTCGCCCCGGTTAAAGCGGTGGAAGCCATCGAGGCCGCCGTTTCCCTGCCTTTCGATGCGGGCTGCCAGAGGGAGCGCGAACTATTCGCCGAGTGCGTGGCGTCCGACCAGGCACGGGCGCTGATCCACGCTTTCTTCGCGGAGCGCGCGGTTTCGAAGATTCCCGGCATCACGAAAGACACCACGGTTCGTCCGGTCGGCAAAGTGGCCATTATCGGCGCGGGAACCATGGGCGGTGGCATCGCGATGGCGTGCACGAACGCCGGGTTGAACGTGCTGTTGAAAGACGGTGAACAGTCGTCGCTCGATCGCGGCATGGACACGATCCGCAAGAACTACGATGTCTCTGTGAAGCGCGGGCGCTTCACGGCTGAGGGCATCTCGGAACGCATGTCGCGCATTCACCCGCAACCGGACTACGCCGGATTCGATTCCGCCGATCTCATCATCGAAGCCGTCTTCGAAGACATGGAGATCAAGAAGAAGATCTTTGCGGAGATCGACGGCATTGCGTCGGTGAATTGCGTGCTGGGTACGAATACCTCGACGCTGAATATCGACGAGATCGCGTCGGTAACGAAGCGGCCGGAGGCCGTGGTCGGTTTGCATTTCTTCAGCCCCGCGAACGTGATGCGGCTGCTCGAGATCGTGCGCGGGCGCGCGACTTCAAACGAAGTGCTGGCGACGGCTCTGGCCCTGGCGAAGAAGCTGAACAAGGTCGGTGTGGTGGCGGGGAATTGCCCGGGTTTCATCGGCAATCGGATGATGTTCCCCTACATGTATGAAGCGCAGTTTCTGATCGAAGAAGGAGCGACGCCCGAGCAGGCGGACAAGGCGCTGACGGACTTTGGCATGGCGATGGGGATTTTCGCGGTCGACGACATGGCGGGGATCGACGTGGCGTGGCGCGTGCGTAAAGCGCTCGGGCATTTCAGCGAACCTGATGTGCGCAGGCCGCTCGTGCAGGATATGCTGTTCGAAATGGGCCGTTACGGGCAGAAGACCGGCCGCGGCTGGTACATCTATGGAGCCGACCGCAAAGCCACGCCCGATCCGGAAGTGGTGGAACTGATCAGGACAACGGCCGCGGGCGCGGGCATCGCGCAAAGGACTTTTACCGCGGAAGAGATTATCGAACGCACTGTCTATTCGCTGATCAACGAGGGCGCGCGGCTGATCGAAGAGGGCTTCGCCCTGCGCGCGGCCGATATCGATGTCGTTTACATCAATGGCTATGGTTTTCCGGCCCGGCGCGGTGGCCCGATGATGTACGCCGACCAGACCGGTCTCGCGAAAATCGCCGCGCGCATCGCGGAGTTCCATGCGGAGTTCGGGGCGCGATGGACGCCCGCTCCATTGCTCGCGCGGCTGGCGGCCGAGGGCAAGACGTTCCGCCAGTACGACGCGGATCGGGCTGTTTAACTTTCCGCCATGCCACGCGCTTTGAATAAGCTGCGCGCGGTGCGCGTCAATAGCGCGTCCGCGATCTTCGACCGCCGACCCGATGGGACGATCTACGTCCGATCTCCGAGGCCGCTGGGGGCTTTTCCAACGAGAATCACGGAGCGGCTGGAATACTGGGCGGCGAACGCGCCGGGGCGTACATTTCTCGCAAGACGCGGCGCGGATGGCGAATGGCAACGCGTTACGTACGCACAGGCGCTGGCGCGGACCAGAGCGATCGCTCAGTCGTTGCTTGATCGGGGATTGTCGTTCGAACGACCAGTCGCGATTCTGTCCGGCAACAGCCTGGAACACGCGCTGCTGGCACTGGGCGCTATGTATGTGGGCGTATTGTACGCGCCGATTGCGCCCGCTTACTCGCTATCGGTCGGCGCTTTCGGCACGCTCGGCAACATCTGGAATTCGTTTCGACCGGCGCTGGTCTTCGCCGGCGAGGGGTACCGGTTCGAGCGGGCTTTGCGGGCGATGCCGCTGGATGGCATCGAGGTCGTCGTTGCGGAATCGGTCCCGGACGGATTGCCATTCACGAGCTTCGCCGATCTCGAAAACGTCAGCGTCACATCGGTAGTCGATGAAGCGCACGCCCAAGTGACGCCCGACACGGTCGCCAAAATCCTTTTCACCTCGGGCTCAACAGGTTCTCCCAAGGGTGTACTCACCACGCAGCGCATGCTTTGCTCGAACCAGGAGATGATCCGTTCCTGCATGGAGTTTCTGGCCGACGAGCCTCCGGTGCTGTGCGACTGGCTGCCGTGGAACCACACGTTCGGGGGCAGCCATAACTTCGGCATCGCGCTCTACAACGGCGGCAGCCTGTATATCGACGACGGACGTCCGACGGCGGCGGGCTTCGAAGCGACTGCGCGCAATCTGCGCGAGATCGCCACGACGGCCTATTTTAACGTGCCGAAGGGATTCGAAATGCTGGTGGAGAGGTTGCGCGCCGATGAGGAACTGCGGCGGGTCTTCTTCAGCAAGGTGCAGTTGTTGTTTTACGCGGCGGCCGGGCTCGGCCAGCGCATTTGGGACGAACTACAGGAGCGTGCTGTCGAAACCTGTGGCGAAGAGATTTTGATGATGACGGGCCTGGGCGCGACCGAAAGCGCTCCCTCGGCGCTGTTTACCGGGATTGAGGGCGCGGAATCCGGCCTGGTGGGTTTGCCGATTCCCGGCGTCGAACTCAAGCTCGCCCCCGTCGGGGGGAAACTCGAAGCGCGGTTCAGAGGACCGAACATTACTCCCGGCTTCTGGAAGAACACCGAACTGACGCGTTCGTCGTTCGACGAGGAAGGGTTTTATAGGATGGGCGACGCGCTCGTGTTCGCGGACCCGGCCGCACCGCTTCGCGGCTTCCGTTTCGACGGGCGCCTGAACGAGGACTTCAAGCTTTCGACCGGTACATGGGTGAGTGTTGGTCCGCTGCGGATGAAGTTCCTCGCGCATTTCGGTGCGCTGGCGCAGGACGTTGTGCTAACTGGCCCCGACCGCGACTTTATCGGCGCGCTCGTTTTTCCGGCCAGGAACGCATCGGCGGAAGAGTGGCGAATGCGGCTCGATGAACTGGCGCGCCTCGGCACCGGGAGTTCGACGCTGGTGCGAAGGATAATTCTTCTGCAAACGCCGCCCTCGTTTGAGGCGGGCGAAGTGACGGACAAGGCCAGTATCAACCAGCGCGCCGTTCGGGAAAGACGTGCGGCCATCGTTGAAGAGTTGTACGAGACTAACCCGCCTGCGCACGTCATCTGCGCGGATACAGAGATAGGAAACAAATCATGAGCGATGGAAAGACTATGGATACCACCAGCCTGAAGGCAATCGACGTTCACGTGCATATCGAGCATACCGGCGAGGCCGCAATCGCGGACAAAGCGGCCGAGAAATATTTCGGTTCGAGCGGCGCGCCCCGCGAACGGAACGCGCTGGCCGAGTACTACAGGTCGCGCAATATGGCGTGCGTTGTTTTCACCGTCGACGAGCGGCTGACGGGGCGGCCGATGGTTCCGAACGACGAGATCATTCAGTTCGCGCACGACAACGCCGACATAGCGATTCCGTTCGTCAGCATCGATCCGACGCGCGGGCCGGAGGCCGTCCGCGAAGCGAAGCGCCTGGTTGCGGCGGGCGCGCGCGGGCTGAAGCTGCATCCGCCGTTGCAGCAGTTTTTCGCCAACGATCCCATCGCTTATCCGCTCTATGAAGTTTTCGCCGAAGCAAAGCTGCCGGTACTGTTTCATACGGGGCACAGCGGCATCGGAACCGGAATGCCGGGCGGGGGCGGGATTCGGCAGAAGTACGGGAATCCGATGACGATCGACGACGTTGCGGTCGATTTCCCGGATTTGAAAATCATCCTGGCGCACCCGTCGTTCCCATGGCAGGACGAAGCCATATCGGTCTGTCTGCATAAGCCGACGGTTTACATCGATCTTTCCGGGTGGTCGCCGAAGTACTTTTCGGCGACGCTGATTCAGTATGCGAATAGTCTGCTGAAGAATAAGGTGCTGTTCGGGTCGGATTACCCGCTGCTGACGCCCGATCGGTGGATGGCCGATTTCGAGAAGATCGGGATTAAGGATGAGGTGCGGCCGCTGGTTCTGAAAGAGAATGCGGTGAAGTTGTTCGGGCTATGACTCGGTTGCCGTTGTGTTGCCGGTCTTCTTCATCAGACGATCGAGCAGCATGTCGACCGGGATTGTGAGGAACATTCCAGCCATCATTCCCAGACCGTCGGGCGATGGCCATGCCCAATAGAAGAGCAGCGCGATGACAGCGAACAGAGCTCCAACAGCCCAGGGGTTCTCCTTCGCCTTCGACCGGCCTGCTTTGTCCGGAACCCGTGTCGATTTGCCAAACAAGTGCCGAACAAAAGAGACAACCGACACGATTATGAACGTCGGCAGGGCTGCGGAGAGGAACTCGCGACCGAATCGGGCGTCGAACATAAATCGATAATCTCATAAAACCGGCAAGGTTTGGGCGCGTCTGGATTCTCATGGGGTAAGGCGGACTGGCCTACGATAGACTCCAGGTATGGACCGGGTGGAACAGATCGAAGCGATCATAGACGCTCTTCCGCCGGAAGACTTCAGCCGCCTCGCGCGCTGGTTCCGTGAACGTGATCAGGCGGCGTGGGACCGGCAGATCGAAATCGATCCGGCGTCGGGAAAACTGGACTTTCTGTTCGATGAAGCCGACGGCGAGCGTACAGTCGGACTCCTCAGGCATTGGCCCACTGCTGAATGAAATCTCTCACAACCCGGCGTTTCCGCCAGGCCCTCGACGCGCTTCCTTCCGACGTTCGTCGCCTTGCAGGGAAGAACTTCAGGTTGTGGTGTAGCGATCCGGGTCATCCGTCCCTTCGTTATCGCCGGCTGAATGGAGGCGACGACTCACAGTCCGCATTGGGGATCACTACAGGGCATTGGGTGGCGGTCCGTTTGAATCCGCCAATGCGCTCTCGCACTTGACAAGCGGGAGCGGTCTCGCATGTGGGATAATCAGGACGCGGCAAAAGGGCTTCCCGAGAAAAGTATCCGAGGCGCAATTGTGTCTATTCTCGCGGCGCAATCGCCCAAGATTGAACCCCACACCGCAATTCTATATTGGTCTGGCATTGGCATTAGTGGTAGCCGCTTCATATTGCGGAGCTTTATGGCTGGTGGTGCCGACTCCCAAGCCCCTGAAATCAGTTTTCTGTGTTGTGATAATCATGTTCACAATTGTGGTTTATGTCAGATACGGCGATCCGCTGATCAAAACACAACCTGATGCGTTTACGGCACTTGGCAGAATCGAGGCTCTGTTCCGTGATTTGCCTGATGCGGTCGCGACAAAAGTAAACCAAACACAGCCAGGCAGTCTGGCTACGAATCCGCCTGCTGTGGGCAAGACAGCCCCGCAGCCGTCCCTTGACCTCGCTTTAACTCTAATCGCGACGATTCACAAAATGCGTGATCCCGGGGGACGAGGATTCATGAACGGTGGCCAAAACGATTTGATTGGCGTGTTGCGTGCCCGCCTGCACAACGGCGTAGTCAAAAGGCACGTTCGCTCCTTGCAGGTGGTCGGTGACGTGCCTGCCGATTGCCGAGATTAACTAACAGCGTTTTTCCCCGAGCTTCACGCCAATACACCAGAGAGAAAGAACGGCAAGATGGTGGACCGCGTACGCCGATGGTAGTATGCGGATCGGTCAAGCTGCGGGCGCATCGCCGGGCTGGCCGCGTGGCAGCCGAATGTCCGAGAGTGGGCGACCTTCGGCTGACGGTTTGTCGGCATCTCGTTTATTTGCCTCGCTAACGCCACTGGGCTCGCGAAAGCCAGTTCAAATTCACTTGTATTTGCTCCAATGAGTGGTGATTTCCTGGACCACGGTGTTGCCGACGCGCCAGGCGGATTCAAGAGCGGGCAGATAGCCGACATATTGCCGTCCGGCGTTACGGGCCAGATTTTCCGCGGCGGTCATGCCAGGCGGGGGCTGATCGAAGTCGCTGGCGGTGCGCAGGACCATGATGCGATTCCAGTCGATGCGACCGGATTTAGCCAGCATCTGAAGCGAGGAGAGAGTGCCCGTGTCCTCCATGGCGGTCGTGACGTAATTGCCCTTGCCGCCGGTGTGATAGCCGACCCACTGTTTAGCCCATTGGCTCATCCTGACGCCGGAGAAGAACGTGCTCGAAGAGATCGAATCGCCTTTCAGCACGAAGGGAGGGCGGCGGGCGTTGTCGGAAGCGTAGGCGGCGCGGTCTTTCCGCATGTCGGAGGTGTCGCCGAGGTCAACGTGCTCCGTCAAATGGAATGCCCAATCGACGAGCGTGGCGCTGAGGTGATACATCTCGCCGTGCTCCCCGGTTCGCGGGGGTTCGTAGGGCTTTGACTTGCCGAGCGGCACGAAGCCGGTGGGCCAATCGGCCGGGATCTCGCGAGCGTCGATCTCATAGGCCAGGTCGCCATCCACCACCCATTCGGCCCACGCCGCCGAGCCGAGCGATGCGTCGGCCGGATTTACGCCGGCGATACCCGCGACGATCCAGTAGGCCTTGCGCAGATCGAAGCGCGGGTCGAGTCCGAGGGCCATGATGCTGCCGGCGGCTTTGGCGGTCCCTACGCCTGTGAGAACGGCGAGGACTCCGTCTCGATTCATGCGCAAATCGTGGTATGCCTGCGGCAACGGAAGGATCTTGTCGAGATGATTTCGTTCCACCCAATACTGGAGTTCGCCAGGGCGATCGCCGGTGTCGGCGCCTGTTTCGAACATGGTTACGACGACGACTTTGATCGGGATCGGCGGGTCGCGAGCCAGGCTGGGCGCCGGCGCGGAAAGGCCGGCGAAAAACAGGATCACGCACACGATGTCATTGCGCATAAGTCATAGTAGCGAAGCCGCGAGTGCTCCTCTGTGTCATCGGAGAAAAGTATGGGGCGCGCTATGCTACTGCTCCTTAGGAACTTTGCGATGGCAGCTATTCCGATCTGATGAATGAAAAGGGATTCGGCCGATGGTACCCGGAGCGCGCGATAATTGTAGACACCATGGCTGAACCAAATCTGCATTCTGTAGCCTTCCCCGTCCTCGACGATACGCAGATCGGTCAGGTCGCGGGATGCATCAAGGTCGCTCCAAAGCGTTACCCGGACGGGGAGCGCCTTATTTCGGTCGGCGAGCGCTCGATGAAATTCTTCATCGTCAAATCGGGCGCAATCGATATCCTCGATTATTCCGGCGACGAACCGAAAACGATCGCCACTCATGGCCCGGGCCAGTTCACCGGCGATGTCTCGCACCTCACTGGCATGCCCGCCATCTTCACCGCGATTACCCGGGGGAACTGCGAACTCTATGAGATCTCGCAGGAGTCGCTCCGTCAGGTCCTCAATCAGTGCCCCGCTCTCAGCGATATTATTCTTCAGGCCTTCATCGCGCGTCGTCAGCTTATCCGTGAGTCGCCGAATTTCACGGGTCTCCGCGTGATCGGATCGCGATACTCGCCCGACACGTTTCGGGTTCGCGACTTCCTCGCACGCAACCGCGTGCTCTTTACCTGGGTCGATCTCGAGACTGACCCGCAAGTCGATCGGCTCCTGAAGGAATTCGGCGTCACGGAAGCCGATACGCCGGTTGTCGCCTGCTCGCACATGCTTCTGTTGCGAAATCCGTCCAACCAGGAACTAGCCGATCGGGTCGGTGTCCATCAGCCTCTGACGAGCACCGTGTACGATCTGCTCGTCGTGGGTGCGGGACCAGCGGGATTGGGCGCGGCCGTATATGGCGCTTCCGAAGGCCTGCGTACGGCGGTGCTCGAATCGGTGGCGCCGGGAGGACAGGCGGGCAGCAGCATGCGCATCGAAAACTATCTCGGCTTCCCTACCGGCCTGACCGGAGCTGAGCTGACCGATCGCGCCACCTTGCAGGCCAACAAATTCGGCGCACACCTTTCCATACCGACGCCCGCGATCCGCATGACATTCGAAAACGGCTACACAACTGTCGAACTGGATGGCGGCGAACCGATCACCACGAAGTGCCTCCTCATTGCGACCGGCGCCCAATACCGCAAGCTCGATGCGGAGGGATGCGAGCGCTTCGAAGGTACCGGCGTTTACTACGCCGCCACTCCCGCCGAAGGGCTGCTCTGTCGCGGCTGCGACGTCATTGTGGTGGGAGGCGGGAACTCGGCCGGTCAGGCAGCCGTTTTCCTTTCCGGGCAGGCCCGCCGGGTGTTGCTCCTGATTCGCGGGGACGACCTGAACAGGAACATGTCCAGTTATCTGGTCCGCCGCATCGGGCAGACGGCCAATATTGAATTACTCTGCAACACTACGATCCGGCGTCTGCAGGGCAACGGTCACCTTCAGGCAGCCGAAATACTAGACCTCAAGACCAAAGATAGCCGGACGGTCCAGACTCCCGCCGTATTTAGTTTCATCGGGGCGACTCCCCGAACCGACTGGCTCCCCGCGGAAATCGAACGGGACGCCAAAGGCTTCGTTCGCACCGGCGCGGCTCTCGCTGAGTCTCCCCACTGGACTGCGGCCCGGGCTCCATTTCTGCTCGAAACAAGCCATCCGGGCGTATTCGCGGCCGGAGACGTACGTTCCGGATCTTCCAAACGTGTTGCCTCCGCTGTTGGCGAAGGCGCCATGTCGGTTCAATTCGTGCATGAGTATCTCAGACAGATGTAAGTCACTGCGCACAAAGCAAAGTCTCGGCAAACGGCCACTCCTCGTCTGTCCACTGTGCTTCTATCCGAAATCCGGAAGCAACGGCCAGATCGCCGATTGACTTGTGCGTGTACTTGCGGCAACTCTCCGTCCAGACCGTTTCGCCCTTTCCGAAGACAACTGAAACTTCTTCGCTACGAAGCCTGACTACCTGTTCCCGCTTCGAACGAATGTGCATCTCGATGCTGCCGGCCGCTTCATTGAACAGTGCCACATGCTCGAATTGCCGGAGATCGAAATCGCCCCCGAGTTCCCGGTTGATCCTGCCCAGCAGATTCAGATTGAACGCCGCCGTAACTCCCAGCGGATCGTCATAGGCCTGAAGCATCTGTTCGACCGGCTTCATCAGATCGGTGCCCAGCAGCAGCGAATCGCCCGGCAATAGAAAACTCCGCACCTGACGCAGGAAACGCGCATCCGCCCCCGCATCGAAATTGCCAATGGCGCTGCCCAGAAACAGGACCAGAAGATGCGTGCCCTCAGGCCGCAGGGCAGTTACCTCCCGCAGTCCATCCAGGTATTCACGCTCTACACCGACAATGCTGACGTGTGCGATATCGCGCAGTTCCGATTCGCAGGATTCGAGCGCGGTTCGCGAAATTTCTATCGGATAGTACGATAGCGGTTCCCTTTCACAGAGAGCGCTCAGTATCCAGCGGGTCTTTCTCCCGCTTCCGCTCCCGAGTTCGGACACCATTGCAGGCTTCGGAACATAACTGACGATCTCCCGCGAATATCGGCGCAGAATTCGCTCGTCGGCACGAGTCAGGCCATACTCCGGAAGAAGGCTGATCGCTTCAAACAACCCGGATCCCAGCGCGTCGTACAGATACTTGGACGGAAGGGTCTTTTGCCCGGATTGGCAAAGTCCTGTGCTTACTTCCGATGCGAAAAGCGAGGTGGTCAGCAACTCACGCATCTGAATCCCGCATAAACGTATTGATAGTGTGGCTGAAACCAGTTACGGAAGCTCCGCCGTAACATGCACGGCGCAGTCCGCACGCTTCCGCCTTTGAGAACATAGTGCCGCCCGTCGAAAAATGGTTCCGAATATCCGGGGTAGCACGAGAAGGGTCGGAATCCCGGAAACGGCGCGAACTCCGTCGATGTCCACTCCCATCCATTCGCGATCATTCCAATGACGCCAAATGGGCTGCGACTGGCTTCCGCGTGGTTGACGGGCATGGGGTCCCAGGTCGCGGGATCGCTGTAAATCCCGGTGGCCCCCGCATCTCCGTATGCGGCCCGCTGCCACTCCGCTTCCGTCGGGAGCGACTTACCCACCCAACGCGCGTATGCGCTCCCTTCAGCGTGGCTGACGTAGACCGGCCAGTCGGGTGGAAGAGGCAACTCATTGAACATCGAACGATATGACCAGCCGTTCCCGCGCCGAATCCAGAGCGCAGGATGTGAGATTTCATTTGCGCTCCGCCACTCCCAGTCGTCGGCTTTCCACAACGCTCTGTTACTGTAGCCACCCGCTTCGAGGAATCGGAGAAACTCTCCGTTTGTGACCTTGTACCGGTCTATCGCGAACCCGGGCACGTGGACTGTGTGCTCATCATACTCGTTGTCCCAACCGAAAACCGGCGAATCGCGCCGCAACCCCAGCACCGCTTCACCAGCCGGAATTTTCACGCTGCCCGGGACAAACGCTCCATTCTGAAGTGCCGTGCCCGTTGCCCGGCTTCTCTTTCGTTCGAACGGCATCTGGTGAAGAATGTACGACAGCGTTTCCGCATGCATCAACCGATGCTCGATCGCCACATGGAGCAACTGAGGCGCCGCGCTGTCGATTACTCCGTGGAGTCGCTCTCGTACGCGGTCCCGATAATCGTGAACGGTCTGAAGCCGCGGCCAGTCATCCGGACGATCGGTCGGCAGATTGCCACCCACCGGATCGATGCCGAACGCGAACAGCCGGTCCAACTCCGCGTGAGCGCCAGCCTCACCGGTTCCCCGCAGCAAATTCCAGTCAAACGCTTCCAGATGCCCGACGTAGAAGACGACACGATGCCTCTCGGGAATCGGCCGGTCGTACATTGCTTCAGGCCTGATCTCCCCGAACAGCGCATCCGTCTCCTGCCTGGCCGCCAACAGGCGCGACACGAGCGTCACGTCGGTTTCTCCGCGGACTCCAGGGGCTTCAGTTCCCCCAGCACAGTCGGGATCAGTTCCGAAACCGTCGGGTGAATGTTCACCGATCGCTGCAGCACCGTGTATGGCGCCTTTGCATACATGACGTCGAGAATGCAATGGATTGCCTCATCGCCCTCCGTACCCAGAATCGCCGCGCCCAGAATATACTTTGTCTCCGCGTCCACAAGTATTTTGATGAAACCCTGCGTCTCGCCTTTCTCCACCGCCCGCCCCACCCGTGTCATCGGACGCTTGCCGATCAGTGCCGGGCGTCCCGAATCCGCGATCTGCGTTTCCGTCAACCCCGCACGCCCCAGCGGCGGGTCGGTATAAAGCGCGTAAGCCGTGATCCGATCGGTCACCCGCCTCCGATCGTTGTCGAGCAGGTTCGCCGCCACAATCTCAAAATCGTTATACGAGGTGTGCGTAAACGCACCATGCCCGTTGCAGTCTCCCAGTGCCCAGACATTCGGTACCGTGGTCCTCAACTCGTCGTCAACCTGGATGTAACCGTGTTCATTCATTCCGATGCTCGTATTCTCCAGTCCCAGGTCGTCCGTGTTGGGTCGCCGGCCGGTGGCGATCAGCACGTGCGACCCCTGAACCACTCCGCCATTCGTCCGCACTTCGACGCCGTCGTTCGTTTTCACAAGGCCGGCAATCTGACTGTTGAAGCGTATGCCGATCTCCTCTTTTTCGAGAACCTCCCGCACCGTGTCCGACACATCGGGGTCTTCTTTGCCGATGAGCCTCGGCCCGCGTTCCAGAATCGTGACCCGACTGCCAAAACGCCGGTACATTTGCGCGAACTCCAGCCCGATGAAACTCCCGCCAACGATCACCAGATGCGGCGGCGCGAAGTCGAGATTCATCATCGACGAGTTTGTCAGGTAATTGACATCATGCGATCCGGGAATGTCCGGAACCGCAGCCCGTCCGCCCACGTTGATAAAGATCTTGTCGGCCGTCAACACCGCTTCGCCGGCGCGAATCTCCCGATCCGAGAGGAATTTCGCCTGGGCTTTATAGACTGTGCAATTCGGGGTGTTTCTGAGCCATTTCTCCACACCCGTTTCCGAAGCGCCCGCGATTTCGTCTTTGCGCGCCTTCACGCGCTTCATATTCACGCTGACGGGGCCGCCGATTTCGACGCCAAAATCACCCGCGCGGCGCGCCATGTGAGCCACACGCGCGCTGGCCACCAGCGCCTTGGTCGGAATACAGCCGGTGTTCACACAGGTGCCGCCGAAACGGTTCCGTTCTATTACCGCGACCCGCTGCCCGGCTTTCGCCAGCCTTACGGCGAGCGAAGGTCCTGCCTGTCCGGTCCCGATAACGATGGCATCGTAATGTTCCGCCATATTTGGCTTTCACTTTAGCGTATTCAGAAAATCGCGCGCAACTTCCGACGCGGACTTATGCTCTACATCCACCAATTCGTTCATGCGGCGCATCGAGGCGTCGGAGATACGATCCGAAAGTTCTGTCAGGGCTTCTCTCAGCCGCGGATATCGCCGCAGCGTGTCGGAGCGCACAATAATTGCGCATTCATACGGCGGGAAATAGTGCAGGTCATCCTCGAGGACGGTGAATTCCGGATGCGCGAGCATCCCATCTGTAGCATTCGCCGCGGCCATCCCGATCTTCTGCGACTGCAGCGCCGGGTAGAGTAATCCAAGGTCCATAGTCACCGGGTCTCCCGCCACCCGCAATCCATAAGTCTTAACCAGGCCTTCCAGTCCGTCGGGTCTCTGTGTAAATTCGTACCCAACTCCCAGACGCCAGGCCTCAGGCCGCCGGGCCGCATCGCTGAGACTTTTCAGACGTTGGTCCTTTGCAGTCCCGGAGCGCACGACCATAGCAAAACTATCGTTGAAACCCAGGGGCGGAAGCCACTCGATCCCCCACGCACTGTAGCTCCGATTGACTATGCCAAATGCGGTTTTCGCGTCCCGGACTATCGTCTGCTTCAATATGGCGGTCAGCGCGGTTCCCGTGTACTCGGGATACAGGTCGATGGAGCCGCCACGCAGCGCTTCGTGAGCCAGCAGCGTTCCCCCCAGATTGAGCTTCCGATCGACTTCGACTCCCAGACGGCGTTCAATCTGCTGCGCAATAATCTCGCCGAGGACTACCTGCTCAGTGAAATTCTTCGACCCCACGATAATGCGCGGCCTGGAGGCACACCCCGACATGAGTAGGGCGATCAGTAAGAGAACCGGCGTTCGACCCATTCGAGAACCTCGTCCGCTGTAATCGCCATGATGGCAGCCGGCACGGCACCGGCCAGAATCATTTTCGTATCGGCCATGGCGATACCGCGGAAGACAAACGTGCCGAGTCCTCCTCCTCCGATCGCCGCCGCGATCGTAGCTGTCCCTATCGTTGTGACAGTTGCGATTCGAACGCCCGCCAAAATCGTCGGCAGCGCGAGCGGTAGTTCCACGTCCCGAAGAATCTGGCCGTCCGTCATACCCATTGCGACCGCGGATTCCCGGACCATGGAGTCCACCCCTGTTATCCCGACCACCGTATTGCGGAGAATCGGAAGCAAAGCGTATAAGATCAGCGCCAGCACCGCGGTCTGCTTTCCTACTCCGCCGATAAACGGAAGTGGCAGCAGGAAACCAAAAAGCGCCAGGCTGGGTATCGTCTGCACGATGTTGACCGCTCCAAGCGTCCATCGGCGCGCCCGCGCGTGCCGCGTGAGGAAGACCGCGGAAGGGGCGGCAATCGCCGTCGCTGCGACCACCGCTATGGCGACCAGCCACAGGTGCTCGGCCGACAATCTGACGATCTCATTGAACAGCATGCGATTTACCGAAAGGCTCCTCACGCATCGTGGTTACTTGTGACGCTTTGCGTCACTGTGGCAAGGAAGGCCAGCGCTTCCTGCGAGGTCGCACCCGGGAACTCATCCGCCCGCGCCACCAGTTCGAGCCGGCCGTCCTTGAGCAGCGCAATACGCGTCCCCAGCATCAATGCCTCGCGAATATCGTGTGTGACGAACAGCGCGGTCTTGCCGAAGGCCCGACTCAACCGCGCGAAATGTTGCTGCATCTCGAACCGCGTCACCGGGTCCAACGCGGCGAAGGGCTCATCGAGCAAGAGCAGCGGAGGATCCGCAGCCAAAGCCCTCGCAATCCCGACCCTCTGTTTTTCACCGCCGGAAAGTTGCCGGGGATATCGTGCCGCATACACATGCGGCTGCAAGCCAACGGCATCGAGCAACTCCGCTACGCGCGTCCGGATTCGCTCCTCCGCCCAGCCCTCCAGTTTCGGCACAAGCCCGATATTCTGTGCCACGGTCGCGTGCGGAAACAGGCCGCCTTCCTGGATTACATAGCCGATGCGGCGCCGCAGCCGGAACCTGTCCTGATCTGCGATTCGCCGACCAGCGAAAAGAACCTCGCCTGCCGAAGGTTCCAGCAGGCGGTTCACCATCCTGAGCAGGGTTGTCTTTCCGGAGCCGCTTCGACCCAACAGGACTACCGTTTCGTTCTGCTCGATACTGAGGTCGATTCCACGCAATATGTCGCGATCCCCGACCCGATAAGCGACATTCCGGAACTCGACCAGAGCCGCCATTCAGGCGAAATCCAGTTCCACCTCGTCGACAAAACACCAACCCCAGTCCTCTCCCCGCTCGAGCGAGCGCATGATCGGATGTTTGGTTTTATGAAAGTGTTTGGTCGCGTGTTTATTCTTTGAGGAATCGCAGCATCCCACATGCCCGCAGATCATGCAGAGCCGCAGATGAACCCACTGATCGCCCGTTTTCAGGCACTCTTCGCAGCCATTCGTGTGGGGTTTGACATCCTGAATCTGATCGAGATGCGTACAATCGTTCATATCCGATACTCCATTTCGCCGGCTGCTTGTCCGCTGACGTTTCGATCATAACGCGACGACGTCGTTCTGAAAAATCGCCGCACACTTCTAACTCCCCCGACCCCACTCCCGCTGTAACTCCGCCACGAACTTTTCCGGGTCGGCGGTTTCGAGCAATACCGCTTCGCCATTGCCCTTCGGCGGCAGCAACGCCAGCCGACTGCTGTCCGCCCGGTACATCCGTACCTTCTTTCCGCTTGCGACGCGAAACCACCCCGAGCGATAGTGCGCGTTGGCGAATCCGTCGGTGCGCATGACGGGCTTCCAATCGGTATCTTTATCGAAATCGATCACTCTCGCGTTGTTTACATCAACGGTCGCCGCGCTTACCGTAACGGGGTAAAACCTGTCGTGGATCGCCAGCGAATCCCTCGTCAGCGTGTAGCTCGGAGGTCCCGGAGCGTAGAGCAGAGCCGCCGCCACTACGGCGAGCACCGGCACGGCAACGAGGGCGCCGAGCCAGCGTTTGCCCCGGCCTGTATCGTCGAACTGGCCGAACATGGCGGACCCTGGCTGACCCGCCGGCTTGATCGCGGCGGCTTTGCGAACCGCCGCGACAAAACCGTCCACTTCGTCCGGACTCACCACCGCCGTTATCGAGTCGCCCGTCACCACCACGCGATGGTCGCGGTTGGTGACGTACCACCAGTTCCGTCCGAGCCTGGATGTCGAGTAAAGGCCAAAATAGCCGAACAATCCGCCGCTGCCAAACAGCCGAATGCATCCGCTCATATCGTCGATGGAAGCCGGCCTCACATCGCGGATTCGATCCAATGCTATGCAAACGCGCCCGATGGGCCGCCTCACCACGAGGAACCCATCGGAGATTTCGTAGCCCAGGGGCGACCACAGGAAGGCCCCGACCAGCCCCAACGCGGAGAAACCCACCGCGATGAGGCTGTGCGTCAAGACCGCTATCGCGATCAGCAGTACGAGTACGGCGCCGGTGACGCCCTTACTCAACGTGTCATGGGAGGCATCGAATGACATACGCCCTACTTCCTCCTCGCTTTCAATTCGGCCAGTTGCCGGTCGATTTCGCTCTCCTTCTCCATGGCGGCAAACTTGCCGTTCACATCGTCGGACAGCAGCGAGGCAATCTCCGAAGAGGCCTGCGCGGTCGCTTCCGTGTGCTGCACCTTGCTTTTCATGCGGTCGAACGCGGCCGCCTTCGACCCGTCGCCGATCGCCCGGCCGGCTTCATTCGCCTTGCCCAAAGCGCGCGAACGGCGATGCTGAGCGATCAACATGTCGCTCTTCGCCTTCGCTTCATCCAGCTTCTGCTGCAGGCCGATCAGCGCTTTTCTGAGAACGTCCACCTGCGCCTTCTGGTCCTCCACCTGCTGCCCGAAACTCGCAGCCGTGGCTTTGTAGCTCATCGCCCTTTCGATGGCGGCCCGCGCCAGCGCGTCGTCGCCCTTATCCACCGCCAACTCCGTGCGCCGCTGCCATTGCGCCTCGGAATCTTCGTTTTCCTTCTGTTTCTTCTCCAGCACGTGCTGATCGGCGATGGAAATCGCGACCTGCGTTTTCACCTGGAGAAGCTGATTCTCCATGTCGAGGATGATCTGTTTGATCATCTTTTCCGGGTCTTCGGCCTTATCCACAAGGTCGTTGAGATTCGCCCGGACCAGCGTTGACACTCTTTCTAACAAGGCCATGGTGTTTCTCCTTTATGCGTTCGGCGTTATATCCTTCGGGGCGGCCGGCGCTGGCTTCGGGGTCTTGTCGCCCATGGTTTTAACCTTGGCGAAGAGATCCTGCAACTGCATGCCGGAAAGCGTTTCAAACAGGGCGGGAATCTGGGCCGCGACCTTGATCATGTCGCCGGTAATCTGATTCATGCCCGATGCGTCGTTATTGCCCGTCGACACGATGGTGATCTTGTCGACGTTGGCCAGCGGCGCGGCCAGAGCCCTCACAACCTCGGGCATGTTCGCGATGAGTTTATCCGCGATAGCGGCCTGGTTGTACTCCTTGTAAGCTTCGGCCTTCAGGTTCATCGCCTTGGCCTCCGCTTCGCCCTTTCTGAGAATGACGTCGGCTTCCGCCTCGCCCTGCGCGCGAATTGCGGACGCCATACCTTCGGCTTCCATGATGCGCCTCTGGCGATCGGCGCTGGCCAGCGTTTCGATGCGTCTGCGCTCGAACTCGGCCGACTTCGACACTGTCGCCGTCAACTCGCGGTCGCGGCGCAGAATTTCCGCGTCCTGCACCTTGACTTCGTGCTCTTTCTCCACCTGGCGGACGGTCACTTCTTCCGCGCGAACCTGCTGCAGCATGACGTTGGTCTGGATTTCATAGGACTTATCCGCCTGCGCCTGCTGCTTCTTCACCATCTCCTGGTATTCCGCTTTTTTGACTTCGAGATCCCGCTGCGCCTCGGCCTGCTTGGCCTGCGATAAGGTCTCGGCGAGCACACGCTCCTGATCCGCCTGGGCTTTGGCGACGGCGGCTTCGCGGGCGGCAATGGCCCGCCGCATCGCCGTGTCGCGCTCGGCTTCGGCCGTGGCAACATCGGCGTCGCGCTTGATCCTCGCCACGTCCGGCCGGCCCATATTGCTGATGTACTCGTTCTTATCTTTAACTTCCTTGATCGTGAACGAGATGACTTCGAGACCCATCTTGTTCATGTCGTCGGCGCAGGTGGAGCGCATGCGGTCGCCCACCATCTCAGGTTGCTTGACGATTTCTTCCACCGTGAGCTGGCCGATGATGCCGCGCAGATGGCCTTCCATTACGAGACGGATCAAGCCTTCGCGCTCGCCCGGAGACTTGGTCAGGAACTGCTCGGCGGCTGTGAGGATCGACTCCGGATCCGACTTCACCTTAATCTGCGCCACCGCTTCCACTGTTACAGCGACGCCCTGTTTCGTATACAGATCCTGCGTGGGCGCCACGTCGAACGACATCAGTTCGAGCGAAAGCGAACGGCAGTTCTCCACCATCGGCATCACCAGCGTGCCGCCGCCCTTAATCACGCGGGGCGCGCCGCGGAAGCCGTATACCAGCAGCGCCTCGTTCGGTCCCGCTTTTCTGTACAGCCTGGCCGACATCACCAGGATGAATATGACCGCCAGCACCGCGATGCCGGCGACAACCAACACTTGCTCGTTCATAAACTCGTTTTCTCCTGTCCGCTCTCCGGCCGCGTTTGCGCCGCCGGATCATCCCATCGCGCGTCCGACAACTGGTCTTCCCAGATGCGAACCCACGCAATGCCTTTCTCGTAACGCGTCACAATGACTTCCGCGCCTTTCGGAATGGCGCTGCCATCCTCGGCGCGCGCGCCGGTGACTCGGCGCGTCCCCTCCTGGGAATAAATCAGTTCGCCCGTCCCGCCCGGGCGAATCGATTGATTGATGCGCCCCAGCATTCCGGTCATTTCGTAATCGGCCGGATCGAGTACGGCTTCGTGCGCCATCAACACTTTCGCCATAAACAGAAACACGATGGCCGCCGCGCCCACGCCCCCGACCGTCGCCGCCGCCAGCGACATCACGAACCACACGCCATAAACGTCCTGTAGCAAATACCCCGTGCCACCGAACCAGGCGAGAAAAGCCGCAATGGTTCCGATGTTGAACCACGGCAGATTTGTGCCGTGTACGTGAATTCCGCGATGCATGTGCGGCATGTGCAGCCGATGGCTACCGCCAAGCAGCGAGATCACGCTCAAGGCGAATCCGACAATCAGGCAAAACAAATAAAAGTTCGACCAGGTCACAACAGTTTCCTCGATTTCCCCGTCGTCGTCCCTGTCCCGGACGTTGCGGGCGTTTTCAATACTTCCATCAGGCGCTCCGCGAGACCGGGGTTCTCCAGAATTTCGCCCAGCAGCACCAGGCAGAGCCGCGAATCCGAGTGCCGCGCCACGGTGAGCAACGCGTGGTGAAGTTCGGCGTCCCGCGCGAACCGCTCCGCGCCGGCGACCAGCCACAGGTCGAGCTTGTCTTCGAGGGCGCCGATATCCGATACCAGTTCGTTCTGGAAACCTTCCGGATCGTCCACAAGATAGCCCGGATGCACTTTGAAAAACTTCGCCAGCAACATGCGCGTGGAATTGCTCAGATGCGGCCGGGCGCCGGATTCAATCTGCGACAGATAACTCTGAGAG
>PLEX01000040.1 GCA_003136575.1 Bryobacterales bacterium | reverse complement strand
AAGAGAGCGGCAACATGCTCATCATGGTGGCGGCGCTCGCGAAGGTGGAAGGCAACGCGGCCTTTGCGGAAAAATACTGGCCGGAGCTGACCAAATGGGCCGAGTATCTCAAAGATAAAGGGCTCGATCCCGAGAACCAGCTCTCAACCGACGATTTCGCCGGCCATCTTGCGCATAACGCCAATCTGTCGATCAAAGCCATCCTCGCGCTCGGCGCTTACGGAAATCTGGCCGACATGACGGGCCACAAACCGGAAGCGGCGATCTACAGGAAAACGGCGCAGGAGTTCGCACAGAAATGGGTTAGCCTGGCGGCGGAAGGCGACCATTATCGTCTCGCCTTCGATCAGCAAGGCACATGGAGCCAGAAGTACAACCTGGTCTGGGACAAACTGCTCGGCCTGAACCTGTTCCCCGCCGAGGTGGTCAAAAAGGAAATCGCGTTCTACAAGACCAAACAGAACAAGTACGGGCTGCCGCTCGATAACCGCAAGGACTACACGAAGCTCGACTGGCTCGTCTGGACCGCCACGCTGGCCGACAACTCCGCGGACTTTGAAAGCCTGGTCGCGCCCGCGTCTCTCTGGGCCAACGAGACGCCAACCCGCGTGCCTCTGACCGATTGGTACGACACGGTAACAGCCAAACAGCAGGGATTCCAGGCACGATCGGTCGTCGGAGGCTTGTTCATCAAAATGCTGACCGACCCCAGGGTGTGGAAGAAGTATTCAGGCCGTGCGTTGAGCGCGCCGGTCAAATAGGCCAGGCCCCCCTCGGAACTTCTGCCACTGCATCCCGCCAGCGTAGCCGAGTTCCGGGTTTCCGCCGCGACGAAAACTACAGGTAACGCTCCCGCAGGATCGCCAGATGATGCGCCGCATGTCCGGGAATGATGTACGCGAGCGCCCGCACGGCGACAAACTTCTCGCTGGCAATGCCGCCGCGTTGCCAACCCGAGGGCGGCATGTTCCTCATCAGGGAGATCGTCGAAAGACGCACCTGCCGGAACTCTTCAACGTGCCGCACCCAGGAGACCGCGTCCGCTTCGGCGCCCGCGCTTGCCACATCCTGGTCGTAGCCAGGCAATGGCGTCTCGAATCCACGCGCAAACCAAAGCATTCGGAACGCGAACGCTCGCTCGTTATCGGTGATATGATTAAGAACCTGCCGGATGCTCCATTTTTCCCGCAAATAACGGTGCAGGGACGCACTCTCGGAAATACTGCCGAGCAGCGCCAGCGATTCATCCATCTGAGCCTCTGTGAATTGTATGGGATCGTCGCCCGCTACCTGATTAATGTACGTAAAGTAGAAAGGGGCTGCTTCCGTAACGGATGGGCGCGCGATCATGCAAATAAGTTTAACCCGGGAATCCCGACCCCAATGAGCGATCCCCACAACCTCCAAAGATTCGTCGATGCCCAGGACGCGGTATTCGAACAGGTATGTTCCGAACTGCGGCGTGGACGGAAAGTAACTCACTGGATGTGGTTCATCTTCCCGCAGCTCCGGGGTCTCGGCCATAGCCCGATGTCGATGAAGTTCGGCATCTCCTCTCAGGCCGAAGCGGAAGCTTATCTGCAGCATGCGATTCTGGGCCCGAGGCTCAGAGAGTGCACTCGTCTCGTGAATCTCATTGAAGGTCGATCAATCGGCGAAATCTTCGACTGGCCCGACGACATGAAATTCCGTTCATCAATGACGCTCTTCGCCTCCGCCACCGTCGACAACGGCGTTTTCACCGAGGCGCTGCGGAAGTGGTTTCCTGAACCGCAGGTGCGCTGACGATGCCACCGGGAGGCAGTTTCCCACGCATAGTGCTAAATTCGGTCACATGATCCGAATATCACTCATCCGTTCCGCGATTTTTCCGGCCATGGTTCTGGGTCTGGCCTGCACATCGGCGTCTCAGCAAACGCTGCCGGCGCAAATCGTCCCGTCGCATAAAATCTCCCAGTTCGAAAACGAAGACGTCAACGTATGGAAATCCGTCGTAATGCCCAACGCGCCTCTGGTGATGCACACGCACGATTACCCGCGCGTGATCGTTGCGCTCACGGGCGGGACCATGAAGATCGTGTTCGAGGACGGCCGGAGCGAAGTTCACAAATGGGAAACGGGGAAGGCCTACTGGCTTTCGAAGGACGAAGGCAAGAGACGTCACGCCGATGTCAACACCGGCGATAGGCCGATCGAAGTGATGGTGGTGGAACTTCGGCACGCGAAGTAAAACCGTCCGGCAGCTCGGAAACTCAATGAATATAGGCCCAGCCCGCTTCCTGCCTGCGGACGATTTGCGCGATGCCGGAATCCACCTGCGAAGCGAATGGAAACAGATCCTCGGTCTTTATGTTCATGACGCGCATGGCGTTCTGGCAGGCGGAGAGAATTACGCCGTCGTCCACCAGCTTCTTCAAACGCTCCTCATAAGCGGTGTTGGTTTTTCGCAGCATATTGAGGCCCGGGCCGTAGAATACGACCTCCACCTGAGAGCCGCCATCGGCCGCCAGCGCGTTGCGCGTATTGTTGATGTGGCGCACGAGGCTGTCCCAGGCTCCGCCTTCGGGTTCGATCAGTTCAAATACTATGTGGTGTTTCGCGGTCGCGGTCACCGGCGTTTGGGGCGCGGCGGCAAACGCAAGCGCCAGAGCCAATGCGGCTGCGGAAAGAAGGGGCTTCGTCATAAGGATTCCTCTCTGGAGTTACAGTTCATTGTCGATAAAAGGCGCCGGCAGCGCAACTGGCGGGATCGGGCCCTCGTTTGGCTATATAATCGACAGTCATGCCGTCAATATCGAAGTTAAGATTCCTTCTCTGCTCCATCGCCGTTGGCGCGTTCGCCGTGGAACCCTCCGCAACGCTGTTCGAGAACGGCGACGTGAAGGTCGCGCGCGCGCTCGAAAAGGCGCATGTCAAGGGCAGTTTTCACGAACATAAATCGAACCGGGTCATGGTCTACCTGCAGGCGGGCCGCCAGCGCTTCGAATATCAGGACGGCCGGCAACCCGCCGTGTTCGACTGGAAGGCGCGCCAGGTGGTGTGGAGTCCGTCAGACGGGATGCATTCGCCGGAAGTGGTCAGCGACGAGGCCTTCAACATCATCGAAGTGGAATTGAAGAAGGCGGGGGCAGGGAAGACGGAGACCGGCAAACGCGATGCGGTCAAACTCGACGCCAAACATTATAAGACCGAGTTTGAGAACGCTCAGGTCCGCGTGCTTCGGGTAACGCTCGGGGCGCATGAAACCACTCCGATGCTTGAGGAGACGCACAACACGCTCGCCGTCTTCCTGACCGATCAGGAAGTGCACACGACGGATTCCAAAGGTGCGGTCGGCAGCGCGCAGCACAAGGCGGGTGAAGTGTTGTGGGAGGGTCCGACCACGAGAAAAATGGAAAACACTGGCAAGACGCCGATTGAAATGATCCTGGTCGAGCTCAGGGATTAGGCTTCGCGCCGGACTGCGCGATCGGCGCGCACCGGAGCGCGGTATTATTGGGGATTCATGTCTTTACGAGTTACATGGCGGTGGTGTGTGTTCGCGTTAGCCGCGTTCGGCGCGGCTGCGTGGGCGCAGGCCCCCGACTCGACACTAGCCGCGGCCCTTCCCCCCGTCGCGCTGGCTCCGGTGGCTCCCGCGGTTTTGACGCCGGCTTCCGCTATGTTGATACCCAACCGGCCCATTGACGGTCATGAACGCCTCGCGTGGCTTTACGTGGAGAATCTGGGCGTCGGATCGCTTCTGGACGATGTCGCGGTCGGGGCCGCGGATACGCTGTTCAACACGCCGAAAGAGTACAAAACGCATTGGTCCGGTTTCGGCGAACGAACGGGAATCGTCACGGCAAATTACGGCGTCAAGAGCGTGATGGAGGTGGGACTCGGCAGCATTTGGGGCGAGGATCCACGGTATTTCCGAACATCGGGCCTTTCGACGAAGAGCCGCATGGCTTACGTCATTAAGATGACGTTCCTCGCGCAGGACCGCTCGGGAAAGACGATACCCGCATACTCGCGCTATCTGGCAATGCCTGCGAGCAGCTTTCTCTGCAATGCATGGATGCCGACGAGCGAAGCGACGGTGAACGATGCGTTACTGCGAACGGCGCTTGGATTTCTCAGCCGTATGGGCGAGAACGCGTGGAAAGAGTTTGTCGTTCCCCGGCATTAGTTCGTCCTGCTACGCCGCATCCCCNNCTTCGTCCATCCGCCAGCACAGACTTCCTTCCCCGGCATAGCGTCGGAAAATTCAACAGTTCAACAGATTTCGATGAACTCGGCCATCGGCACCGCAACGTTATTGTTGTTTAGTTAACATCTGTGTTGTATCGTTGAAGTGCGACCAGTGCGGAGTTGAAGCGCTACCTCGAATCGAAGGGATGCACGTTNNCCGATGCACGGCAAGAACCATGAGCTGGGCACCGGGCTGGTGAACAAAATCAAGAAGCAATTGGGGCTCCGCTGAGATCGTTGAAATGAAAGAGAGGATGAATGTTACAGTATCCGGTTATTCTGAAGCGCGACACCAACGGCACGGTACTTGTCACGTTCCCGGACGTGCCGGAGGCTGTCACGTTCGGCAATGACGAGGCCGACGCCATCAACTACGCGGTGGATGCGTTGGAAACGGCCTTCATGGCATACATCGAAGACCGGCGGCCCATTCCGCGCCCGTCGCCGATTCGCCGCAGGAAATGGGTTGTAACGTTGCCCG
>PLEX01000093.1 GCA_003136575.1 Bryobacterales bacterium | reverse complement strand
CCTGTTTGGTTCCGGCTACGCCGGGTTAGGTGCTACGAAGGACCGCTCCCAAGCTACGGCTATCTGGGAAGTATGCTACGCGCTCTGTCCGGATGTTCGGCCACCCGGAGAATGCTTGCTGCCAGACAGCGCCCTTGGGGCCGGCTCTCGATCCGGCGTTTCCACTGCAAGAGCTTTCCGCGCAGCTGCAAAATCCGTATCCGTTACTTCGTAACGCCCCGCTACTGCCTGCAAACCGGCACTGGCACGGGCACTCCCGAAACCGGGCTCAATCCCTGCTTCACCAGTTCTCCATTCAGGTTCGCCAGATCCGTTTTCATCAGCTCATTCCACTGGTTGGCCGCAGTGATCAGGTCGGCGCAAGCGCCCTTATAGGCCGTATCCATCGCCGGAGTCGGCGCGGCATCCTGACCATCGACGATATTTTCGAGCGAACCGAGACTGCGGTTCAGCGTCGCAAACGCCGGCGTCTGCCTTCCCCCGCGCCCGCCTCCTCCGCCACCACCGAAGCCGCCCGCGCCATCCGAGCCCTGCAAACGCAACGCCTTCTGATCGAACTCCTTCAGCGCGGTCACAGCCGCGTCGGCCGACTTCTTCTCCAGTTCCTTCTGCGTCCCGGCCAGTATCTGCCGCAGCGCGACCGCCTTCTTGTACGACTCGTAACTGCCAGCCACAAGGTCGATCAGTCTCGTCTCCAGGTCTAACTGCTGCGTCAGATCCGCGGCTGAAATATCGACGCGCGGATCCATCCCCACAACCAGCGGCTGTTCGTAAGTTTTGCCGTTGACCGTCAGCCGGACCGTGTAATTACCAGGCGTGACGATCGCGCCCAGAGGCAGACCCGGCGTATTCCCCGCGAGCGCCGAGATCGCATACTCATGGCGCAAAACCGGCGGGGCGGCGTACCGCAGATCCCACACAAAACGGTTCTGCCCAGCGTTCTTCGTCAGCTTCTCCGGATGCCCCAGCCAGTAATCCGGAACGTTCGGCGGCGGCTCTTTCGCGGGGTCCTCGTCGGCGGTGGAAATCTCCCGAACCAGCTTTCCCGCGCTATCGAGGATGGCCAAACTAACATCCTGCGCCGGCGCGGAGTTCACATAGTAATCGATGATTGCACCGGTCGGCGGGTTCTGCCCCGCGGGCATATCCGGCGGAATCGGCGTATCCTGATTCAGGTCCAGCCGCACGCGCAGAGCCTTCTCGGGCCGGAACAGCAGCGCCTGCACATTAGGTGTCTTGCTGTCGATCTGGCGCAGCGGCGTCACATCGTCCAGAATCCAGAAGGCGCGCCCGTAGGTCGCCACCACCAGATCGTCACCATGCACCACCATGTCGCGCACCGAGGTGAGCGGCATGTTCAGACGCATCGAGCTCCAGTGGTCGCCTTCGTCGAACGATACGTAGGCAGCCTGCTCCGTGCCCGCATAGAGCAAGCCCTTCTTCATCGGATCTTCGCGGACCACGCGGGCGAAATTCAGATCGGGGAAGCCGGCGGAAATGTCCTGCCACGTCGCGCCCGAATCGTGCGTGCGGTAGAAATGCGCCTTGAAATCGTTCTCTTCGTGGCGGTCCACCGCCATATAGGCCGTCGCGGCGTCGAAATGCGAAGCCTCGATCATGCCGATCGTCGTCAGCGCGGTGAAGCCCTTCGGCGAAACATCGATCCAGGTCGCGCCGCTATCCTTCGTGACCTGGACTACGCCATTATTGGTTCCCGCCCAGATCACACTCGCGGCCACCGGAGACGGCGAAAACGTGTCGATCGCGGTCCGGTTCATGGGCGCGATGGTTTCCTGTTGTTCCTGCGCGCGCGGCCGGGCGGGAGGAGTCGCGCCGGCGACGGTATCGGCGGGGGGCGCAACTGGAGCCGCGGGCGGCGTGTCGTCGGAACGCTTCGTCAAATCCGGACTCGCCTGCTTCCAGTGCACACCTCCATCGCGCGTTTCGAGCAGAAACTGCGAACCAAAATACAGGATGTGCGGATCGGTCGGGGAAAAGCCCAACGGAGGATTCTGCGCCGTCCGATACTCTACGTCCCCGCGTGCGACAGTGACGGAAACGGTCGAAACCTGCCGGTTCGTGCGGTCGATTCGGACCAACCCGCGGCTCGGTCCGCCCGCGTACACCAGGTTATTGTTCAGCGGGTCGGGCACAATGTAACCGAACTCGTAGCCGCCCACGGGATCCCAGTCCATGAACGTAATCTCGCCATAGTCGCCCCGGCTCAGCGTTCCCACCGATCCGCTGTCCTGCTGCGTCCCATAAACCCAGTACGGATAGCGGTTGTCAGTCGACAAATGATAAATCTGGCCCGTCGGCTGGTTGTACCAGGAACTCCATGTCTTGCCGCCGTCCATGCTGATGGTCGCGCCCTGATCGCTCGCCATGATCATGCGGCTCGAATCCTTCGGGTCGATCCACAGGGCATGGTTGTCGTCACCCCCGGGCGCGCCCTTGTATGAGACGAACGTCCTGCCACCATCCTCGGAACGATAGAGCGATGTCTGCGCCACATAAACGACATCCGAATTATTCGGATCGAGAAAGACGCGGCTGAAATAGCCGCTGCCCGTGACGCGCGTATCGGTCGTGCTCCTGGCCCAATGCGCGCCGCCGTCGTCGGACCGGTACAGACCAGCCGCACCCGGCGTCCCGCGCCCGCCACCCGCGCCGCCGCCACCGGCCACGATGGCGAACACCTTCTGCCCATCGGCGTTGGTTGCGACACCGATGCGGCCAAGCGTTCCGCCCGGCAGACCTTCCTTCAGTTGCGTCCACGTGTCCCCGCCGTCCGTGGTCTTATAGATTCCCGCTTTGCCGGACGATTCGATCGCCGCCCGAACGCCGGGCCGCGTGTAATGCTCCATCAGTGCCGCGTAGCCGATCTTCGAATTACCCGGCGCGAAAACGAGGTCCACCGCGCCCGTCATATCGTCCTCGTACAGCACCTTCTTCCACGTCTTGCCGCCATCGGTCGTTTTGAAGACGCCGCGCTGTTCGTTCTTCGAATACGTGCGCCCCAGCGCCGCCACCACAAGGATGTCGGGATTCGCCGGGTCCACCCACATATTGCCGATATGTTCGGTATCGTCGAGGCCGGCATGCTGCCACGTCTTGCCCGCGTCGATCGACTTGTAAACGCCGTCTCCCATATTGACGGACGACCCGACCATGCTCACGTCGCCCGTGCCGACATAGACAATGTTGGGATTCGACAACGAAACCTGGATCGCGCCGATGGAGGAAGTGGGCGTTGGAACCTGGTCGAAAATCGGATTCCAGACTACGCCGCCGTCGATGGTCTTCCAGACTCCGCCGCCCGGCGTGCCCATGTAGTAGGTGGCGGCATTTCCGGGAATCCCGGCTACCGCTGTCACACGGCCCGCGCGAAACGGGCCGATTTGCCGCCAGCGCATGGCCTGATAAAGGTTGGAGCCAGCCTGCCCCTGAAGCAGCGAGAGAAAAAGGAGAGAAGCGAGGCAGAAACGAGACAGCATAAAATATTGTCGCATCGAAGGGCGTCCGCATCAATGGGCGTCCGTATGGCGATCGCCGGACGGCCGTCTTTCCCAGTTGGTCTTTGCGGATCTGCGCATTGCCTTCATTCAGGACGCCTGTGTTCTCTCTAGACACAACGGTCCGATATATGAAAACAGGCCAACTGTCTCGCGACAATTGGCCCTCGTTCCCCGTACGCCGTTGAGTGAAGCAGCGAACTAAGCGGCTGTTTCCTGCTTCCTGCGGCGCAACGCCCCTATTGCCAGAAGTCCAGCCAATCCCAGGCCCGTCACACCGTAGAATCTTGGTTCCGGCGCTAACGTACCTTCCAATTGATAGTTGGAAGTGGCGGAGTGTACGCTCCTTATGTTGGGCGTGATAACGGTCGAAATGGAAATTCCGAACGGGTTCGTCGCCGGATTGACACCGACATTGGCAACACTGAAATTATATGGGGTGGCGCCGAGAGTGGCCTGCGAGGGAGCGGCAAATGAAAGCGCATTCTGTTGATGGCCGGCCACGGAAACGTCCGTGGTCGTCTGAAGGAACTCCTGAGTACCGGCGTCGGTCGCGTGAAGCACATCAAGAGCGGTGCCGGAATAGCCTGTCTCCGAGAAAGTCACATCAATCGTCCCGGGGTTCAATGAGAGCAACCCTTCAGGGGTCATAGCGGTAGTGATATCCAGGTCCATATTTACCGGGAGAGCCGGAGTTCCGGCATCTGTCGCTGTTACGTCGATCGTCCAATTACCAACAGTTCCCGCGAACGAAATGCCGTTGCCATTCGCAACCGGACCGAGGTTCACGGTGCAGCCGCCGCAAACCGAGTCGGTGATCGTCAGCGTTTCAAGAGCAAGAACGTTCCCGCAGGTTGCGAACACGAGTACACTCCCCGCCAAAAGCTTTGCGCCGTTCTCTTTTATAAATCTTGCAATCATTTTTTCCTCCTTTAAATAGCAACCGTCAGCTTTCCAGCTGGTTTTGCCGACCCGAAGCGACGAATCGTCGTCCGAAGCGAGCTTGTCCATCGCTGGTAGTAACTGCGGCCTGACACCAGTTTAGGCTAAAACTCATTGAATGCGAATCCGCACACGGATTGGCAGTACTGGAACTGGCCGGGAAAGACTCAGCCGGGACATTCAGCATTCTGACATTGAGCATTCTCGGGAGAATCTCAGTTCTGTGATAAACTCGCTTTGTGTGATCCGATCCCGCATTCCCGTGGGGAGGATCTCGAATGACCAACCTGGTTTGGCTAAGTCATTGATTCTGTGGGCTCGTAGCTCAGTTGGTTAGAGCGCTTCCTTGACACGGAAGAGGTCGGAAGTTCGAGTCTTCTCGAGCCCACCATTTTAAATGAATCACTTCAGTAGATTAGGGACTTCGTCCGGGATTTCGGGAGTGGATCTCACGCAAGATTTTGGCCCATTCACTGCGCCATTGACGTGACGACAGCATCCACCGGCTTGCTGATGCCTTCCAGCGCCGAGATCGCAGGGGTTGCTTCACGACGAAATGCATGGAATCCAAACCCGGTCCACTAAGATGCCGAGTGCTTCGGCCTGCTTCCGCAAAAAATAGTGGTTGATTGTTTCGGTCGCCGCGGCAGATACCTTTCGACGTTTTCACGCTGAACACAACGCCATTCATGTCCTGGCCCCGGCGAGGTGCCGCGCAGGTGGTTAATCACTTGCCCCATCGGAAGTGGAGACCTGCGTGAACAGACCGCACATGAAATTTCGTGCATCCCAGTACCACCAAGTCCTCCTTTCCGCCTCTTAAGCCAACCAGCTTCGTCTTCGTCGGGTGCGGTTTCAGACCCAGCCGGTTCATCACCAGCCCAATCCGCCGGAGCGCTCCTTTGGCCGACGATTCCGTCCAGCTTCAGTCCGGTTTTGCAGAATGCTGACTGTTGCCTTCTCCGTGATGTGAGGCTCGGCCCTCCCGGAGACTTTTCGGCTGAAAATATGACGAGGCTATTGCGTTCACTGATTGTTGCAACCCGCTGGTTTGCTCCTCTCTCTCAAGGGCCTTCGACACCCCTTCGTACGGTCGGATCTCTTCTTCCGCCCGGAGTCCAGGTTCCAGGCAACCCGACTGCTGGATGTCGCGCCAATAGTGAGCCATGGTCCGTTGGGCTGAACAGTCACGCTGCGCCAGCAAGGGCAGCGGCTTACCGACCGATGATTTGTGGACCAAAGCGCGGGCTTTGGTGTCCTCAGCGCCGGATGTGGCACTTGCCGCAATGCCATTAGTGTCGAATGCGTTCCCGCCCGGATAATGACAACCCGCGCAGGAGGTCCGGCCCGTTTCGGCGACTCTGTGTTCAGCCACCTTGTAGTTGAGCGGCGCCGACGACTCCGGAAACAAATTGTCGTGACATGCACTGCAATTGTCCTTTCCCGCTTCGAGTGCAGGGCGTGGTAGATGGTCACATGACCCATGAGTGCCGGGAAATCCATTTCCTTGGGAACCGCACTCACGACTGCCGCAGCGCCATATTGTGTGTCTGGCGGACGATGTAGTTTACCGGCTCAGAAGCTTCGCGCCAGCCCTTCGTTTGCTGGAGCAAACTGTCGATCAGGGCGCACGTGAAAACCGGAAGCTTCTCGATCTTGTAAGGCAGCTTTGCGCCCCGTATTGAAGGCCAGTGTTTCGCAGACCCGAACAGTGTTCGGCAAAACGACTTTATGCAGTCGGTACCACCTTCGTAATAAACCGTCAGTGCCGCTTGCGTTAGACAGGCGAGATGCAGGCCGCGTTGCCGGGCGTAGCATTGCGCGATATACGGCGATAGCTGCGCTGGCGAAAACACCTCCCGGCGCAGTTCCCCAAGGGGAGTTTCGAGCCACGCAATCAACTCGCGAACGCGATCCCGGTCGTGCGGAATCGGGTTTGGCAGACCGTTCACCGCGTACCGTCGGACGCACTCGAAGTGCCGCGCCGCTTCTTTGCAGCGTTTGTTCTCTTCAGCCATCGCCCAGCGGTTATGGACATTCAGGACATCGCGCTATGCATGGTTGGCCACCTTTCCAGCGGGCTTGCCGCGACGGGGTTTGTCCGCGTTAGCGGTCGCTCTAACGTATTGCGGAGGCTGGGCTGGGGTACGGTGGGGGCGGGGGCCCGCAAGTCGTTACGGCGAGGTGGTTTAGTGTGGCGGCGGGAGGGCCGGGGAAAACTTCTGCTTTCAGGATCTGCAGGGTCGCAGTTTGCACCGAGACCATGGACTCCAAAATGCAAAATCCCCGCTGAAAAGAGCGGGCTCTGCATAATCTACCGAGTAGAAACAGAACCAGCACCGCGAACAAAGCCTGCACTCGCTTGTCGCCGAAGCGCAGGGCGGAAGCTCTTTGCCTTTCCACTTCGGCGGAGCGAACCACCCGGTCAAACGCGTCTTCGCCTAAAGGTTTGTCCATCACCTCCATGTNNCGCCGGTTGGCCTGAAAGCCGACCTGCCGCCGCGCGGGTAGGTTCTTCAACAGTTTGCCGATGCCGAAGTCGCATGTATTGTTGACGGTAGTCTCCGTTCGGAGGGCACGCCCCTCCTTGTGATACTGCTTGATCCGTGTGCTCTTGTAATCGACGTGCAGCGATGGCACGACACCATCGGTGATGACGCGAGTCCGAAACCGACCGGACGTCTTCTTGCTGACGCGGCGGTCGAAGATCAACTGCACCTGACTGGGCCGGCCGATATCCAGATTCTCGCGGATCACTTCTTCAAAGAACACCCGGCCCGTGACGGGGCGGTCCAGCACCTGGGTCAG
>PLEX01000117.1 GCA_003136575.1 Bryobacterales bacterium | reverse complement strand
CGCGTTGCGATATTCGATTCGGCACTGCGACAACGGCGGAGCAGCCACAAGGCGCTGCGGAATTCTTCGGTTAGTTCTTCTTCGAGGACGCCTGTGGGATGGATTTGCCGGCGAAGTCTGGCGGTGAATTCGGTGTAGGCGGTTTCTTCGCCGGGGCGGATGAAGTCGGTTGCGGTGAAGAGGCCGTGGGTGATGCCGTTTTGAGAGGAGATGGCTTTGCCGGCGTCCGAGCGTGGACCGGTGGAGGGGTTTTTGGGATTGCCTTGTGGCTGTATGTTTCCGGGCGCGAATCGGACGTTCCCGGCGACCGCGTTCAGGGTTTCGGCGCTGACTGTTTCAGCGCAAATTGCTTGAGACGACATAGTTGGTTATCTTCCTTCCTCGATTTCTTGTGCAGCCCGCGGAGAGCGGCGACGCTCTCCCAAACGCGACTATAGAACGAGGTGTCAAGGGTTTTTCGGCGATTTTCGGTGGCTTTATTGAAAACAGGGGAGATATAGGTCGAAGATTGACGACATCCACCACGACGCGCCAGCGGATCCGCCGAGGGGAATGCCGCAGGAGCCGTTCGGGCGGCTTCGCGGCATCGGGCACTTTGAGGTGTAACAGTTATTTCACGATAAGCGCTTAGCGGTTTCTCACTGCCGGCAAACCGGTACTGGCACGGACACTCCGGAAACCGGGCTCAGCCCCTGCTTCACCAGTTGTCCATTCAGGTTCGCCAGATCCGTTTTCATCAACTCATTCCATTAGTTGGCCTCCGTGATCAGGTCCGCGCAAGCGCCCTTATAGGCCGTATCCATCGCAGGAGTCGGCGCCATCCTGGCCATCGACGATATTTTCGAGCGATAGAGGGTGGCTTGTAGGCCGGAATGCCCTCGATCTGCGACGCGTGAAAGACGGCGTAGTGTTTAAGAAAATTGATCGTCTTCCTACCGTCCTCGGCTTGGTCGTCCTCGGCCTCATACAGCTTTGTGAAAAAGATCGTGGTGGCTTTTTCGTCTTTGCGGACCCGCCACTCTTTTTCCTGCGATTGCTGGTAGGTCATCCAGCGCGGATCGCCGCTTTGGAACGCCCGCATGTCCATGCCGAGGATCAGGACATTGATGCCGTGATAACGCTTTCCCGTGGTGGGGTTGAACGGAGCCTGCGGGCCGCCAGCCTTCTCCGAGTCCCATGGACGCACCCACGGCTTAACGCCGTTCTCAAGCTCGGCGATGATACGGTCGGCGAACGCTTGAACAGGATCGCGATGAAGCGAATTGGGCATCGTTTTCGACCTCCACGGATTGCTGGATTGCCGAAGGACGGCGGAAGTGTCAAGGCGTCTTTTTCGGCGGCGGGCGGATAGAGTGGGACGCATCCGCTTCCGGCCCGAGGTGACGGGACCACGCCTCACTGGGGCTTCTTCCGAGAGTTGCTCCGCACGACAGCGATGTTGCCTCTGATCTCAACGGAAACTTCACCCATTGCCGGGTGATAGCGTTTGCTGTATTCGCGGACCTGAAGTACCGCAAGTCTGCGCATGCGCTCGGCCTCGCGGCGCTTGGCGTTCCGGGTGGTGGCCTGAGTGGTCTTGCGTTTGTTCATGGTTTCCTCTTCCGCTTGAGTGACCCCTACGGCGGGGGCGAAAGGGGGCACGTTCTGCCGCCGATCAAAGCGCAGCGGTCATAGGATTTTGGGGTGACTACCCCGTCCCAAGGCGCAGCCACCAGCGGGGGAGGGGAGCCAAAATCCGTCATTGACGGCAAGCGGCGGCGGCTAAAGTGCCTTCGCCCCGACTGTTGGGCGACAGGAAAGAAAAGGGTGGACCATTGAAAGCGACAGGATCTGGCAGTGTTGCTAGGTGTCGGGTTTTTGCATATTATGAGTGTCGGGTTTTTGCGCGGTGGCTCAGATGCGTCAACAGAAGACGTTGCGGGAAAGGATTGAGGCACGGATCGCCCGGAAGAGGGGCGAAGACGTGTTCCTGCCTCGTGAATTCCGTGATCTCGGTGGGGAGGATCAGGTCCTGAGGGCGCTTCGCGGTCTCGTCCGCGAGAAGCGTCTGGTGCGGCTTGGCTACGGCGTTTACGGCCGTGCCGTCGTCTCGCGTCTAACGGGCGAGCCGATCCTCTACAGCCCGAACGGGTTTCTCGGCGCTGCACGGCAAGCGCTAACAAAGCTCGGCGTCGCATGGGAACCGACAGATGCGGAGCGAGCCTATAACGAAGGGCGCTCAACACAGGTGCCCGTCAATCCCGTTGTTCGCATGAAAGGACGTTTCTCGCGAGGGCTGCGCGACGGGAACCGTGAATTAGTGATTGAGTGCGGGCCGCGTTGAGAAAAACATTAGAGTTTTTCTGAACGAACTGGTCGGATTGTTGAGTGAAACGTAACTGGAGGGCTGGCAATGAACACCAAGACCGATCAATTTACTACCCGCGAACTATGCACCGTATTGGCGGCATTACGCCTTTTTCAACAGGTGCGACCGTGCGATCTTTGCCCGGACGGTACCCCCATCGTCGAAATGGAGGAGTTCGCCGCATGCACACCTCTCGACCTTGATGAGATTGACGAGTTGTACGAGCGCATAAAGCCACCCGCTGGGGCGGTCCCGCGACCCGGCCCGCGACCGGCTGAGCCTCGACTATGAAGAGAATCCGCTCCTCCGGGTTCACCGGAATGGTGTAGTGTGGTGAACAAGGCTTACGCGGTGAAGATGAAGCTAAAAAGTGCCGATAGGCCCATGGCGAAGGCTGCGGCGGTTCGGGCCTCGATCAGCTTTCCCGCGGATGTCTACGAAACCCTCGAAGCCATCGCGCGGGAGAAGAAGGTGTCATTGGCTTGGGTGGTGCGCGAGGCCGCTGAGAAATATATCGCCGACAGATGGCCGCTGTTTGTTGGACCAAAGGGGGTGTAAGGCGTGTGGATAATCTCTCTCCGGCGGAACGATCGGAGATCATGGCGCGGGTCCGGTCGAAGAACTCGCGGCCCGAACTCGCGGTGCGAAAACTCATATACTCCCTCGGGTACCGGTATCGGCTTCACGCAAAAGATCTGTCGGGACACCCCGATATCGTTTTCCGAAAACGACGTAAAGTCATCTTTGTCCACGGCTGCTTTTGGCACCGACACGGAAGTTGTGCGCTTGCGCGTCTGCCGAAGTCCAAGCTTGATTTCTGGGGACCGAAACTGGAGGGCAATAAGCGGCGGGACGGACGAAACCGAAGGACGCTTATTAAGGAGGGGTGGCGGGTGTTGACAATTTGGGAGTGCCAGCTCAAAAAGATCGAATGTCTCGCATTCACGCTGAGGAGATTTCTCGATGCTTAGCGTTGAACTATTCGCCGGCGCGGGGGGGCTCGCCATTGGCATGTCGAACGCCGGATTTGACCACGCGGCGGTGCTCGAATGGAATCACGACGCCTGCGAGACGTTTCGCGAGAACCAGCGACACCATATACGATCCGTTGAGCGATGGCCGCTCTATGAGACCGATGTCAAGGAATTCGACTACGGAACTCTGAGCGATGTCATGGTCGTATCCGGTGGACCGCCGTGTCAGCCATTTTCACTAGGGGGAAAACACCGCGGGTTCCTCGACAAGAGGGACATGTTCCCCGAGGCGGTCCGCGCGGTCAGGGAACTGCGGCCTAAGGCCTTCATTTTTGAGAACGTGAAAGGTCTGATGCGCGAGACATTCGCTGACTATTTCGAATACATTCTGCTTCAACTTACTCATCCAAGCTTCACGCGCCGTAAGACGGAGAGCTGGGAAGAACATCGCGCTCGGCTTGAAAAACACCAAACTTCGCGGCAGGTGCGACCGGAATACAACGTAGTCTTTCGGCTGCTCAACGCCGCCGACTACGGTGTGCCGCAGCGTCGCGAACGTGTATTCTTCGTGGGTTTCCGTTCGGATGTCGGCGTGGAGTGGAGTTTTCCGGAAGGCGATTTTTCCGAGAACTCTCTGTTGAGGTCGCAGTGGATCACGGGCGAGTATTGGGAACGGCACGAGGTTTCGAAGCGTGATCGGCCCCCTCTCGCGGACCGCCAGCTCGGACGCATCGAAAGACTACGCGACGATTTCCTGTTTGATGCCGGCAAGTTTCCCTGGCTAACGGTACGGGACGCAATCAGCGATTTGCCCGACCCCGAAAGAAAGCCGCGAAACGCCATCGCCAACCATATTTTCAATCCCGGCGCGCGCAGCTATCCGGGTCATACCGGGAGTCCACTCGATGAGCCAGCCAAGACGCTTAAGGCGGGTGACCATGGCGTGCCCGGCGGGGAAAACATGCTCGCGCGGGTTGACGGATCGCTACGGTACTTTACCGTTCGCGAAGCCGCGCGCCTCCAAACCTTCCCCGACGAGTACACCTTCCGCGGGCCATGGACCGAGGCTATGCGGCAACTGGGCAATGCTGTTCCGGTTCGGCTCGCCGAGACGGTGGCGCGGTCGGTAGCTGAAACGTTAAGCTCGACCACGAAGGAGCGTCGTTAGAGAATGGCGACATCGCCGGGGAAGCTCGAACAATTAGCCGTTCAACTCAAGGATCTCTCTGAACAGCTCGCGCGGGAGGAAGCTTCCGCGCTGGCGGCGCCACGCGCCAAACGCGTTCGGAAAACCATCAGCGACGCCTACGAGACAATCCGCAAGGTCATGGAGGATCTCGATCCGATTAAGCATCCGGGGTTCGTGTTCGATCCATCAAACCCGAATGTCGCCGGCAGGATCGTCGGCATCACCATGATCGCCCAGGCACGGAAGCAGCTTGCTAACGTTGAGAGTTTCTACGGTTCTGGCGTGTACGCGATCTACTACACCGGCAAGTTTGCGCCCTACAAAGCGATTTCGAAGCGGGAACATCCGATCTATGTGGGCAAGGCCGACCCGGCCGACCCGGCGAGCAAAACGGCGATGGAGCAGGGGGACAAGCTGTCGGGACGGCTCAATGAACATCGAAAGAATATCCTGAAGGCAGCGACAACGTTGCAAGTGGAGGATTTCGAGTATCGCGCTCTTGTGGTTCAGACCGGCTGGCAAGACTCGGCTGAAAATTATTTGATCGAACTTTTCAAACCGATCTGGAATTCCGAAGTCAACATCTGCTATGGTTTCGGCAAACACGGCGACGATCCGGGCACGCGCGCCAATCTACGGTCACCCTGGGATACCATGCACCCCGGCCGTGATTGGGCGCACCGCGATCCGAAAATGAAGGATGCCCGCGCCGCCGAACGGATTACTGGGGATATCGCTGAGCATCTGGCGAAATACCCTCCTGTCAAGTCCATCGATGAAATCCTGCGGCGGTTCCTGGACGAGATGAGGGCGGTGTCGTGATGGGCTGCAAGGCCCAGGAAAAGAATCGCTATGCCTTTATCGTCATCGCACAACTCGTCCTGTTGGCGAATTGCTGACGGCACTTAAACAGCAGACGAAGCCGAGGCAACTCACGTGGTTTCGAGGGCAAAGCAAGAAGAGTTGGGGGCTCGTGCCATCACTGGCTCGTGATCCGCTCCATCTGAAGGCGGAGAACGCGCTGATAAAGCGATTCATGCAGAATGCCACACCGCATATTACCGTTCCCCCGCGGGAAGAATGGGAATGGATGTTTCTGATGCAGCACCATCGAGCGCCAACGCGGTTGCTGGATTGGTCGGAGAGTCCATTGGCCGCGCTTTATTTCGCTGTTAGCGACAAGGAATATTCCGGTGCAGTCGGAGCCGTGTGGTGCCTAAAACCTGTGGCGTTGAACAGAGCGGCGAACCTTAAGTTCGAATTCGAGGCAGAGATTCCGGCTTTCGGTAGGGACCCAGTGCTTGAAAGCTATCTTCCGAGCCGGGTACAGGAGAACCCCTCTGAATTGTTCCCTGTCGCAATAGTGGGTCCGCGCAACACGCCGCGCATGGCAGCCCAACTCGGTACTTTTACGATAAATCATCGGCTTCATCAGCCTATCGAAAAGATCGGTGATACGAAACATGTCTGGCGCTGGATAATCCCGGTGGTCGCGAAACCAAGACTGCTGAAGGAGCTTGCACACCTAGGTATCTCAGCGTTAACTCTCTTCCCCGAGCTTGATCGGGTGGCTGACCTAAGCAAGGAACTGCTTCCATGACATTCGACATCGCCTCTCTTCACAACAGCAGCGTGTGGGCGCTTTATCGTATGCGCAATCGTATTCAGTTGGACCCCGAGTATCAGCGTCTCGGCGACATTTGGACCCTCGATGAACGACAGCTCCTGATCGACTCAATTCTCAATGGATTCGATGTGCCCAAAATCTACCTGCACAAATTCCACGAGTCGCCTAAGAAAGCTGGCAAGACATACGATTACGCAATCATCGACGGTAAGCAGCGACTTGAGACGATGTGGAGTTTTCTCGACGGGAAGATTGCCTTGGCGGATGATTTTAGGTATTTCAAAGACCCTTCGGTCGATGCTGGCGGGATGAAGTACGACGAGCTGGGTAAAGCTTATCCGGACCTCAAGAATCAATTCGATACCTTTCTCCTCACCGTAATTAGCATTGATACCGACGATTTGGAAATGATCGAGGAAATGTTTTCCCGTCTTAACGAGGCGGCACCGCTGACCGCTCCCGAGAAGCGAAACGCATATGGTGGGCCGCTTCCAGTTGCGATCAAAAAGCTTGCCACCGACGGGTTCTTTTGCAAGAGCTTGCCGTTCCCCAATAAACGATATCGACATTTCGATCTTGCGACAAAGTTCCTGCTGGCTGAGCATGAGCAGAAAGTGGTGGACACGAAGAAGGCCTACCTCGACGAATTCGTGAAGGGCTTTAAGAATAAGACGCGCACAAAGATGCCGGCATTTTTGAGGCCCGCGGAGACGACCGTAGAGTATATGGCGGCAGTGTTCACAGCCAAAGACCCACTCCTCCGGCAAGTCGGTATGGTTACCATCTATTACCATCTCTTTCGGTTGGCCCTTCGTGACGGATGGATCACTCAAATCACCCGTAAGAAGCTGCTCGATTTTGACAAGCGCCGCGAGACGAACCGAAAACTCGCTGAGCAAGACCTGGCGAGCGCGGATTACGATCTCATCGAATTTGATCGGTATGCCCAGTCGCCAAATGATGCAGGGGCGCTCAAATTTCGCCCGGCGGAACTCACCACCAGCGCCTTCGCGCCGCCGAGGTTATTCGCGCTGTGTCCTTCAAAGACCGTTGCGCCGCGCGTGATGCTGGATCGATTGTTCGGTCGAAAGGTTCAGACGGACGATCTGTGATGCCAATACAATGGTGACCTTCGTTAATTCCCGCGCAAGCTTGCAACAACGCCGGAGCTTCTAACCTCTCCACGCTGAGTTGTCACGTTCCGCAGGGCAGTTCGAGTTCAGAACTCTCTGGAGATTATGAATGAAGGAAACCACGCGGAGAGCGTCAGGTTTCCATCAAGTACAATGCTGGCATGCACCCCGCTGTCGACGCCACTTCCGATCAGGAACCGCAGCGGATTGCCCGCGCTGTGGAAGCGCCGCGCACCGACTATGAACGACAAGGGTACGTAACGGACGACCAAGTGGTCCGGGCGGTGCATAAGAGGGGAATTGGCGCCGAAGGACATGTTCGGGTCCGACAGGAACTGGCCGAGACCGGAATTGCCATTGAAGACTCCGGTTCAGGTCCGGATTTGGACCCAGTCGAGTCTGTAGAGTCCAGCGACGACGACGCGGTCCGTCGCTACCTGGTGGAGATTGGGAAATATCGACTGCTTCGACCAGAGGATGAGATAACCCTTGGCCGACGAGTTCAGGTTGGACGGCAGGCATCGGATGCCCTCGTAAAGCCCGATTTATCCGAGGAAGAGCGAACCGAGCTGCTTAGACTTCAGAGCATTGGGCGAGAGGCGGAAGAGCAGATGATTTCCGCCAATCTGCGGCTCGTGGTGAGCGTCGCAAAGCGGTATTCAAAGACCTTCAGCATGGACCTCCTTGATGTAATACAGGAGGGCACATTGGGATTAATGACGGCCGTAGAGCGCTTCGACTACCGCCTGGGGTATAAGTTCTCAACCTATGCGACTTGGTGGATTCTCCAGGGCATCACCCGCAGCATAGCCGATAAGGATCGCCTCATTCGCCTGCCCGTTCATGTTATTGAAGCGCTTAGAAAACTCCAGCGATTGCGTCGACGTCTGTCGGCAGCGATGCTGGGTGCGGAGCCAGACCCGCGTGAACTCGCTGTCCATTTGGGTTGGACGGTGGAGAAAGTCCGCTTACTTTTGAGCGTGGCACAGGATGTAACGTCGATTGACGCTCGGGTGGGAGATGAGGAGGAATCGTCTCTTGGAGGCTTGCTAAAGAGTTTGACCAGCCCCGATCCGGAACGAATTTTCGCGGACATGGAAGAGCAGGCGCAGATTGATGCGATTGTAGACCAGATTGGCGGAGTCACGGCGGAGGTCATCCGGCTGCGTTTCGGGATCGGCGCTCCGGAGGAACTGACGCTTCAGGAGATAGGTGATATGAAGGGCGTGACACGGGAGCGGATAAGACAACTAGAATCCAAGGGACTGGGACTACTCCGACAGCGAGACTGCGGTTCAGGGTCGCAAACGCCGGCGTCTGCCGTCCCTCGCGTCCTCCGCCCCCGCCGCCGAATCCCGCGCCATCCGAACCCTGCAAACGCAACGCCTTCTGGTCGAATTCCTTCAGCGCGGTCACAACCGCGTCGGCCGATTTTTTCTCCAGTTCCTTCTGCGTCCCAGCCAGTATATGCCGCAGCGCGACCGCCTTTTTGTACGATTCGTAGCTCCCCGCGTTTCTGGCTACGCTTCCCGCCGGATGGCGTTATGCGGTGGAAGTGCGAAATGCCGATTTGTTATGCAGCCGCTATTTCGATTGCCTCCGTGCCCACAACGTGCCGCATGTCTATAATGCGTGGACCAGGATGCCGGAGATCCGGGAGCAACTGGCGATGCGGGGATCGCGCACCGCGGACCAATCGGGAATTCAGGAGTCCTTCGCGGCAGCCTGCCGCCACGCGCGTTGGGCCTCGTGACGGGGTGGGCGGCGTTGCACAATGAGTGACGGGGTGGGCGGCGTTGCACAATGACGAACTGCCCGAAGACTGGAATCTCGCCAGGGCCGCTGCCGAACTCAAGCCTATCGCTCCTCTGGAGTAATTATGCTGAAAGACATCGTTCTCGCCGGACCACTTGAGAAATATCGCCTGGAAGCTCAAATTCGAGGACGGCGCTGAAGGCATCGTGGACCTGGCAAGCCAGCTCAGTTTCCAAGGGATCTTCGCGCCGCTGCGGGATACCGACTACTTCCGCCAGGTTCGCGTTGACCCGGAACTCGGCACCGTAGTCTGGCCAAATCACGCCGATCTCGATCCGGACGTCCTCTACGCCCAGGTCACAAACACCCCCGTCGTGCTCTGACGCCGCGCTCCGGTCCGCCTCTTTGGCAACAGTTCCGCGACGCATAAGTGCGGGAATATGGGCCAGCCGACTAACGCGTTCCCTCCATAACCGTGCGCAGGATACCGTTGATCCGGGTCGAGTAGCCCTTGCCATACTTCAGGAGCCAGTCGTAGACTTCCTTGTCGATGCGGGCGGCCACGAGCACCTTCCGGCCACGTTTGAACTGAGCCAGTTGTTCGTCGGTCAGGGCCGGGATTTCAGAATAATCGATCCCGGACTCGTCCCCGGCAGCCTGCCTCTTCACGATCCGGGACAGAACGGATTTCTGCGACTTACTCACTGGCCTGGAGAAAATAGATTCGGCGCTCATGCTTATTCGCTTCACGGGCCGAGATGATGCGGATGTTTTCTTCTTCGTCATTAGGATCCTCCACGCGATACACATGGACAACCAGCAGCACAGCTCCCAGAGCGGACCCAATCGCATGCCACCGCTGTTCGCCCTCGACAATGCGGTCTTTTTCGGAAAACTGCAAGAGGATCGTTGAAAACAAAGGCGTCCGTTTCAAACGCGAGGCCGTCGTGCCTCCGCTGGTTGATCCGGTTCTTTTCATCGTCCCACTCAAACCGCATCGCTATACAAAATGTATAACACGCCCGAAGACGGCTGCCTGCCCATCACGCCAGAATCGGAGTAGCGGAGCAGCTTCCGAGTGGCGCGTGGTTCGGCCGGACCGGGTTCGACGCTTCCCCAGGCGGACTTCCCGAGAGCTTAGAACCTATCCAATGGAATCTTCGGGTTTCCTGCCAGAAAACATTTTCTGCCGTGCGTTTAGAGCAATATCCTCAGGCCTTTGGAAGCTTACTAAGGAGGTTCCAACTTTTCGTTTTCGTGTCCTGTTTGGTTCCGGCTACGCC
>PLEX01000078.1 GCA_003136575.1 Bryobacterales bacterium | reverse complement strand
TCCGACGGTGGACTCAGCATTCGTTCCGGGAAACCACGACTGTAGTTTTGATCGTGAATCCGACACGCGCCAAATGGCCCTTGATAGCATTACCACCAACCTTTCATCTCTAAAACTTGACGGCGATATAGCCCGAGAATGCCTTGCGGTCCAAGACAACTTCTTTTCCTTTATGGCTGAACAAACGGCGACGACTCCGGCGGAGGCACCCTCCCGTTTCTTTTATTTCCGCGAATTCGACCTTTACGGCTTTAGCCTTCGGATTCAGCTGTTTAACACGGCTTGGCTATCACGCAAACACGAGAAGCAGGGGCAATTGCTCTTTCCCGTCTCTCAGGTTACCGGTCTTGTTACCGGACTCAGTCCACACGATTGTTGCGTCACGATGCTGCATCACCCATATAACTGGTTTCAAAACGACAACGCGCGTGAGCTGAGGATGTTAATCGAAGCGTGCTCTGATATCGCGCTAACGGGGCACGAGCACGAGCCGAGCACGTACGTCAATGAGCGCGCCGGCGGGGCCGCACTGCAGTATGTTGAAGGGGCCGTCCTCCAGCAGAGCAAACAGACGTCGAGCGGCTTCAGCCTGTTACAAATTGACACCGAGGAACGGATCTATCGCGTCTCAGAGTTCCGCTGGAAAGGTGGCTTGTACACATCTGAGACGGGCTCCTGGCAGCCTCTTCGCCGAAACCGCGATCTGGCCTCGACCGGTTACCCGAACACTGAAAACTTCCAGAAAGTTCTCGACGACATAGGCACAGGATTCACGCACCCCCAAGTCAAACACGGGCTGCGCCGCGAGGATGTTTTCGTTTTTCCCCAGCTTCGCAGGCGTTCCTTTCAGCGCAAGGAGGGCTCCGACGCCGCGGCGATCCATGTCAGGAGCCCAGACGTTGTGTCGTCCATCTACGAATCGCGGCACTCGTTGATCAGCGGCACAGATCTTAGCGGCAAGAGCACCTTGGCGCGGTCACTTTATGTAGGACTCAGAGCCAAACATGATTTGCTGCCAACCCTTATATCCGGCCGCGGTCTGTCAGCAACCAATCCGACCGAGGTGCGTCGCGTGCTGGACGCCGCGATAACCGAACAGTACGGCGCTCGCGCGATAGAGCCAATCCGTCAGCTTCCCAGCCGCGCTAAAGCGCTCATTATCGATGATTTTGACCACGCCAAGTTAAGCGCCAAAGGCAAGTCGCAGTTCTTGGAGATCGCAAGGGCGGCGTTTGACCATATTATTATTTTTACCGACGATTTTTTTGCGCTCGAGGAAATTTCTCAACCAGCGGGCGAAAATCGGATAGCCCCCGACTTCGAAAGCTACGATATAACCGAGTTTGGCCACTACCTGAGGGGGAAATTAATCGAGAAATGGGTGAGCCTGGGTCGGGACCGATTCATTTCTAAGACGGCGCTTGACATCGAGGTCACTCGCTACGAGCGCCTTGTTGAAACAGTCCTTGGCCGAAATTTATTACCGTCCCACCCAATCACGATTCTGACTATTCTCCAGGCAGCAGAAGCGAGTCGCGCGCGCGATACAGCGATGGGATCTTATGGCTATCTGTACGAGACTCTGATCCTGCAAGCGCTGTCGGTGGCTTGCTTCTCTCCGTCCGAAACGGACGTAGTAATGGCGTTCCTGTCGCTCGCTGCGTTCAAGCTCTTTGTGGCCGATCAGGACTATGCGACCCCGCAAGACCTGGAAAACGCGAACGGCGAATATTTCAAGCGCTATCGGGTGCGGCTTCCGCAGGATGCACTCAGCCGACTTGTTGACGCAAGGATTCTTCAGCGCGTCGGCGATGACTACAAGTTTCGCTATCCCTACTACGTCTATTTTTTCGTTGCCAGCTACATCAGGGGCAATATCGGCAAGCCGAGGGAGACCGCGCAACTGAGGTCGCTGGTCCAGGAGATGGCCGACCATGTGCATTACGAGCAGTACGCCAACACACTCGCCTTTTATATATATTTGAGCAAAGACGGTGAGGCGATCCAAACCGTGGTAAGGAACGCCAAGCAGATTTACGACGATTTGCCCTCCTGCGATTTCGACGGTGAAACCGCCTTTGTGAATGCGCTTTACGTCAAGACGGCCAGAACGTCGCGACTACAACTCCCGAAGGCTTCTGCCGAAGAGAACCGCGACGAGTACCGCCATGGGATGGACCAAGCAGCAGAAGACGCCGGCTCCGATCTGGTTGCTATGGACCGCAGCTCTAAGGTCCGGTATGACAAGGGCCTTTCAGACGTCGTCAAGATTAACATTGCGAACCGCACTTTGCAGATACTGGGGCAAGTGATCCGGAACTCGCCCGGTTCATTAGAGGCGGACGTTAAGTCCGCCGTCGCATCGGAGGCTTACATGCTTGGACTTCGCGCTTTAACCGCAGTCCTGCGAATACCCGAGGAAAACCTGGAGGACCTCCGGCAGTTTATCGTCGAAATGATCAAAGAACACCGGGTCGTGAGGAAACGGTCGGCACTGTTGGACCACGAACTCGCCCAGATGGCCGACGAAAGAATAATCCAGCTGGCCCAATCGATGGGGTACGGCATGATCAGGAGGATTTCCCAAGCCGTCGGACTCAGCGACCTGAAGGAGACATATCTTGATATCCTCGAGGACAACAAGGGGAACTCCGCGATAAAGCTGATTGATGTGGCTATCAAGTTAGACCACTTTCCGTCCCCTCCCGAAAAAGATCTCCGCGATTTGGACAAGGAGCTTAAGGACAATTACTACGCGCACGGAGTGCTCCGAGATCTCGTGCTGACGTTCTTGTACCTCCGACAGGTTGACCATCAAGTTCGGAGCAAGCTGATGAGTCGGTTCGGCATCGACGCGGTTGCGAATTCAAAGCTCCTCAACAACGCCGACAAGCACAGAACAAGGCATTAAACCGGGGGAGCGCGACATGTCAAGGGCGGTCTGTAGACGGCGCAATCGTCGCCGATGCCGG
>PLEX01000112.1 GCA_003136575.1 Bryobacterales bacterium | reverse complement strand
CCTCACATACCCATACATATTCCTATTCAGCGGTCTGCAACTTACGAAATCGCCCATTGAGATAGTAGAACTGGGTGGCAATTGCCTCCATTTTTTCGTAAATGAACGAGTCATGAGCGAACATGACAGGCGGCTGGCCGTCGACGCCGACCGATTTCCCCGGGGGCGCCATCCACACAACGAACGGACCAGCCACCACCGGCGTGGGTCCGACGAGTACGGTTGAGGACAAGTGTCCTCCGGCCCAAAGCCAGACGACCAGTTGCTGGAAGAGTCCGCCGTTGGCATCTTCCTTGAGGAGGGCCACTGCATAGGAATACCGATCACCGGAGACCAGCCGACCTGCAGCCACTCCGGGGCATCGCCCAGTGTGCTCGCGTTGCCACAAATCTCTGTCGTCATTTGGAAGGTCAGCCAACGTCACCACCCGCCAGCCCGACGGAATAACAACGTCCTTCGGAAGCAACGAATCGCAACTGCCGCTGAAGGCCAGCTTCAGGAGGACGCTCATCAGCAGAAACGATTTCATCGGCACCATCACGCCAACCTCCCCGTCTCAGTTGTACCTACACCCGGCCGTCTTCGGACCTGTTGCTCCCCGGCGACCTGGCACGATTTGAAAATGGTAGTGTCCACCTGTGGCGTGAGGCGACGGATACTGGTACTCATTTTGCTGAAACACGGCGCCGCAGTTCGCGCCGCACTGCAGAATCTTGCCCGCATTTCCCGGAATAGTGCCGTCTACTGCCTGTCCGCGAGAATGAGGGTCGTTCAAAGGATGGTTATCCGAGGTCGAAGTAACCCTGCACGGGCCTCCAACGCAAGCCGAAATACATATGGTCAAGTCGGAGATGGCCGGCGATGCGGATGGCACACCGGCTTTGTAGTCAACTTTTCCTGGAGAGGTTGGTGCGTCGCACCCAGGTAGCGCTTTCAACCCATCGCTGATTGCGTTCAAAGTGATGAGCCTAAGTCTGATCACCGAAAACCAGTAATCCAGCGACATGGTGTAGGGCGGCAACGGCGGCGGCACGCCAGCGCCCGGACCCTGCTGTTGCCCCTGAAACGGCGTGATCACGCCCGGAGGATTCTGCCCCGATCCGCCCGAACCACCGCCTCCGCTCCAGACTGGCCACGGAAACCCCGGATCATTGCTGTCGCACGAAGCATCCGAAGGATCGCACTGATCCAAACCAGTCGGATCGAGATATACCAGCGGGTTATTTCTGACATACCCATACATATTCCAAGTCTGCGGGTCCGTAATATCCGCCCCAGCATTCCCCGGATCCACGCTCATAAACCGCCCCAGCCCCGCAGCCAGATACCGAGCCTGATAAAACTCCAGGAACGTCTCCGCATCGTGATCCTGCCCCGTGAACTTCGGACTGAGCCCGTCCGTTACTCCCCAAACCCCCGACCGTCCCGCCACCCCATTCGGAATCTCCACCCCAAACGGCAGATAATCGTGCCGCGCCACAATCTGCCCGGTTGTCCCGTCCGTCGTGCTTCCATCCGTCACCATCCGCGTCGACCCCAGATGGTCCCAACTCAGATAACAAGTCGTGCACGCTGCCGAACCAGGCGGATTGTACTCTGCCGCCAGGTTCCCGAACACATCGTGCACGTACTCCGTCGTCGCCCCGCCCACTGAGCGCGACACCCGCTGCCCCAGCCCGTCATAGGCATACGCATAAGTCGTGCTCGTCGCCGTCACCACCTGCACCTGCCGGTTCTCCGCGTCGTACTGAATCGGCGACGTTGTCGACGTGCCCAGGAACGTCGTCTGGTTCCCGCCGCCAGTGTCGTAGCTCAAACCGGAAACCGCCAGTTGGTTGTTCGCCGCATTAATCTGGCCCGATGCCGTCGGCATCCACCCCAGCGCCGGAATGCCGCTCACTCCCGCCTGCGATGCCGTCGGAGCCCACATGTTCCCATACCGATCCAGGCCGAGATTCTGCGCCCAGTTGACCCCCGTCGTCGGAGCCGTACAACTCGTAATCGACACGGCGCCCATCGCCTCGCCCGCCGCACACAGCCGGTTCAGCTTGTCATACCCGTAATTCTGCGTGAACCCGGCACCCGCCCCCGACCCGCCGATGGCAACCTGCGTCGGATTCCCGTTGTTCGCGCCCGTCGCCCCGAACGTGTAGCCCAGGCTCAAAAGCGTGGTCCCCGCGAGCGTATCCGTCATCGCCGTCGGCTGCAGCAGGCTGTTATACGAATTAGACCGCGCCACACCGTTATTGTACGTATAACTGCCTGGCGCGCCGCTCGCCGCGTAGCAGATCCCCGACGAGCACGTGCCTGCAACGTACGGCGTAGAAGTCCCGCCCAGCGCTCCCGTCACGCCAACCACCCGGTTCGCCACATCGTACGAATTCGTGACCGTGCGCGACCCCCGGCTATCCCCGAAGCTCGGATATGTCGTCTGCACCAGCGCATCCGCCAGATTGTAAGTGTAAGCAAACGTCAGCGCCGGCCCGCCGCCGATCGCCTGGCTGCTCCCCGTGATCCGCCCCAGTTCGTCGTAGCCGGTGACCGCGTCCACCGCCGCGCCATTCGTGATCGAGACCAGCCGGCCGTTTGCGTTCGTGGCCCCGGAATCGTAAGCCTGCTTACGGAGGGTCCTGCGCTCCACCGGGAGCGTGCCGCAACGCCTGGACTTCGCTTCGTTCTCGCGAGCACTGCCGCCATTCACAGTTATTTTTGCCTCTATTTCCAATAGAATCAACAAGCCTCTCTTCCTGCCCGCTTTCGCTCGTCCATACTGTTGGCGTATGACGATCTTCCTGCCATCACGAGTCGGACAAGCCAGTGCACCCGCCTTTCTCGGACCGTTTCCCCCGCTTTTTCCGGCGGAAGAAACGCCGGCGCGGTTCGATCCCAACAACTTACATGGAATCAATAACTTAGTAAAAACGACGATCCCATCAGAACCCCTTTCGATCCCACCTCAAGCCCATTCGACCCCGCTGAATGGGATCGTCCGCCCCGCCAAATCCCTTCGTCGCCTCCTTGTCATATCTCCGAAAACCTGCCAAAATGCGGTTGTAGACGAACAGAAAGCGAATAGAGGGGCCCTTGCACAACTCCGCGAGTTCGCTCCCGGCTTCCAGGCCACCGGTATTCCCGCCATGGACCAACGCAGTCGGGCAGACCATAGGAATACCGTCGAACAATATCGTCCCCCGATGTTGGAATCGTCTGCACGCGCGGCCCGCCCCCAACCCATCACGGCATCCTGTAAATTAAGGAAGTATATGATCGGCGCAGCCAAGTGTTTGGGCAGATCGCTGCCCGCTATCCTCACCTGTGCAGTGCTGGCTCCCCGGCTGTCCGCCGCGCCGCCTGTCGATTTCTCCCGCGACATTCGCCCCCTGCTGTCCGACCGCTGCTTTTCCTGCCACGGACCCGATGAAGCCAATCGCCAGGCAGGCCTGCGCTTCGATATCGAAGACGTCGCGAAAAAGCCGCGCGGCGAACGTCCGCCCGTCATCGTTCCCGGCAATCCGTCCGCCAGCGAAATTCTGAAGCGCGTCGCTCCGGCCGATCCGGCTCTGCGTATGCCGCCGCCTTACTCCGATCACAAGCCGCTCAGCGAAAACGAAGTGGCCACGTTAACCGCATGGATCGAACAAGGCGCGAAGTGGCAAGGCCACTGGAGCTTCATTCCACCCGCTCGGCCCGCGCTGCCTGCCGTAGGGAACGGCGCGTTGGTACGGAATCCGATCGACAATTTCATTCTGGCGCGCCTCGAAAAGGAAGGACTGAAACCTTCGCCTGAAGCCGATCGCGCGCGCCTTTTGCGGCGAGTCAGTTTCGATCTGACGGGCCTGCCGCCGACGCTCGCCGAACTCGACGCATTTCTGGCCGACCGTTCGCCCGACGCCTATGAGAAAGCCGTCGACCGCCTGTTGGCTTCGCCCCGATACGGAGAACGCATGGCGGTCGATTGGCTGGACGCCGCCCGTTATGCCGATACCCACGGCTACCAGACTGACCCGACGAAAGAAATCTGGCCCTGGCGCGATTGGGTCATCAACGCGTTCAACACCAACATGCCGTATGACCGTTTTACGGTGGAGCAACTAGCGGGCGATCTGCTTCCCAACGCCACGCTCGAACAGAAAATCGCCACCGGATTTCAGCGCAATCACCGCATCAACTCCGAAACCGGCGCGATCGCCGAAGAGTTTGAAGCCGAGAATCTGGTGGACCGTGCCAGCACCATGGGAACCGTATGGCTGGGCCTCACCGTCGGCTGCGCGCGCTGCCACGATCACAAGTTCGACCCGATCCTGCAGCGCGATTTCTATGGCTTTTATGCGTTCTTCAATAACGTGGACGAAGTGGGAAACGGCGGCACCGCCGATGGCCGCGGCAACTTCAAGCCTTACCTGAAACTCCCCGCGCCGGAACTCGAAGCGCAGGTCGCCACGAAGGACGCCGAACTGAAAATCTTGCGTGAAAAGCTGGCGGCGCTCGATAAGCGATTGGCCGGGGGGCAGGCCAGGTGGGAGAAGACGGCGCTGACTTACCAGCCGAAATGGGAAGTCCTCTTACCCGAAAATCTGAAGGCGGATAACGGCGTAACACTGAATGCGCTGCCCGACGGCTCCGTGCTGGCGGGTGGCGCGATGCCGCCATCTTCGATCTTTCAACTGACGGCGGAAACCCGGATGAAAAACATCACCGCATTCCGCCTCGAAATGATTCCCGACGAAGGATTGCCTGCGGGAGGTTCGGGACGGGGCGCCGGGGGCAAAGGCGTTGTGACACTGTTTGAGGTGCGAACCGGAGGCAAGAAGGTCGACCTCTCCCGCATCACCGCCGATTTCAAATCCGAAGAATCGGAGCTGAACCTCGTTGTCAATCCGGCCGAGCAACTGAAGCGTGGCTGGGGCGTGAATCCCGAGATGAACAAGCTGCACTACGCGGTCATCGAGACCAGCCGAATGTTTACCCCGACAGTCGCCATGACTTTCCGCATAGGCAGCGAATACGAAGGCGCGCCCGTCGGCCGATTCCGTATCTCCGTGACGGATTCCGAATATCCCGAAGTGGTGCCCGAAGAGATGGCGGCGATCATTCGCACCCGGAAGGTGGATCGTTCGAAGAAAGACGCGGTGGCCCTGACGAAGTACTTCGTCGCGCATCCCGCGGAACGCCGCAAGCAGGCCGAAGCCATCGCCACGCTCGACGCCGAGCGGCGCGCGGCCGAGAACAAAATCCCCAGCACCATGGTGATGTCGGAAATGGCGGAGCCGCGCGACACGTTCATTCTTCTGCGCGGCGCGTACGATAAGCCGGGCGACAAAGTGACTCCCGCCACTCCCGGCTTCCTGCCGCCGATGCCCGCCGACGCGCCCCGCAACCGGTTGGGCCTCGCGCAGTGGATCGTCGATCCGGGCAATCCGCTCACCGCGCGCGTGGCTGTCAATCGCTACTGGCAGATGCTTTTTGGCACTGGCCTGGTGAAAACGTCCGATGATTTTGGCAGTCAGGGCGAAGCGCCGAGCCATCCCGAACTGCTCGACTGGCTCGCGACCGAATTCGTGAGCACGGGCTGGGATACGAAAGCGATGCTGCGTCTGATCGTGACCTCCGCCGCCTACCGTCAGGACTCTGTGGCAACTCCTGCCCTTCGCGAGCGCGACCCCGAAAATCGTCTCATCGCGCACGGTCCGCGCGTCAGGCTGACGGCGGAAATGATCCGCGACCAGGCTCTTTCCATCTCCGGTCTGCTGAGCACGAAGATGGCAGGGCCGTCGGTGAAACCCTATCAGCCGGAAGGCCTCTGGGAGCAGCTTTCCGCCTTTCAGGGCCGGAAACTATTCGAGCGCTCCAGGGGTGAGGACCTTTGGCGAAGAAGCGTCTACACGTACTGGAAACGCACCGTCCCGCCGCCTTCGATGACGATCTTCGATGCGCCCACGCGCGAATCCTGCGTCGTGCGGCGGCAGATGAGCACGACGCCGCTGCAGGCGCTCGCGCTGCTCAACGACGAAATGTACATCGAGACGGCGCGCAAGTTCGCCGAGCGAATGATGAAGGAAGGCGGCGCGTCGCCGGTCGAGCGCCTCGCCTGGGCGTTGCGACTCGCAACATCGCGCACAGCGACCGCACCCGAAATAAAGATTCTGGAGCAGGGCCTGAACACGCGACTGGTGCAGTATCGGGCCGATCCGGCCGAAGCCGAGAAACTCCTGAGCGCGGGCGAATCGCCGCGCGATAAATCGATCGATACGGCCGAACTGGCGGCGTATACCACCGCGGCCAGCGTGATTCTGAATCTCGACGAGGTGATTACCCGCCAATGAACCCGTTACGCGAACACCAATTGATGATGACCCGCCGCCAGTTGCTCGGGCGGACCGCGACGGGCATCGGAACGGTTGCGCTGGGTTCGCTGCTGGCTGGCCGTGCCGAAGCCGCGCCGGGATTGCCAGGCTTCCCCAATTTCCCGCCGAAAGCGAAGCGCGTCATCTATCTGCACCAATCCGGCGCGCCTTCGCAGATGGACCTGTACGACTACAAACCAGGTTTAACCAAACGCTTCGCCGAGGAGCTGCCGGATTCGATCCGCAATGGCCAGCGTCTCACCGGGATGACTTCCGGACAGAAAAAATTTCCTGTCGCGCCCTCGATTTACAAGTTCGCGCAACACGGCAAGGCGGGCATCTGGCTCAGCGAACTGCTGCCATATACGGCAAAAATCGCCGACGAGATCACGGTAGTCAGGAGCGCGTTCACCGAAGCGATCAATCACGACCCCGCAATCACGTTCATCCAAACCGGCAGCCAGGTGGCCGGGCGTCCGTGCTTCGGCTCATGGGTGAGTTACGGACTGGGCTGCGAAACCGATGACCTGCCCGCATTCGTCGTGATGATCTCGCGCGGCACCGGGCGAAAAGTCGATCAGCCGCTGTACGACCGGCTGTGGGGCAGCGGCTTTCTTCCGACGGCGTATCAGGGCGTCAAGTTCCGCTCCGAGGGCGATCCGGTGCTCTATCTTTCCAACCCTCCGGGCATCGATTCCGGCCGCCGCCGAAGCATGCTCGACGATATACGGCAACTGAACGAGATCAACGAACAGCAGTTTGGCGACCCGGAAATCGTCACGCGCATCCGCCAGTACGAAATGTCGTACCGGATGCAGACTTCGGTGCCGGAACTGACCGACTTATCGAAAGAGCCCGCATCTACGTTCGAGTTATACGGACCGGATTCGCACAAACCCGGCACCTATGCGTCGAACTGTATTCTCGCGCGGCGATTAGCCGAGCGCGGCGTGCGGTTCATCCAGCTTTATCACATGGGCTGGGACCATCATGAGGGAGTTCCGCGTCAGTTGCCGCCGCAGTGCCTCGATACGGACCAGCCCTCTGCGGCGCTGATTCAGGATCTGAAGCAGCGCGGCATGTTGGACGACACATTGGTCATATGGGGCGGGGAATTCGGCCGCACGGTTTACTGCCAGGGAAATCTGTCGCCGGAGAATTACGGCCGCGACCACCATCCGAGATGCTTCACGGTGTGGATGGCCGGCGGCGGCATCAAGCAAGGCCTCTCATACGGCGAAACCGACGATTACAGCTACAACATCACGGAGAACCCCGTGCACGTTCACGATATGAACGCGACCCTGCTCCACTGCCTTGGGGTGGACCATACGAAGCTGACGTATCGCTATCAGGGGCGGGATTTCAGGCTGACCGATGTGCACGGGAGCGTGGTCAAAGAGTTGCTGGCATAGTAGCGCGTTGCCCTTCCTGCGCCGAGCGGCGTTTTCCCAAGCCGGCGATTCACAGAAGCGCGTGTCCGCCTCCGACGGAATAATCGATCCGGGGGTTACTCCGCGGGCGGCCATGCGCACCCGGATTCATCGTTGGTCATCTGTTGTGAGGTTCCGGCCGCGCGAACCGCGTGTTCCGCGCCGAGCGGCGCCCAGTGGACAATCGGCGGCCTGCAATTGGAGGGTCGGCCCCCACGAGGCCGCCGGAACCACTCTCCGTTCACGCTTCTTCCGGCAGCGCCGCTTCATTCCCGCGATGATGCCAGTGATGCCCGGCATACGCCGCCACCAGCAGCAGCACCACGGCGAATCCGCCGTTGGCAACCGCATCGGTGGACATCAGGCCCCGCACACCCCAGCGCTTATACCCGACGCCATCCAGCCAGACCATATAGACGATGGACGCGTTGCCCGTAGCGTTCAGGGTCGAATAAGCCGATGCCGCCGCGCGCCGCCCTTTGCCGACCACATCAAGCAACAGCGCGGTATAAACCGCGTACGCCAGGCCCGTGGCTACCGAATAACCCAAATAACCGGCCCCAAAAGTAAATGGCGAGGCCGGCGCGAGAGCCAGATACGCTCCAAAAACCGCGGTAACCGCGCCCGCCAGCGCATAGGCCACCATCCGATTCATTCTGTCGGCCAGCAGACCGCCGATATAGCAACCGGCGGCGGTCAGGAGTCCGCCCACGATCCCGGTGACCCACGCAACTTCGTTCCCCGATGCGCGATAATCCTGGCCTACGCCCGATATGAGATTGCCCACGGCCGCCGTTCCCACCGGCGAAAGGAAGAAAACCAGCCCCAGCCACGTTCGCCGCGAGGAGAAAACTCCCCGCAGATCGGTGAACAGTGCCGTCATCTGCGCACCGATGGCCCGACGCTCGGGTACCGGCTCGTCGATCAGAAACGCCGCCAGCGCGGGCAACACCATTGCCAAAACAACCGCCGCCGCGACCACCGGCGGCGACGCGCGATCCGCTAACCAGATGACCAGTCCGCCGCCAACAGCCCCGGCCCCGACATTGCCCGTCTGATACCAGCCTGCGGAGCGCCCGCGCAACGACTTCGGCATCGCGGTAAGCAGCGCCCCGCAGGACGAACTGAGCAATCCCGTCAGCGCGTTGGTCAGGAACAGGAGCGCGGTGAGCACAGCTGCCGAGCCGTGAATCCCGAGTATTGCCGCAGCGGCTGTGAGCGCCGCGCCGACAGCGGAAATGATGACCCAGGTGCGTCTTCTGAAGCCGCAATCCGCGAGGGGCGACCACAGAAATGTCCAGATGGTCGGTAGTATCGCGATCGCCATGATGTTGGCGATGTGGTCCACGGCCACGCCGTATTTCCGAAGCAAATACGGCATCAGGAGTACGGTTACGGAACTGGTGAAGCCATACGGAAGCACCAACACGCCGAACAGCCATGGCGGGTTGTGCCTTGCGGGAAACGGTATTTCCGTGCTCGCAGTCAGATAGCCGAGTTTACAACGGAAGGTTTCGCGAATGTTCCGCGCACGCAAATCGGTCAGCGGCGCCAGCTCGTGAGGAGAGCGTGCTCCCGAGATGCGGGTAACGGTTCGGGAACGGGTTGCCGATTCTACACGTTCTGAGCCGCCAGCGTAAGCGAGCGGCACCGTCACGGCGGGTTTTCCCGCAACTCCCAGGAAAGCCGACGTTCGTGGGCTGGAGCGAAGTGGCGTTGCTCGCACTTTCCGGGATGAGATTTCGCGGAAGTTCTTTAGTATGCTGTCGATTATGAGCAACAAAGCCTGGGCCGGACTCGTTTTCCTGACAGTTGCGTTCGCTTACGGAGCGACACCGCCGGCGTTCGAAGTGGCATCGGTGAAGAGGGTTCGCGACTATTCGCCAATTGCCACGATGGATGGCGACATTTCACATGGGCGACTCATATTGAATAATGCGCACATCAAGCAGATGATTGCGGTCGCGTATGAAATTCAGAGCGTCCGGATTGAAGGCGGGCCTGCCTGGATTGATTCAGACCAGTTCCAGATCGTCGCCAAGGCTGAGGACCCCGAGACTCCGGATGCGCAGGTCAGAGTCATGCTGAGAAGTCTGTTGCAGGAGCGATTTCAACTGAGGATTCATCGCGAGACGAAATTACTGCCGACTTATACTCTGCGCACTGCCCCGGGCGGCGCGAGGCTGGAAAGGGCGCAAGAAGAAGGTACGGATCGTTGCGATCGCACGGCGGATGGAGGCAAGTACGAACTGGTATGCCTGCACATCCAGATTGTGACGCTCACGAATGCCTTGGCGATCATGCTTCGCGGCCCTGTCGTGGACCAGACCGGACTTACGGGCGATTACGATTTTGCGCTGAGCTGGGAAAGCGACGATATGTATTCGGGAGTTCCGGATGCGATGGAAAAGTTCGGGCTTAAGCTGGAAATGAAGAAAGCTCCAACGGAGGTCATGGTCATCGACGGCGTGGAGCGGCCTTCGGATAATTAGCGCTTCCAGCCCAGAGGCACGTTGAGCTATTCTGGCGCTCGTCACCAACCCATCTCCGGCGTGCGGCGTTTCCATCGAGGCCCTTGCGGGGGCGATAATTTCGCCGCTCGTGTTCATCTGCTACGCAGTTCTCGTACCAGGTATGGGATTTCGCCCTTGGTGCGATCTGAAGAACGAAGAGTGACGGCGTTCGGGTTTCCGCTTAGCTGCTTTGAGGTCCCTTATTACCCGCTCGTTTCCCGGACGAACCAGAGCTGTTCAGCACCATCGGGGTCCTCGTTACGCGCAGGCCACGCTCGATGGGTCACAATGGAAGGGTGAATTTCAGGAGACTATTTCTGTTTTTGTGTGTCGGCGTGCTCTGCCTTGCGCAGGGCGACTGGCAGACCCTGACCGAGTTGCCGGGCGTCGACTGGCAGGGTTTGTCGCCTGCGCGAAAGGCGACTGCGCTCAGGATCATACGGACCGAGGCGTGTTCCTGCGGCTGCGACATGAAGATCGCCGAATGCCGGATGAAGGACCACACGTGCGCCAGCAGCAAGAAACTCGCCAAAGCGGTGGTGACAGAACTGGCGGCGGGCAAGACTGAAGCGGTGGTGCGGGCGGACCTGAAGAAAATCGCCGCGGAACCGCCGCCGGTGCTCGACGATCCTGTGAAGATTTCGCTCGCAGGCGACCCCGCTCGCGGCCCCGACAACGCCCGCGTGACGCTGGTGGAGTTCTCCGATTTCCAGTGCCCGTATTGCAGCAAGGCCGTGGCGGAGACCAAGTCGCTGCTGCAGCAGTTTCCGAAAGATCTGCGGCTCGTGTTCAAGCAGTTCCCGCTGGACGATCACACGCAGGCGCAGTTCGGCGCGGAGGCGGCGCTGGCGGCGCAGGCGCAGGGCAAGTTCTGGGAGATGCACGATCTGATGTATGCGGGCTATCCGAATCTGTCGCGCGCGACTGTCCTGGGCTATGCGCGAAAGCTCGGGCTGGATATGAAGCGATTCACGGCTGAGGTGGACGGACACAAGTACGCCGCGCGGGTTCACGCGGAAGAGCAGGAAGGCGAAGACGCGGGCGTGGGTGGCACGCCGACGTTCTTCATTGACGGGAAGAAGTACAACGAAGTGTTTACGGCGGCGACGGTGGCCCCGTTGATTCGGGCCGAGATGAAGTAGGGCTGAAGACGCGCCGCGCGATCAGAAAACCTCCTTTCGTTCGAGGTGCGCTTCCACGTCGGCCCGCGCGCGCCACACATCCCGCCATTGTTTCTCTGCAAACAGAGGAAGCTGATCCGTGTGGTGTTTGCAACCAGGTTGCGAACAATCGCCGTAGCTGACCAGCGCCTTTACCTTGATCGGTTGCGAGAACTCGACCGCCAGCGTGAAACCATCGCCGTGTACGGGCGTTGCGGTCCCGCCCTGAATCGGGCCCGGAGTAATCACGCGGAAGATTCCGATGGCGCCGGGTCCCCCGTTGCCGGGCAAGTCGATTTGATCGATCGCGGCGCCGCGGCTTGCGGCGGCCGCCGCACCTGCACTCTGGGCGTTGATCTGCAGCCTCAGGAACTCGCCCCATGGCTTGTCGATCGCGCCGAATTGTTTTTCCACAGCGTCCGCGGCGGCATCCAGCATGTTGGCGGCGGCTCCGGGGTCCCTGATTCCCGCCGGCGTGGTGAGCGGTTTGTCGAAGGCGGTGGGTGTCGCAAAGGATGAGAGCCCGAATCGATTCCACCAGTTCCAGAAAAGGAGAGTCCCGCGCGAGCCGGCCTCTGCCTGGCGGTCCCAGTTCTTCAGGACCTGCGCAGCCTGCTTCGCCCGAGGCGTGCCGAACTCATCTACCGCGGCCAGCAGATCAGGCAGCACCCGGTCCGCAGCTTCGGCCCGGGTTGAGAGCTTCTTCGCGAGCAGCATTTCGAAGGAGATCTTCGGGTCTTCGCTTAACATGCGCAGCGCGCGGTCCGAGCGGAACGCTCCCGTGACCGGCGCCACATACGGCGGGTAGTCGGAGGGTTGAATCATGGTGGGCCAGGCGGCGTCCCACGGCGGCTCGTTCGAGTTCTGCACATAGCCGCTCGCCGGGTCGATGACCTTCGGCAGTTCCTCGTAACTCAGCAGTCCCTTCGGCAGCAGCTTCGACGTATCGCCAGGCACGGGCCGATTCCAGAAAGCCCAGTCGCCCTCCGAGCGCCGCGGCAGAGCGGAGTTAAACAGATACCCGATGTGGCCGTCGCGATCGGCGTAAATGATGTTGTACATCGGGATCTGGAGCCGCTTCACCTGCGCCTCATATTCCGCAAAATTGCGCGCGGTTCCCATCTTGTAGACCTGCTCGAGCAGGAACGGCCTGTCGAGGCCGGGAACGTACAGCGCGATAGGCACGCCATTGTCACGGCGAATCACCGGGCCATGCACGGTCTTGAGAACTTCCACTTGCTCGGTCTTGAAGGTGCCGTCCGTCTGCCGGATTTTGATCGGGTAAGACGCCTTCTCGTACGGCATCACTTTGCCGTCGAACTGGTAGCCGCCGGGGGCTTCGGAGATCCGGTACAGCAGATGGCCGTTATTGGTATTGACCGTGTTGGTAATCGCCAGCTGGTCGCTCATCACGAAGCGCAAGGCCGGAACGCCGATCTGAGTAGCCCCGTAAACGTTCACGCCGGGAGCGGTGAGCTGCACTTCAAAGTAGGTCTGCTCGCCTCCCCATGCGAGGTGAGGATTCATCAGCAGCATGGCCTTGCGGCTGGCGGAGTGCGACGGAGCGATAGCCCAGCCGTTCGAGCCATCGGCCAGATCCTCGGGCGCGCTTGCGAAGCCGTTCGCCTCCGGACCGAGACGTGCCAGGCTGGCTGCGGCCGCGCCCCCGCGACCGGACTCCATCAATCCACGGCTGGCTACAAATTCAAAGTTATAAAAATGCTGTTCGTGCTCGATGAGATCGAGCGCGCGGATGGGAAGCACGCCTCGCACTTCCGGGGCGAGTGCCTCGGGGTGCGCCGCCGCCGCAGCGTTGATCCCGGCGGCAAAAGCGTCCAGGTAGCTGCGAAACTCGGGCGTCTGTTGCGCGAGCCAGGTGGCCGATCGCGCTGGAATCTCATTCAGCCAGATCCAGCGGTCGGTTTTCAGGATCGCATCCTGATATCCTGGGCCGAAGTACTCGGCGCCGCGTCCGCGAGAGCCTCCGAGCACACGCAATAAGATATCGCCGTGTGCTTCCACCTCCGCGTAGCCGAACAGATAAAACATGTCGGGCACGGACTTGGCGAAGATGTGCGGCACGCCGAAGGTGTCCCACAAAATCGCACTGCCTTTATAGGGGCGATAAGGCGGAGGAGTTTGCGCGGCGGGTCTCGCCGGGAAGGAGAGCAGGAAAATCGCCGCAAGGCCGCAAGCCCAGCTCGTTTTCCGGACCGGCACAACTTTGCCTGCGCGCCTCGAAATCAACCGGTCCGCCCGTGCGGCAAAGCCTGAAAAAATGGATTGGTTTACAACGGTCACAATTGACTCCCCGGTAAAAATGAGGGCAAGCGCGGCCCGTTGTTCGACAGGTAACGGGTAGTGTAACACCGTTCGTCCGGGATTTACAAATTTTATGTCACCGCAAGCGGAGGCGCCCCGTTAGTCCGGGTTTCCGCGTTTCCGCTCTTTCAGGAGATCGCCCTGCCGGCGATGTCCGGCAGGATCAAAATCGCAGGCATCAGGATCCACGACACATGGATGGTGCGGCCGATGGGAGTGCCACTGCACGGCGGCACAAGGCCTGACCGCCGGCTAGAAATTAGCCTTGCCCGTCGCATTGAGCCGGACTGCACTCCAAACCAGCGCGGCGGTAGATACCACCGAGAAAACGGCCTGGACGATGCCGAGATAACGGATGCTCAGAACAATGCTCGCAACCTGGGTCACGCAGAGCAGCCAGGTGATGGTGCGTACGATCGATGTTTCCGCGACGGTGGCGGTGCTCAAGCGCCATGCCACGATCGCCGAGAAGAAGCCGGAAACGGACAGGGCAAAACCGAATGCCATATATAAATCCATCCAATGGACCGTCGTGTTCCCGAAGGCGAAAGGCACGCTTCGCATGGCTTCCATGACCGCCAGCCCCTGTTGAGAGTCTGGCCGGAATGTCTGAAATCCTATGGTATGCCCTAAAGCAAAGAGGAATAAGATGGCAGAGGAAATGCGCAACGGCAACTTGGCTCGCATGGATTTCCTAATTATCACAACGGTCTCTTGTCGCGGGCTAATGCCGCCCCGCCGACAATCCCTTTACTGAATCGACGCCAGCAGATTCCCGGTCTGCCTCAGCAGATCGAGCCGCGCCCGCTCCTGATTGAACTGCGCGTCGTAAAACGCGATCCATTTCTCGCTCTCGTTGATCCGCGCCTGTTCCACTTCCCGCAGCGTCGCGCGGCCGTCGTTGAGCTGCTCCAGCGCCAGCGTCAACTGGTCGCGCGCCAGTTCCAGCCCTTCCTTCGCCAGATCCGCGCCCAGCTTCGCGCGGTCGATCCCCACGTAACTCTGGTGAACGCTCATGGCAATGCGATCCTTCGCACTTTGCAGTTCCACGCGCAGATGCTGCTCATCGGTATCGATCTGCGCCACAGCCGCTTTGATGCCCGTGCTGGCGAACAGCGGCAACTGGAACGACGCCCCGATCTCACCGTTATTCCGTTGAAACTTCGCGAAATACTGATTCAGGTCGTTATACTTCCCGAACAGGGCGTATTGCGCCACCAGATCGATCTGCGGCAGCCGGCGCGATTCAACGCCTTTGATCTCCAGCCCCTTCGCGATCAGTGCGGATTGCAGACGCTTCAGCTCCGGGCTTTCGGCAAGCGCGGCCTGCAATGCCGCAGCTTCATCCGGTGGGAGAGTGGCCGGCGTCCGATCCGTCGCTGTGGGAACAACCATGTCGCCCGCGCGGTAACCGAGCGCGATCGCGAGGTTGCGTTCGGCCATGTCGCGATCCGTTTCAATGTTGCTGAGCCGAACCCGCGCCGCCGTCAGATTGTACTTCGCCTGATGGACGTCGATCGGGAGTTCCCGGCCCTCGTCGACACGCGCCTGAATGGTATCCAGCACGCGCTCGAAGCTGCCGATCTGATTGCGCGCGGTCTCCAGCGTCCTGTTGGCGCGGTCGGCATCCAGATACAGCCCCGCGATCTGCCAGGCAATCTCATCCCGCTTCTGCGCGGAGGCGAATCCGGCGCCCCGCGCCACCTCGCGCTGCTGACGAACGGCATACAGTTGCGGCTGGTTGAACAAATATTCCGTGGCCTTCGCCTGAATAATGGATGGCGCGGAACCTTCGATGCTGAGAGGCATGCCGTTCGTGTAGGCAAGGCCACTGCCGACGCCCACGTGCGGAGTGAACGGATCCTTCGCGAGCGCGACACCCTGGGCGGCCTTTAACTCGTCGAGCTTTGCCAGCGTTACTTCGGGATTGCCGGTAAGTCCGCGTTCGACGGCCTGCTTCAGAGTCAAGGTATAAGTTTCGGCGTGAGCGCCAACGGCGGCAATCGCAAGCGACGCCACGAGCGAGAAAAAAGTGCGCATAAACTATTCGTAGCGCAGAGCTTCGGTCGGATTCAACCGCGACGCCCGGCTCGCCGGTAAAATGCCGAACACGAGGCCCACCAGACTCGAAACGGTGAACGCGATCACGACCGACCAGACCGAGATCGGGATCACCAGATTATCCACGAAAAAGCGAACGCTCAGCGGCATCGCTACTCCCACCAGGATGCCGATCGTGCCGCCGGAAACGCTGATCAGCACCGCTTCCAGCAGGAACTGCATCAGGATGTCGCGGCGGGGCGCACCGATGGCCTTGCGGATACCGATCTCCCGGGTACGCTCCGTCACGGTCACCAGCATGATGTTCATGATGCCGATGCCGGAAATGACCAGCGCGATGGCGGATACCAGCACCAACACAAGCGTCAGGACGACCGCGATACTCTTTGCGGCGGCCAGTATTCCGGCGAGATTCTCCACTTTATAGGACGCACCCGCGCGATGCCGGCTCTCAAGCAGTTCCCGAACTTCGTTTGTGACCGACTCGACGTCGGCGGGATTGCGGACCTGCACGTAGAGCGGGTCGATGCGCTCCACCGGAACGAAGTACTGCTGCACTGTGATGGGAATGAGCACGGTTTCGTCGTTCAGTTCGGACTGGCCGAAAGTATCCACCTTCTCCTTGAATGTGCCGATCACCGTGAACTGAAGGCCACGAATCTTGATGAGTTGGCCGACCGCCGCGGACTGGCTGCCATACAAAGTGACGGCGAGCTTCTGGGTGAGGAGCGCGACCTTCTGGCGCAGACTCACGTCGCCGGCGTCGAGGAAACGCCCGGCCAGCACAACGATGTTGCGGACGGGCTTGTAGTATTCGTCCGAACCAATGACGAGCAGGCGCCGCTCTCGTCCATTGACGAACATCGCATCGAAATTGGTTTCAACGCCGGTTGCCGCGGTAATACGGGCCGCCATCTCGTCGCGGATAGCCTGAACGTCTGCGCTCTTAATGAAGTCCCCGCCAACCTCCGCGGCTGACGACTGCGACCCCACCTCATAAGAAGCGAAGACCATGTTCGAGCCGACGCCTTCGATCTGGTCGAGAATGTAGTCCTGGCTGGTCAGAGAAATGGTGACCACCAGGATGACTGACGCAGTGCCGATAACCATGCCGAGACCGGTCAGAAGCGACCGCACGGGGTTGTGGCGCAGTGCCAGAACGCTGAACCTTAAAGCCTCGCCGATGTGCACGTTATTTTTCTGTTGCCCAGGTCATCAGCTCCAGTTTATCCGTGTATATTCCATGGGGCAGGCCCCGACGCCTTTCACCGTTGCCACGGGACCACATTGGCGCTCGGGGAACGTCGGGACGGCACAACCCGCGCGGCACAAGGCTAAGACCACCCGTGGCCCTACCGCCGCGGCTCGAACTGATAGTCGGTGTATTCCACCGTCAGATCCGACTTCCCGAGGAAAACGTTGTCTATGTAGGATCGTCGCATCGAGGCCCACCAGAATCCGGACTGCTTCGTAAAATCCTGCACGATCATCGGCCTGCCCACCCAAAACGACAGACTGTCGGATGGGCGCCCTTCGATGTGTACGATCCCGAAATCCTCCGCATCGACCCAGATCCGTCCCTTCAGCAGCCGCTTGTCTTTACGCTTTGGTTCGGATGCGAGGAGATAACACGACCGTCCGGCGAACGCCTCCCGCCCGATGAGCCTGAAGGAGTAGTTCTCGAGCGTCAGCAACTCTCCGCCCTGCTGATTGGTAGCTACTTCCGCTTCGAGCAGCGCGTCGAAGACATGGCTCTGGATCACCGGCGAGCCACTGCGCCGGAGAACTTCGTACGTCTTTCCTTTGAGGCGGTCGCGATGGATCCTGGCCACCATATCGGCCTTCAGCCCGAATCGGTCGGTCGTCACCGAGTAATGCTGGAGGCGAGTGTAAGACTCGAATTGTTCGAAACGCGCGGCCTGCGCGCGGATCATGCCGTCAATCACGCGACGCTGATCGGCGGACGCCTCCTCCCCGTCCGGCGGCGCGCCGTGAACCAGGGACACGGATAGCGCGAGGATGGCAACTTTGGAATATCGAATACCCAAACTAGTCCCGCCAACCACGATACCGCGGCGTCAATGGTTGGCGCCGCGGGACATCGGTCTTTGCGAGCGTTTCGCTGTCTTCACGTTCAGGTTGAGTTCCGTCAGATCCACTCCGCGCGGGTGGTTGACTAGCTATTAGCTAAGCTAGGCTAAGTGTATCATCGGGCGCAATCGGCTTACTACGGGCAAATTGAAACCGTGAAAGTTATGCGACCCAATCGCGTTTCGGGTCTTTCACGTATAAGCGTTTTACAGTGCCGCAAGAGGTGCACAGGTCAGCAAAAAGGGTCTCCCTTCTGTCCCTTTCGGGGGACCGTGTTTCGATAATCCATCACTCGTTTTGTGGTGAAGACCTTCGGGTACCCTTTACTCATTCCATTCCACTTATCGGTTCGCATACTGTCCAGGTGCGAAAGTCGGGTTAGCGGGGTTAGCGGTTGTTTTTGAAGGTGTCACGAGTGCCCGCCTTCGGCCTTCGCTCTAAAACGTGTTTTGGAATGGGGGGTTTGTATCAGCAGCTCTGATGGCGGCGGCCGGGATGGTTGGGCTCGGTGAATTCGAGCAGTTCGATGGGCGCGCCGTTTTCGACTATGAACGCGACGCGGACGCCGTCGGATGGTCTGTTAGGAGGAATCAGGATTTCGCGGCCAGCAAGCTCGGAGGCGAGATCAGCCACTTCAAACGCGACGTGCGGAACTTGCCGGACGAGATCAGGGACCGCGGCGTCCGCTTCGAAACGCATCCACTCCACACCGAATTCGCTTTTCTCGTGGCTGACGACAAAGAGTTTCAGGTGTTTCAAGTGGATCTCGCCAGGCTTCGCTTCGGTAGTGGGAATTCCGATGTGATGATACCGGCGCATTGTTTTTCGCTCTCCATGGGATGATTCTACGCTGTCGTTACCGCGCTTGAAAAGCGCGCCCTCGTGGCCGGAATTTTGAGGCACGAACTCAATTGTATTTTACTGGTCTTGGCACAAGGCAGATTCGGAATGGATCACGGCCACCCGGAAAGTGAGGTTTCAATTAGCCTGTCGATGTCTCATAACGTCAAGGATTCTA
>PLEX01000120.1 GCA_003136575.1 Bryobacterales bacterium | reverse complement strand
TCTCAGAGGCCTGAACTGTTACGACGACAAGCTGGTATCGCTGCGCCCGGTTCCTTGCCGGGGTGGGCGCGGTCAGGCATAGAAGGCGGCGACTTTCGTTGTGGTCCGAGTGGAGCGGTTCCGCGGGGAACGGAGCCTGTCCGTTGGCACCGCGCCGGCTATGGCGCGTTTGAGTCGTGTATCATGACCGGCCATTGAAGAGCAGGGAAAGAGGTAATCCTGGGCAATCTGTTCGTTCTTGATGGTCTTCCAGCATTCGAACGCATCGAAGGCTAAGCCAACCGCCAGTTCCACGTCGGTGGCTGATAGCGTAGCGGACAGATCATAATCGGCCCGCTGCCGCTTTTCCTGAAGCTGGGCGAACGCATAGGCCACTGAGTAAAGCCGGAATTCCGGGGAGCCACTTGTCGCGTTCTTGTGCCTGCCAATGACGCGCTCGCACGCCTTCGCCATAACACCATGTTCAAAAACACGGGCCAGTGCGGGGCGTTGTTCGGGCCTTGCCCAGTTTTGGCGCGCCTCTCCAATCAGAAAATGGAAAAGAGCGTAATACGCTGCGGAAACCGCCCGCCGCAACGTGGCCTGCGTTTCGGGGCTTACCTTCTACAGGTCAAGGGCAGAATCAAGAAGTTCATCGGGATAAGGCACAACTCAATTCCAGGCCGGATCCTGGAGCTCTTGCTGCTCGGAGACGCTCCTGAAATCGAAGTACGCGCGAAGGCCGTTCTCGTCCGTCCTGGCCTCGTTCATCAAGTCGATCGCCAGACGGCGCGATACTTCGCGCAATTGAGGTTGATGCGCGACCTCGTCGCTCACAAGGATACGAAAGTAGACAGCGGGGGCGCCCGTCCCGTCGTCGCCATACGAGTGGCGGATGCGAACAACCTGAAGCGAAAAATTCCGCTCAACTTTGCGAACGGCGGACGCAATCTCGCCTTGATTCACCAAGCCGCTCACCGCAACGGTCATTTTGAACATCCTCCTGCTCAAGTATAACGGCAATTGGCTCGGGCACTGCAGAAAGGCGGCGGGCGCGGTCGCGCCCGTCCGGGGGGAACAAATGTCGGCAGCTTGTCCGGGCTTAGTGCACCGGGGCTGTAAATGTGAACGGGCCGGTTTCGTCCACAATCGTGTAGCCGGAGGGGATTTGGAACAGCGACGCCTCGGGATCGCCTTCCTGGTAATCGGGAATCGAGTCGGTCGTGTTAACCCTCAGCCCGGCATTCTTCATCAGAATCACGACCCCGGTTTTCGGGTCGATCCACCGTTCGTTCACGGTCACGATCTCTTTATCGTTCTGGCTGTAAGTGCCGGGCGGGTAAATGTTCGTCGTCCGCTGGCCTGTGGCCGTGACGCCGGATATGATCTGCTGTCCGAGGTTTTCAATCGTTACGGTGCTGCCGTTCGGCCCCGTGCGCGTACCCGCCTGCTGCGCCATATTCTGGTTCGGCTGAAACGCGACGGAGCGGAAAGCGGCCTTGAGGCGATAAGCCGTCTGGCTGGCGGGATTGAGAATGTAGAAGAATCCTGCGACCGGATCCTCAATCTCAACGAGCGGCGGCATCATGTTACCAGGCCCCGCCGCTCGCACGCTGACCTGCTTTGGATCGGTGCGGACTCTGCCGTGGGAATCGCGGTACTGCCCGGTTCCGTTCGGCGAAGCGCTGAATGGCGTTCCGTTGCTCGACACGGAGGTGAAAACCTGGTGCCCCGAGTACGGCGCGCCGGTCACGGCGAAGTTCGCCGGTGCGTTGCCGGGATCGAAATTAACCCTGCAAACGCCTTCTTCGCAGGAGCCGGTCAGCTGCGGTCCGTGTGTTCCGGTTCCGTTGGGACCCGGTGCAACGCGCTGATGCACTATCTGGAACGACCCGGTCTCATCCACCGTCTGGTATCCACCCGGAACCTGAAACAGGCTGGGAGCGGGTTCGGCATTGCTGTAATTCGCCAGCGTCAACGTTTGGTCGTTGCCGTTAGTGCCGCTGACGCTTGACAAAAGTGCGCCGCTGGCGGGATCGAGCCATTCTTCCTCGGCCTGGGTGATGGTCTCGCCGCCCGGTGTAGTTCGGGTCCAGGTGGTTTTCTGGCCGTAAGCGAGGACGCCTGAGATCGTCCGGGTGCCGAGGAACTGAACCGTCGAATTGGGTCCGACAGGACCACCGTACGGCTGGGTCGGCATGTTCGCAATCTGCGAAGGGTCCCATTTCCAGCTGGACTCCGGCTTGAACGGCCTGCGGTGCGCGACCTGGTCCACGGGATCGAGAACGTACTCGAAGCCAGCGACAGGATCGTGAATTTCGGCGATGACGAAATCATCGGGACGAGCGGGACGGCCGTTCGCGGTGGGGTCGGCGTGGCGCTCAGTGCGGACTCTGCCTTTGGAGTCGCGGTAAATCACGGGGCCGGACGACTGGTTGGACATGTGAGTACCGTTCGGCAAGGTTTGCGAGTTGCTGTGCTGGATTTGACCGGAATAAGGCGCGCCGATGATGTTCGCCAGGTGGGCGTAACCGTCATCGAAGTTCAGCGTGAACGTGCAGGTTTGGCCGTTGCAACTGATCGGCACGGGCTGGGCGGAGGCTGGGATCGCCGTGACCACCATTGCAAAAAAGAGGGAGCGCATATTACCCACGCCCTCAGTTTAATGCGGAAATCCGAGGTTGGAACGGCTGTCTGGAGTCGACAAGAGGCTAGATTACGCGAAATGATACAAAACCAGGTGTTGGGCGTTATGCTGCCAACGGCTCCCACACTTCGCGAAGTGAGAGCGTAAAGCCCGCTACCGGTCCTTCGCCCGTTACAGAATAGACGCCGGTCAGGGTTTCCGGCTCGCGGTCCGGACGGTAGATCTCGACAGACTTTGCCTCCGGGTCGATCAGCCATCCGAGCTACACGCCGTTGTCGATGTATTCGCGCATCTTTGCCTTCAAGACAGGCAGTCGATCCGAGTGCGAGCGAAGCTCGATGACGAATGCCGGGCACAGATGCCAAAAGCCTTCCCGGCTCTCCTGGGGAAGCTGCAGGACTTCTTCGGTCCGAGTCCACGACGCATCGGGCGAACGGCGCGCGCCATTCGGAAGCACAACACCCGAGGAAGAATCCAGCACCATTCCGCGACGATCCTGTTTCGCCCACTGGTCCAACTGCGAAAGAATCCTGCTGTTGCGGCAACCATCCAGGGAATGACTCGGCCCCGTAACGACGAGATCTCCTTCCGCAGTCGCTTCGAACCAAAAGTCCGGGTGCTCGGCGCAGAACGCTTCAAACTCCTCGTCGTTCATCGGAGGCGCTGTCAGCGTGCCGGGAAGATAAGCGTCGTCGAGTACGAACGGCATGGTTCAATCGTAACGCAATCGCGACGGCTCAGCTCCTCCGGGAAGCTCTTTTCACGGAAGGAAAGTACTCCCGCCGCGTCATAGAGATTCATTCGAGCGCGGTTCAGCCGGATCGGATGTACACGCCCTCACAAACCCCGGGCGTATACTGAAATCGGAAGAGGTCTTATGCGCAAGTACTGGAAATTCGGCATGTTGATGGCGGTCATCGTCGGATCGCTCGTCTGGCTCGCGACCGCCGGAATCTCGGGATCGCAAACCTATTACAAGACGGTCGCGGAGTTGTTTCAGATGGGCGGGTCCGCGCAGTCCCATCGCGTTCGCGTGATGGGCGACGTGGCGACCAATTCGATCGTACGCTCCAACGGCCAGGTTTATTTCACCCTCGTTTGGGAAAAGCAGATGGTGAAAGTCGCCTACGAAGGACGCGATCCGCTGCCCGATACCTTTAAAGACGGCGCGCAGGCCCTCGCAGATGGCCGCCTCGGTCCGGACGGCGTCTTCCACGCTTCCGAAATTCAGGCGAAATGCGCCTCAAAATATACGCCGAAGCCCGGTGAAGCCCCTGACAGCATTCAGAAGCAAGTGCAGGGCAAATCGTCCTACGGCTCGTAACGTAAGTTTGAAAACAGGAATACCGTAAACACATGGAAAACATAGGCGCCCTGGCCCTGCTGCTGGCGTTCTGCATTTCGCTCTACGCCATCGTTTCGAGCGTTGTCGGCCGGTTAAAGAAGAAGCCGTTCCTGACGCTGAGCGGCGAACGCGCCGTCATCGCGGTGTGGGTCCTCGTCACAACGGCCGCCGGCATTCTCGTCTATTCGCTGATGACGGGCGATTTCCGCATGGCCTACGTCGCGTCGCACACCAACCGCGACATGTCGCCGTTTTACAAGTTCGCCGCATGGTGGGGCGGTCAGGAAGGCTCGCTGCTCTTCTGGAGCTGGCTGCTTTCCACCTACGCGGCCATCGCCGTTCTCACGACGCGCAGGAACCACCGCAATCTTCTGCCCTGGGTCGTGGCGATTCTCTCCACCATCCAGCTATTCTTTTTGTTGCTGAACAACTTCATCGTCAGCCCGTTCCAGGTGCTGGCGGTCGATAAGGTCGTCACTTCCGTCGCCGATGGCAACGGCCTCAATCCGCTCCTCCAGTACTGGGCGATGGTGATTCACCCGCCATTCCTCTATCTTGGCTACGTTGGCTTCTCCGTGCCGTTCGCCTTCGCCATGTCCGCCCTGATCGGCCGCGCGCCGGGTGAAAGCTGGATCTACACCACCCGCCGCTGGACGCTGGTCACGTGGCTCTTCCAGAGCACTGGCGTGATGCTGGGTTCGGCATGGGCCTACCACGTTCTCGGATGGGGCGGTTATTGGATGTGGGATCCGGTCGAAAACGCGTCGCTGCTCCCGTGGCTCGGCGGAACGGCGTTTCTGCACTCGGTCATGATGCAGGAAAAGAAGGGGATGATGAAGGTCTGGAACATGGTCCTCATCTCCGCGACATTCTTCCTGTGCATCTTCGGCACATTCCTGACGCGCTCGGGCATCGTGAGTTCGGTTCATGCGTTCGCGGAATCGCCCATCGGCAAGTACTTTGTCGCGTTTCTCGCGCTGGGCATCGCGGCGGTCGTCTGGCTGATTCTGGACCGCCTGCCTTTCCTGAAGAGCGAGGCGGAACTGGAAAGCGTGGTTTCGCGCGAGTCGAGCTTCCTGTT
>PLEX01000012.1 GCA_003136575.1 Bryobacterales bacterium | reverse complement strand
GAGTTTGAACGCGGCATCATCATTGAACGAACCCGTGAAGGCATGAAGGCAGCGCGGGCGCGAGGCGTCAAAAGCGGCCCGAAACAGAAGCTATCAAAGCAGCAGATCGACCACGCCCGGAAGCTACTCGCGAAAAAGAAACCGCCGCGCCGTGACGAAATCGCCGCCCTGTTCAAAGTGAGCCGGACGACCCTTTACCGGGCGCTTGCGGGCTGACTGGCACTGGCGAGAGCTTCGTGCTTAGCCGCTTCGCGTTCGGTTTGGAGCCGCAGCTTAGCCAGTTTGATTTCTGTTTTTTGCCGCTCTTTCTCAGCTTTGGCTTCGTCCTTGCGTGCCTGGGCTTCTGCCTTGAGGCGGGCTTTCTCGGCTTTGGCTTCGTCTTTTCGAGCTTGGGCCGCTTGCAGCGCAGCGATGCAGCTTGGATGGTTTAAACAATCAACGACAATGGCGTTCTGTTGATTCCCCAAGGCAACTCCGCGCTGATACGCATCGGTCACGGGGTTGCTCTGGGCTATAGCCAGTCCAGCCCCAAGTAACGCCACGGTTAACGCTTTCACTCGAATTTATCTCCTGTTAAAAATCATACCTCTTTGCCCGCTGGCCCGGGTACTGCCTGAAAGTTGCGTGGGATTTCTAAAATTTCCGTAAAACCATTTACGCGGTACATTGTCTTCGGCGGTTTTGATATGCTGCCGGGATGGCAGACGAACAGATTCCAGCAATACTTTATGACGGACAGGTATGCCGAAAATGCGGAAATGGCATTGATCTCACAGATCCGTGGCGTTCCGAGACCATCATCGCTACCGAGGATCGTCTGATTCAGTGCCGGTGTCATCACTGCGGAGCGATGAACAATGTTCGCGCAAGACCGCGCCCGCCGGAGGCTTCCTAGACGGAATCACGTGGACCTTCCCTCGTTCGCCGATTAGTTTGGTAGCTCCGGCACTGATGGCGTCTTCAATATTCTTCTGGTTCGTGGCCGGATCTTCGGACCAGGGGATGAAAATTTCCACGCGCAATTCTCCTGTTAAACTGGAATAGTTAGCCGGAGAACGCTCTTAGCTGCCAGGCGGGGCGTTCTTTTATTTTACTCCCCACAGAAACCGAACAGCCAGCCCAACCCCGCCGATCAGTATCCACTCCAGGAATAGTCGCGTTGTATCGACGTGGATATTCTGTTGTGGTGGCGTAAACAGGAAGTGGTAACCGTATGGAGTCCCGACGCGATAAAAAGCCCATGGCGGGAACAGCCCAGCGGCGACGGCGCACAGCATCGCGATCCCGTAGATTCGTTTGTCGCGTGGCGTCACGGTTTGTTTTCCGGTTCCACCAAATCTTCAGCGGCCTGGATCGCGATAGCAAGGGATTTGTCGGATTGTGCTCTATTCCTCAGGTAACTCATCTCAGCCGAATCGTCACTCTTTTCTTCGCGTTCTTGGCTCATTTCACTGGCCCAGCGTATAGCGAGACATAAAACAACTGCCAGAACAACGCCGATAAAAGTGTTTCTTCTGGCTCTTCTGGTTGCCCCGCGTTTATACTGCATTCGTGATGATGGAGACTCCAACCCGTGTTCAGAATCCCATCGCGCAACAAGGCAGTACAGGTCATCCTCGGAAAGGCTACGAATCACAGCATCCAGACGTTCAGATTGGATCGCGCGATAGCGTGTTAACCGGTCACCGTCGTCAGCCGATAAAGTTCTTGCGATCTGCATGAGAAGTTCCCTATAGTCTATCGGGCAATGATATCACCACGCCACAAACTCGTGCTACAGCCACATCGCTGTCGAAATCTGCGGTAAAATGGACTTTACGTGCGATTCGCCTTAATATTTGAAACTGGAGAAAGCGCCATGCCAGAGGACTGGATCGGGCAGAAATACCGAAAGTTCCAACAGAACGTCGCTGAACGCAACAAGAAGGACTCGTGGGCCGTCAACGCTCAGAATTCCTATGGGACACTATTCCAGCGCCTTCAGGATCGCGTTGAGTCCGACGTTAAGGAGCATAATCGTCTATTCGGGGCAAGCCTTAACTTCGATCCCCTGCAAGTCGGGTTTTCGGTTCGTAACGGCGGCAACGAGACCATTATTGTAAGGCGAGCCACAAGCGGAACTGTCATCCAAATTGAGCGCAGCCTGGTCGGCAAGAAACAACCAGTCTCTGACCATCTCGATATTTCACCAGACGAGAATGGGAATATTCGATATTTTCACAATGGAGTTCCACTCGATGATGTGAGTGATGCTTCCGAGATAATTTTCGGCCAATTCGTGGTGGTGTAACGGATCTGTGCGGTCCGGCTACGCCAGAAGTTCCCCGATCTCCCAGATGTGATCTGTGATCCCGGCTTCCATCCCCGGCGTCACGCGCAACGACCGATGCACCCGGCAGAAGTTGTAGTAGGCGAAGTGCAGGCAGTATGCGGCCCAGAGGTTCTCCCACTTCTTTGAGAACGCATTCGTGAGCCGGGTCAGTCGGCGCATCTGCATTCTGATGGTGAGGTTCTGGCGCTCCACGATGCTGGTGCAGGCGCGGGACGTGTCGGGGTCGCCCATGATTGGGACCACCTCCGTATCGACCACTTCACCGGGCGAGTACCGGCGCTCAGCTTCGGGATCGTTGCTATAGACCTTGATGAGTTGCGCGAAACTCACACGGTCTCCCAGCGTGTCGCAGATGGCGGCCACGTTGCTCGCCACTGCGTCATGTTCAGACCGTCTTCTTCGTTCGCCGCTTACGGGTCGCTGGTGCCGGAGCGGGCCGTTCACCCGATGAGCGTTTGGCCGCTGCGGTTCCATGACTAAATTATGCCGTGGGACGGAATATTAGTCAACTAGGTTTTTACCTTCGCGAACGCTGGTCTCACAGTCTCAGGTAAACCACTCGCAGCAGCAAAAAAACCCGTACAAACAATGACTGAGACTGGAAATGATCCTCCCTATGGGCTTATGAAAAAAGTCTGTTTGTACTCGCCGCCAGCCAAATAGTTGTCGTGCCCCACGAATGGCACCACGGGGCCCGCAGCCGCACCCAACACCCTGTACGCACCCGGAGCGAGGTCCAGTTCCGTTGACTGTCCTGCTGGGATTGCAACAGAACGTTCCGGCGAGCCGTAGAAGGTTACGGTTAGAGTGTAGATCGTCTGGTTCACGAGGGACTGGTGTGATGGCCCGGAACCGGTCGGTTGGCTGAGCACTTCAGCCGGTGGCAACTCTGAGTATTTCCCGCTCTGAATTACCTTGTCAATCTCGCTGCGCGAATCCTCTTGGCGCTGAGTGCTCCCTGGCAGCAGCTTCGGCAGAACAGTACCAACGTGCGCCCCGTGCGTGGCAACCGATCCAGGCGGTGCGTCTTTGCCACCAAACTTAGCGGCGAGTGCGTCGTAATCGATGGCCTTGAACTTCATATCCCAAAGGTCGGCCTTCGCCTTGTCGGGAATAGCGATCTTATCGAACTTCGCTTTGAAGTCCGCTGGTGATGCAGCCAGACTGTATGCGTTCCAAGCATCGGCCTTGACCGACTGGCTAACGGGAATCGAGTCCAGAACCGCCCTCGGATCATCTGTGAGAAGGGTGTTGGGCGTTACCGAGGAGGGTGGTGCGGCCACAACTGCCGGTGAAGATGTTGTCACGGCACTGCGAGTAGACAGCTTGCCACCGAATATAAGTACCACCACGGCCAGAACAACGAGGACGAGCGCTGCGCCGGCCCAGTATCCATTGCTCCGCACCCATTTGCCAGCATCGGACATCCATTCCTGAAGCCAGTGCTCCTTCACCTGCTGGAAAGCGGGCGGCGTAAAAGTCGGTTGAGCCTCGGCCTTGGCAATCCAGAGGTCGTGTTCTGCCCGCTTTACCGGGTCGGACAGCACCGCGTAAGACTTGTTGATGATTCGCAGAATTTCCGCGTCAGTGGCATGTTCGGCAACAAGCACCTGATGAGCAGCCCAGATCACCTTGGATGGCGCATCCCGGCTCACCTTCAGATTGTCGTAGTGTGTGCGAACTCGCGCCACAGTCCCGCCTCGGATGCGAGGATATCACGCTACCGGACTGCGGGTGTTTTCCTTCGCGGCCGCTGGCCAAATTCCAGTGGCCCGAACTCCTCATCCAGTTTCGCCATCTTCGATTTCGTTGGATGCGCACCTGGCCGCGGCATGTCGGCGGTCGGCTTGACGCGGACCAGCAGCGACACGAAGTCATCAGTTTTTAGCGGAACGTGGACGGTATTTCCGGGACGCGCCACGATGTTCTCCGTTACAATCAGTCTTTAACGAAAAGCCCGGCGCATGGCCGGGACTCTCCGATGACGAACTGGACACTCTCATCGTAGCGCCCCGCCGTGCCGGTTTGCAAACGGCAATGGACTACTACCCAGTGGAGTTCACAGCAGAGGCGCGGGCGAATATCGTTGCGGCGAAGATCAGGGCCGACATCGAGTTTATGGCCATTCCAGGAATGCCGGTTCTTTCTGTCCTTGCCTGGATTCTTCCGGTGTTTGCGGCATTCGCACGGGAAGCCTGTGATGTCGCCCGCACGGGAATCTGGACAGTCGATAAGGCGGACCGGCACGCTCGTGAATGCCTACGGTTATTGACTATCGAGGCGCAATACAAGTTCAGAAGCCAGAGTTTCGACGTTCCCGATCTGGTAGGAGATGGCGCAATCTTGCCGGAGATTCAAAGAACCATTGAGAGCGAACATCGGTGGAAGGCGTACCAACGGGAACTTCTTGAAGTCGCGCAGGAACGGGGTTCAGGCGTTTCCAAATACCTGCCAGCGCCGATTCCCTATGACGAACCGCGAGAATACGTTGCGCCCGACAATACCGAATTCACGGAAAATGAAGAGGAGCCATCGCCGATATCCAAAGAGTCAGAAATAGAACGGAGAGCCGCGCTTCTTCGAGTGTATAGGGATGCCACCGGGGTCTCGAACAGGAAAATCTACAGTGCGAGAAATTCCATTCACAAGCCGGAATTCTATTCCTGGATCAAGGGTGATCTTCCGTCAGACTCGGCCACGGCCATAAACTTCGAGCGTTTCCTGAAACTCATGAAGAAGCCCATTCCACGGGTGCCAAAGAAGTAGACAAACCGCATTCCTACCATCGCAGAGCCGAAATCCTACCATGGTAGGAAATTTTCTCTACCATGGTAGAAACCTGTTTTCTACCAGTTCCAGTTCTCCCATAGATCACCCTGAAAATGAAAACAGAAAAGCCCGACGCCTCACGAGTGCCGGGCTGATCTGGAAGGAGGGTATCGGCTTATGCCGCCGCCTTAACTGAGCTAACTATCTGACCATAACGACCGGGAAACTGGCTTGCGACAGACCCGGTTTCCACGCGGTAGTGGCGAAATCTGGTAAACGCTCCAGACTTGGAATCTGGTGGACTCCCGCCATCCGGGAACTACGTCCTTGCGAGTTCGACCCTCGCCTACCGCACCACCATCCTATCACTTGGAGACGACGAAGAACAACTCTTCCAGCGCTCGTCGTCTGAACTGCCAGAACACTCGCTCGGCACCGCCGACCATGAGCCTGCACTGGCCGTCATCGCAAAGCGTAATGAATGCGGCGAGACGCACGGCCTTGGTGTGGCCGTCCAGCGCTTCAATGCCATTCTCCGTTTGCCTGAAGACGAGGAACGGTGACCGCTGAACGTTTCTGAAGACCACCAGATCGTCACCTTCGTACTTCGTCACGAACGGAGTGCCGGTTCCAATTGACGCGTTTCTCGTCGCAACGTCGGATTCGATCCCGAGGCAGATCGTTCGGAATACGACATTGATGGAGCATTCCGCTCGGGCAGTCACCCAGTCGAAATTTTGTGGTTGAGATTCCATAGATGATTTTACAGATTTTCGCCTATACACCTACAATAGTAGTCTACCATACTGGGTCTGTCAAAGTGCATAATTCACAATAAAGTTTTCACTTCGACAATACTCAGTTTTCGGGACTGCTGCGCCGACGTTACCGTGCAACACGCAGCGCGACCGCGCACGCCACGATCACGATGGCGGCCATGATCGCCAGCGCGATTCGACGGAAACGAATCTGGTGCCGATCGACCGGGCTCGTCCTCACCTCGTCCACAAGAACGCCGCCCTTGAAACGAGTAGTGGCGTGCCGGGTCATGATCTGAACCCCGGTTCCGAAAAGACGGTCATTACTTCGCGCACCATAGCGTCATGATCACCCCCGAAGCGCCGAACGTCGTAGCACCCCAGCGGATTGGCCACCACGTTCACCAGACACCGGTTGCAGTACGAGCAAGGCTTTTCGGGCAGATCCCGGCCTTCCTCCAACATGCGGGGCAGATTGTTGTTGGCGATCAGCGACCGCGCGATCGAAACCGCGTCGCAGTACCCGCCACCGATTGTTTCCCTTATGAAGCTGCCGCGCTGGTATCCGCCGGTGCTGATCACGGGAATCGAGACCTTCTCTTTAACGGCCCTGGCCAATTCGCGGCTCACGCCTTCAACCGGATGGCCCTTCTTCGTGCGGTTCCACAGGTAAAGGAACACGGCTCGCGTCAGCCTGAAATGGAATGCCGAATAGTTCAGGTATCCGCGCGTCCCACTGGAGATCAGGTGGCCGTACCACCAGTCCAGTTCGTCGCCGGGAAATCCGCCCGGAGGCAACAGAGGATGCGGGAAAATGCTTCCGACCGAGATGTGCAGCGCGTGCACGCCTGCCGCTTCCAGCCATTGGCAGACCTGGACCGATTCATCGAGCGTCGTCCCTTTCGCCTGCCACGGCCAGAGCGCGTCGTTAAAGTCCATGGCGTTGATCTTCACCTGGAGATGGAAATCGCGGCCCGCGCAGCGCTGAATTTCGGCTACGGTCTCCATCAGGAAACGCGCGCGATTTTCGAGGGACCCTCCGTACTCGTCCCTGCGGCGGTTGATTGCCGGACTCAGGAACTGGGTGAACAGATAGCCGTGCGAGGCGTGAATTTCCAGTCCGTCCAGCCCGGCGGTTCGGGCGCGGCGGGCACCGTCGCCGAACATCTTTACAAGGCCGCGTATGCCTTCCGCCGTCAGTTCTTCGCAAAGCAATCCGTGGAAGGTGTCAGTTGTGCCGCTCGCCGAAAGCGCTTTGTTCATGAGGTTTTCGACGCCGGGGATGTCGCGCTGGCGGCCGGAATGGCTGAGCTGGAGAATGAATTTGCAGTCGTGGCGGTGAACCGCGTTGCCGAGAGCGGTCCAGAAGGGAATCTTGTCGTCGTTGTCGATCATCGCGTAGTTCGGCTGCACGCGTCCGCGCACGTGAACCGGCACGAACGAGGAGACGATGGCTCCGACGCCGCCTTTGGCGAATTTCTCTTCCCATGTGATTCGCGCCTGGGTTCCCGAACCGTCGTAGTTGTCGATGCGGCCCGCGATGCTGGAGCGGAAGATACGGTTCTTCACCGTGAGGTGCGGGAAGACGATCGGGTGGAATAGTATGTCGGTTGACATAGCCGGTTACTCTGGAAATCTGTCGGCCCTAAGGAGGAGCCGATTCGTTTCCCCGCGAGAATATCACAGTGTAGGGCTGCGCGGTCATGGTTTCGCAGGTACCGGCATAGCGGCGCGCCATCCGGCCAGAGCGGTCGATGCTTCCCGGGACGAGCCCAACTTATCCCGGTAGAATGAAATTGTGACCCAACATGCGGAAGCGATATTCGAAGACGGACTCTTGCGGCCGCTCGAGCCTCTGTCACTGCGGAACCAACAGCATGTCCTGTTGATAATCACCGATGTTCCGGCTCCAGGCGCGAATTCGGGCCGGGTGCCGGAGCAGGAGTGGCTCAGGGCGCACGGACAGGAATACAGCGGCCAATGGGTCGCCCTTAATGGCGAAGAGCTCATCAGCCATGGTTCAGACGCTCGCGGGGTGCGCGATGAGGCGCGCGCGAAAGGCGTCGAAACCCCGTTAATGGTTCATCTCCCGGACGAGCCTGACTTGCCCTCCGCCTTCTGGGTCTGATGCCTGCGATCGAATTCAGCCGGAACATTTATACGTGCCGGCGGGCGATGGAATCTCGTTGCCGGTATTTCTGAACAGCGTCGCTGAACGTGTCAAGCTGCTTGCGCACGTGGATACCGGGGCTTCCCATTGCCTTTTTGAACGAAGTCACGGCGAATTGCTGAACCTCGACATCGAGGCGGGTGATCCAATGGCGTTCCGGACTGCCACCGGGCGCGTCGAGGCTTTTGGTCATCTGGTCACCATCGAGACGCTCGGCCTGAGCTTCGAATCGGTAGTGTATTTTTTCGCCGATGAACGGATCAATAAGAATCTGCTTGGTCGCCTCGGCTGGCTCGACCGCATTCGCCTCGGCCTGATCGATCATGACGGAGTGCTTTATGTGGCATCCTACGATTGAGCGTACGTGCCGCGAGACAGCTGCCTCCGCCGCTGGGGCTTGATCGCGGCCGAGCGCGGATCTGCCCCCTTCCCGAGAACCGTAAGCAGCGGCTTCACCTTATTCCTCCGATCCACACTCCGAGTGGCACGTGCTTCGGACGCGGCACGGAATCAGCGTCCACAAGCCGACTGATCGGAACTCATCCAAGCGACATTATTCAGCGAGGTCATTGTACGGCCCCGAAATATTGGTCTTTCTTGTGAGAGAGGCAAGCTCGCGTTCGGTTATGAGGCGGCGGGTGGCGTCAGGAAAGATCGCGGACCATTCCTCTTGCGTGTACGGCGTGTATTGGAATGCCTGAGCGGGTCGTTTATGGGGTCTGGCCCCGTACCAGAGGAAAGTGTCCATTCCCGATTTGATGGTGCGGGAACCCGAAGTCACCTCGATTCGCCCGCCCGCCTCGCTCGTGACGCTGTGGGCAATTTTGACGAGTTGCGCAACGTCCTCCTTTTTGGAAAGTCCGCCCGAGCACGAAAGCCGTGAAACCTGCATACGAGATTCCAACAGGTTCACCAAGGTTTGCTTTTCTGGCCAGGTAACGGAACAGACGGTAGTGGGTCTATTTCGATTTTGCGCCAGCCGGTAGTGGGTCCATTTGAATCTGCCCATCCGCTTTCGCAATTGACATCCGAAAGCGGTTGTGCAGTCGGTTTCGCATCCGTGCGAAAATGGGCACCATGCAGCTTCCAAGCCACAAGTCAGTCAGCCTCGCAGTTAAATCCGTGGAATCTAAGCGGACAGGTGTTGGATCTGCCCTGTTTGGCGCGGCATGGGAGGCTAGCTCTCAGGTCACTGAGCACATTTTCCTTGCGTCGTTGGCCGACAAGCTCAAGGACCATGTAGCGGAAATGGATACCTTGCGCTGGTTAGGACAGCACCCACACTGGGGATTTGGTATCGGGTTAGCGGTGTGGATACTGGTGATCGTCTTCAAACTCGGTAAAGAGCACGCCTCTGAACATATAGCGATCCCGCAATCATCTCTCGCTGGCAGGGATGTCAATACAGGAGGTGGGACTCTATCTGTTGGGCAAACTCTCACGCAGACAGTCAATGACTCTCCAAGCGCTCGTGTGGTCGCCGGAGACTATCACGAGACGCATGTCCGTCATGTTGATGCGCTGGCCGAAGCACGGCTTGAAGAATTTCGTCAAATCGATGAAGTCATCGTCAAGAAAAACGAGATGCAGTTGCGCGAGATGTTTGATTTTCCGGACCAGATGGCTTTCAATATTAAGCGGGCGCGTCATTTTCATTGGCCCACACTTAGTTCTCAATCTGACTTGAAAGAAATAGACGAGTTTTTTGTCGGGGGACAAGGACTGATCGATCTGGATTCAGCCACAAGGCTGCAAGTCGGAGAAGACATTCGGATGACTAACCGGCCGGGCCATATTCACATCATCAACATGTCGCGGAAATTTTGTGACACCAGAAATGTTCTGATGGTCCTGTCGTCTTCTTCTAAACTGCCGCTACCAGTTGCTAATGCCTTGCGTGAGCTAGATGCAGTATTGGAGACAAATGTCAAGTTGATCGCCACCACGATCAACGAGAGTTATGCGCATAATCAACGCAATATCAGAGAGGCTGACGATACATCGTCAGACAGGCTTCATCGAACATTTAACTTGTACTGGACGAAATTCATAGACCTAAAGCCGAGAGCGGACGCTACGAGCAATGCTATCCGAGATTTTCTGAATGCGCCCAAGGACATCTAATCGGTGCGAAGGAACCCGTGATTATCAAAGGCGACAGCGTCGAGGACCAAGCCAACATCACGCTCCTTGTAAAGTCCGGCGCTACCAAAGTGGGAGAATTCAAGAAGGGCCAAGTCGCAGGATGGTCGATCCACGATATTGACGATTAGCGCTATAATCCCATCAGATGCGAACGAAACCCGCGATTCCCGAACCGCAAGGCAGTACGCCGATGGAGCGATTGGACTGGGCCTTCCGAACGGTACTGAAGGTACCGAAAGAGGCACTGATACGGGATGAAGAGTGGGCGAAGCTGATGTCGACAGGAGCACCAACAGGCAGGCTTCGGACCTCAGGAAACGATGCGCACTAATATGAATCCTCATATCATCCGAAGCACTCATCGGCCTGGAGTGCACGTTTTATAGGCGCCGGAGCGACGCTGGGCCTTCTTGCGTGCGTTCTCAGCCGTTATTCGGTTGCACGCACAGGTTTGAGCATGGGAAGTCTGTTTGACGATGCCACCTGTCCGCCGCATGACCGTGGTCGTTATAGCTGACTCGGCATAACCCGAACCAAACAGGGCCAGAATTCCAGAAGTTGGGGCCTCTCACGAGATTGATTTCAGAGTCGGGCAACGTGCCCTGTCTGCCGGCAGGCACTATCAAAACGTGGGCGAAAACCAGGACTCATTTCGCGAAAGTCTTCATCGTGGGAAGTGTCGGGCGGCGCTCCGGCCATATCACCTGCCACCTTTACAAAGCTCGGATTTTGGCGACGCGGGCAGGAAGGCATTTCTCGCGGGAAGTTGGTTTCAACGGCCACCCTGGTTTGATTCCCCGCCGCGAATCTACTGATGCAATGAGAATCCGGACGGCAAAGCTGCCTCAAGACTGATTTGTTCTCCGGTGACGGGGTGGTGGAGTTTCAACCATTGGGCGTGCAGGAAATATCCTCCATCGCCGGGGAGGCCAGGGAGGTTTTCAAGAGGCTGGCCGGTTAAGCCGTACAGAGGATCGCCTAGCAGGGGGTGGCCAATGGTTGCC
>PLEX01000104.1 GCA_003136575.1 Bryobacterales bacterium | reverse complement strand
CCTCCTACCGCCTGAACTGTTACAAATTATCACCATCGCCAGGGAACCACCAAAATCGATTTCCGCGGAACGGCTTTGATGCCCGACGCGAGGAGAAGCGGAAGTAACTCCGAACGACGGCGCTACTCGAATTAATCTGCACTTCGATCATTTGTCGAATCCAGTGCAGTTTGGCCCGGAATATCTGACTCTGGTGCTGTGGCCGTTACTCCCGAAGGAAGGGCCGAGCGCCTGGGAGAACTCACGCTGAGAGACGCGGAAATCGTAACGCGGGACTTTACGCGACAAGGGATCTGCAGTCGTTCGGCATGATTGTCACGACGGAGCCGTATTTTTCGGTGAGCCGCCCCTCCGATGTCGTGGTTATGGAGAACTTCCTGCGCGACGACACCACCGCACGATGGAATTCATCGACGCGAAATACGAACTGCTGAAACGCGGACAGTATTCCGAAAACGTCGGCCCGCGCGATGTGGCGGCGGCGACTTCCGACCTGACGATCCCATTGCAATTGCGCGAAGCGCGGCTCACGGTCGCCATCGCCAAAGCACAGGGTGCCGATACCTATGCCTCGGACACGATGGAGAAAGCCGCCGCCGACATGATTAACGCCGAGGATTCAATCGAAGTAAGGATTTGAAGAAACTGGAAACATCAGCGCGGGAAGCGACTCAGATGGCCGAGGACGCCCGCCGCATCACGATCGAGAAAGAAGCGGATGAGGCCCGGCAGGCGGCGGCTCGCCGGGAGTCCGACGCCCGTGCGAAAGCCGCGGAGGAAGCGAGTCTCAGGGCCACTGCCGAGGCCGCCGCGCGCGCAGCTCAACAGAACGCCGAAGCGGCTCGAGTGGCGGCGCTCGCCGAGCAACAGCAGGTTTCCGGCGAGAAGGCGGCGGCCGACGCCGCACGGCAGCAGGCGGAAAACGACGCGCAGCGCCTTCGTGGGCGCTTGAGAGATCAGTTGAACCTCATTCTGATGACACGAGACACGGCGCGTGGGCTTGATCGTCAACATGTCGGATATCTTGTTCGACACGAACGAGGCGACGCTGAAGCCGGGGGCGAAGGAAAATCTGGCAAAAGTGTCCGGCATCCTGCTCGCCTATCCNNCGTCGCGCCGATTCGGTTCGCGAATACCTGATGGCGACCGGCATTTCCTCCGCCAATATCGAGTCTCACGGAATGGGGACCATCCGGTTGCAACGAACGAGACCGCCTCCGGACGCCAACAGAATCGCCGCGTGGAATTGGTTGTTAACGGCGACGTGATTGGCCAGCCGATAGGCGATTCCGCAGAACCGGGAGCGAGTTCGGGGCCGAGTGCGACGGAGCGTTAGCTGTAAGACTCCCGGGATTGGCGCTCATCCGCCATTCCCGGGATGGACGAAATTCAATCGGGAGGCAAATCATGAAAAGAGTAATGTGGATTGCGCCCATGGTGGTGCTGATCGGATTGGCGGGATGTGGCGGCGGAGTCGGCGTGTCCTATTACGCGACGGTCGCACCACCCGCCTTGCGTGTGGAGGCATTTGGGCCTATCCCCGCGCCCGGCATGGTGTGGGTGAACGGTTACTGGAACTGGACCGGCGGCACGTACGTGTGGGTCGGGGGAGGATGGCAAAGACCGCCTCGTGCCGGAGCTATGTGGATTGAACCGCGATGGGAAAAAGTTCACGGACGCTATCGTCTCCGGCCCGGCCGGTGGCGTTGACGATCGATTCCGTCTGTGAAGACATAGAGCGAACGGTGGACAGGCGCCTTTCACCCCGGGTGGAACGACGGTTAGCGGGCAAAGGGCCGGCGACGGCACAAGTCTTTCTGTACGTTCGGGTATCTCGTGGCGAGACAGGTTCGGAAGATCTGAAATCCCTCGCGCCGGGTCCCGGGCTCAAACCCGTTTCCGATTACGTGCCAGCCAAACAAGGAACTGATGAACCTCGTCGGGTCCGAGGCAAGCTCTCCACGACAGCGACTGCGCCGCTCCGCGGCGCAGTCGAATCTTCAGGGACCGGATACAGCCAGTTCATTCGCCCGAACAGCCAACTACTGCACGTTTACATACTTCAGTTTTTACGTGTCTCTGCACAATTCCGATGCCATCGGCCGCCCAAACGATTGAAATGTAGGGCCGAAAGCAATTGGCGTACGTCTTGCTTTCAAGAAGCCCGAGGTGCCAGATGGACACAAACAGCAACACAACTAACTCTTTGAATCGGGACACGCCGGATCAGGACACGTCCCATCGGGGCGGGTGGCATTCGGGAGCCATCATCGCTCTTGGCGCGGCCCTGCTCGGGGTGGCGGGTTTTGGCACTGCGGAACGATCGGATGTTTCCGCGTTGAGCCAGCAGGCCTCGGCGCATCAGGAGGAGATAGCTACATTGCAAACCCAATTGTCCGCCGCGGACGCCTCCCTGGAGGAAACGGCGGGAAAGCTGCACGACCAGTTAGCCAGCGAGGAAGCGAAAACCTCGGATTCGATCTCCAGAGTGCGAAGCTCGGCGATTCACCACGCCGATACGGTCGCACAAAACGTTAAAGCGACAATTGAGCGGAAGGCCTCCGAGCAACAGGAGGCTTTGAACGCCGAACTGGCCGGAGTGAAGAATGCCACTTCGGACGCAGCCAGCAGGATCGATACCGCCTACAATAAAATCGACGGCGTAGGCGCTCAGGTCGATTCCGTGAAAACGGATCTCGCTTCGACGAAATCAACGGTCGACGACACGGTGTCGGAACTGCAGAGCGCACGCGGCGACCTTGGGGTGATGAGCGGTCTTATCGCTACCAATTCAAAAGAGATCCAGGAACTTCGGGATCGGGGCGACCGGAATATTTACGAATTCACGATCGCAAAGAAGGACGGTCCGCAAAAGGTGGGTGACGTGCAGATCCGTCTGAATAAATCCGACGCGAAGAAGAGTATCTACACGATCTCCGTCCTTGCGAACGACCGATACATCGAGAAAAAAGACAAGACAGCCAACGAACCGGTGCAGTTTTACGTTGGCGCGGGATCGCGGACTCCCGACGAGGTCGTGGTAAACGATGTGACCAAAGACTCAGTCAAGGGCTACCTGGCTACATCAAAAGTGACAACCGCAACCAGGTAACTCTTCCGCGACGGATTTGACGGTGAAGGGAGAGGTACCTATGAAGTCGGCGACCAGTTCGCGGCACGCGGGCTTCTCGGCAACCGTGGGCGGCGCGAAGGCAATCCCGGCCGTGACCAAGGTCGGCTGCTGTATCGTCGACTCAAGGCTGTCCGGATTCTCGAAGGGACGCGCGGGACGACGTAACTGCCATTTCATCCGTCGCAGCCCGAGCGTGAAGACGTGAAAGACGGACCCGTCGATTTCCTGGCGCTTTTGTTCGCCGGCGCTTCCCCACGATTTCCGATGCACAGCCGGGAAGGGAGATTCCGTCTTTACTGGCTGTGCATGGGCGACTACATAATGACGGCAGGCGGCGCGGGATCCTCCGGCCTTCCGGCGTTGCGCAGCGGCACCTGTACGAGGATAGTTCCCAGCGCCACCAGCACCGCAAGTCCCAGCGTGTATGACGGGTCCTTAAATACTATTGGCAGCTTCAAGTCGTAATAGTTGAACGTTGCCGTCACCAGGCCCATCAGCGCCTCGCCCGCGATCATGCCGGAGGCGGCAAGCACACCCACGCTCTCGATTCGCGTCTTCTGCGCTTCGTTCATGCCGCGCTTCTTCGCCAGAAAATCGGTAATCCACCGCACCAGTCCTCCGATGAAAATCGCGAACGTCGTGCCGATGGGCAGGTACATCCCGATCGCCACCAGCATCGGGCTCCTGACTCCGATCATGATCAGCGAAATGCCGAACAGGATTCCCGCCACAATCAGCGGCCACGCCATATCGCCGCTTACGATACCCTGCGCGAGCGATGCCATCAGGCCGGCCTGCGGCGCGGGAAGCAAACGGTCGCCGAATCCGATGCCGCCGGCCTTGATGTTGCCGTAGTGCAAAACGAACAACGGAACGTACATCACCGCGCTCGCCACCACCACGGCCATCAGTTCCACAATCTGGATGCTTCGCGGCGTGCCGCCGATGATGTAGCCGACCTTGAAATCCTGCAATAACTCGCCAGCCACCGCGCTCGAAACGCAGACCACCGCCGCAACGCCCAGGACGGCGATTACACCGCTCGTTCCTTTCACTCCCAGAGCAACCATCAGCAACGCGGCGATAATCAGCGTCGAAAGAGTTAGTCCGGAAATCGGATTGTTCGACGACCCGATCACTCCCACCAGATAACCCGATACCGTCGCAAAACAGAAGCCGACCAGCAGCATCACAACCGCCGCGGTAACGCCCGCCACGATGCCGTTCGCCAGATACGAATACAGAACGATCATCAGCGCGAAAACGACGAAGATCCCGAACAGCACCACGCGCGAACTCATGTATCGTTCGGTTCGGGCCGTCGATTCCGGCGGTGCGGCGCCGGCCTTTAATTCCGCGAACGCACGCGACAGCCCCATGCCAAGCGATTTTCGCATCTTGAAGAGCGTATAAGTCGCGCCCGTCAACATGCCGCCTACCGCGACTGGCCGCACGATGTAACGCCAGACGGCGTTGGCGATTCCCAGCCAGGATTCGTCGCCCGTGGAATTGGGGGGCAGGAACGCGTGCAATTGCGGCCCGAGGAAATAAATCAGCAGCGGAATCATCAGGCCCCAGGCCAGCACGCTACCCGAAAAGTTCAGCGATGCCAGCTGGGGACCGATCACATATCCGACGCCGATATACGCAGGACTCACGGTCGGTCCCGAAAATACCGTCGTTCCGCCTGTGGCCAGCCGGTTCGTGGATCCGATCGCGCCCAATCGCAGCGAACTCTTCCCGAGCGATCCCATGGCGAAAAACCAGTCCTTATCCGGCGCGAAGACGTTGAAAGCGCTTGCCAGGAAGACAATTGATCCAGTCGCCATGTTGTAGAAGAGGTGCTTCGCCGCGCCTGCGCCCATCTGTCCCGCCTTATGGATTTGCGATGCCGCTACCGACTCCGGAAATGGGAGATCTGGATCTTCCACGAGCCCTCTTCGCACCAGCGACACGAAAAGCACCCCCAGGATGCTGCCGATCATCATCAGCGCGGTCGACTTCCAGTACGCAACGCCGGGCGAGAAATCGAGCCATGAGTGCGAAATCACGAACGCGGGGATGGTGAAGATGGCCCCGGCCGCTACCGATTCGCCGATCGACCCCGCGGTTCGCGCGATGTTTTCTTCAAGAATGCTGCCTTTGAAAATGCGCAGGACCGCCATCCCGATTACCGCCGCCGGGTAGGTTGCCGCGATGGTCTGGCCTGCGCGCAAGCCGAGATACGCATTCGCCGCCCCCAGCACCACGCACATCACCAGCCCGAGCAGAACCGCCCGCAGCGTGAATTCCTTCATTTTTACGTCGGGCGGGACGAACGGCTTGTGATTCAAGCTCATGCAAGTCTCGCTTTGCTGGCATCGCTCATACAAGTCTCGCTTTGCTGGCATCGCTCATACAAGTCTCGCTTTCACCTTTGCGCTCAAAACCTTACCGTCGATTGTCTTGCCAGCCAGCTTCGCCTGTGCCGCCTTCATCACCAGGCCCATCTGTTTGGCCTCGGTGGCGCCGGTCTCGGCAATGGCCGCGTCGACTGCCGCAGCGATATCTTCCTCGGTGGCGGCGGCGGGGAGGTAGCTCTCAATGATCTTCCGCTGGGCTTCTTCCTTCAGCGCCGACTCCTCGCGCCCGCCCTTGCGGAACATTTCCGCGGCGTCCGTCCTTTGTTTCACGAGGATCTTCAGAACCTGCAGGTCCGCCGCGTTGTCCAAGGGCTTTGGCGCGGCGTCGGCATGGGCCTTTTGCAGGGCGGATTTCATCATGCGGACGGTGCTGAGACGCTCCTCGTCGCGGGCTTTCATCGCGGTCACGATATCTTTGGCTAATTGTTCCAGTAAAGGCATGTGTTTGTTATTCTAAAGAATCTACCCTTCCCATGCGCATTGGCAAGTTCTCTCTATTATGCGTCGGTGTATGCTGCGGCGGGAACGTGCCGCGGGAAAGCGCCGCGAACCGGCCCGAAGGGGCGCCGCGCACGACATGCGGTTCCGAAACGGACCCGGCGTTTTAACGCAGCCGTTTCCCGGTAAACGCGACCGGCATGGGTTTGGCCGCCGGGCGCGTGGCGGAATTAATCGCAAGGCGACCGTTTTTACCAATACCCTGTTTGTATCGGAGGCTTAATACTCATGAACGTCGTTATCGCGGAACCCATGGCTCAGGCCGGCATTGAACTCTTCCAGGCGCAGGAGGGCTGGAACGTGGTCGTTTCAAACCCGAAGGAGTATGCGAAGCATCTTGCCGATGCCGACGCCCTGGTGGTCCGAAGCGCCGTTCAGGTAACCCCCGCCGTGCTGGCGCAGGCGCCAAAGCTGCGCGTCATCGGGCGCGCGGGCGTAGGGGTCGATAACGTCGATCTGCCCGCTGCCACCGCCGCCGGCGTCCTGGTCATGAATACACCCGGCGGCAACGCGGTCTCCGTTGCCGAGCACACCATCGGCTTTATGCTCTCCATGGCGCGCTCCATTCCGCAGGCGAGCGCTTCCACCAAATTCGGCAAGTGGGAAAAGAAGAAGTTTCTTGGCAACGAATTGCGGGGAAAAACGCTGGGAATCGCCGGGCTGGGCAGCATCGGCCGGGAAGTGGTCAAGCGCGCGCAGGCGTTTGAAATGCACATCGTAGCCAGCGATCCGTACGTCACGCCGCGCATCGCCGCGGATCTGGGCGTGGATCTGGTTTCTCTCCCCGAACTCTATCGGCAGAGCGACTACATTACGCTGCACGTTTCGCTCACGCCCGATACCGAGAAACTGCTGAACGCGGACGCGTTCGCGCAGATGAAGACGGGCGTGCGCATCGTAAATTGCGCCCGCGGTGAATTGATCGACGAAGCGGCGCTCAAAGCGGCCATCGAATCCGGCAAAGTCGGCGGCGCATGCCTCGACGTCTTCTCGAAGGAGCCCACAGACGCCTCGTACCCGCTTTTCGCGCTCGACGCCGTCCTCGCAACGCCGCACATTGGCGGATCCACCGAGGAAGCACAGGAAATCGTCGGCGTGCGCATCGCCGAACAGATGGTGGAGTATCTGCAGAACGGCATTGCGATTAACGCGGTGAACATGCCCGCGCTCTCGCCCGAGCAGTATAAGGCCGCGTCTCCGTTCATCGAACTGGCTCAGCGACTCGGCGTCTTCGCATCTCATCTTGCGACCGGCAACCCCACGACGATCCGCCTGACCTATTCCGGGCGTATCGCCGAGATGAACACCAGCCTGCTGCGCAACGCGGGACTGGCAGGCGTTCTGGGCCGCTCGACGGCTTCGAAAGCCAACGTGATCAATGCCATGCCGATTGCGGCCGAGCGAGGCTGGAACGTTGCCGAGGTGCACGATAAGCGCAGCGGCCATATCGATTCCATACGCCTTGAGGTGGAAACGGATTCCAGCGTGACCACGGTGGAGGGCGCCGTTATTCTCGGCAAGCCGCGCCTGCTGCAGGTGGATGGCATTTACTGCGAGGCGGCGCTGACGGGCCATGTGGTTTGCATGAAGAACCTCGACGTGCCGGGCGTCATCGGGCACGTAGGTTCGGTGCTGGGAACGAATCGCATCAACATCGCGAATTTCTCGCTTGGCCGCCGCGATTCGGGCGAGCCTCTGGAAGCGATCGCCGTGGTTTCGACGGATACGCTGGTCCCGCAAAACGTTCTGGATCAGCTGATGTCGAATCCGGCGGTGAAGCTGGCCCGCGCGGTAGCGATCAGTTCCTGAGTCATCGGCCGGGGCGCCGGGTGGGATCGCGCTGGTTTACGGCGCGTGTACGAGGCGTTCGCCGCGGCACGGTTGCGGAGCCGCCTACTTTCCAGCGGCGGGGTAACAGCCGAGGACTCTCCACATGTCCGCCAGTTCTGCCAGGTGTCCGAGGGCGTGTTTAGTCACGGGGTCGCTGGTGTGGCCAATAAAATCGATGTAGAACAGGTAATCCCATGGCTTGCCGCGCAGGGGCCGCGACTCGATCTTGGTCAGGTTTAGGTCGCGCAAGGCGAAGGCGCTCAGGGCGCGGAACAGCGCACCCGGCATGTTGCGCATGCTGAAAACCACGCTGGTTTTATATCGAATTCCCGCAGCAGGCCCGGAGGAAGTTTCTTTGCCTTTCGAGCGTAAAAGGAAGAAACGCGTGTAGTTTTCCCTGTCGTCCTCGATGGATTTCTGCAGAATCTTCGCGCCGTAGATTTGCGCCGCGGTGGCTGACGCGATCGCGGCGGAATCAGTCAAGTCCTTTTCCATCAACATTTTGACACTGCCGGCTGTATCGTAAAACGGAGTCCGCTCAACAGATGGGTTCGCTTCAAAGAAGTGACGGCATTGATTCAGCGCGACGGGATGGGAATAAACACGGTGGATTTGGCTCCGTTTTACACCCGGCGGCGCGATCAGATTATGGACAATTCGGACAAATGTCTCACCTTGAATCTGCAGATCGTACCTGAGCAAATGATCGTAGTTTTCGTGCACCGATCCGTGTAAGGTGTTCTCAATCGGGATCACTGCCGCAGCGCATTTTCCGTTTGCGACCGATTCGAACACCTGTTCGAAGGCTGCGACAGGTACCGGCGTGTAATCGGGTGCGAGCCGGCTCGCGGCCACCTGACTGAAGGCGCCGAGCTCGCCCTGGAAAGCTACTGTGAATTTCACGTCAATCCGCTCCCCGCATTCCCCTTTGAGCATCCGCCGTTGGCTGGCTCCGGAGCACAGCCTGCACCCCTACAGCCGCCAATACCGGTCATCCTCACGGGACACGGCGAGTGCCAGTATCGCGTTCCGGGCCTATCGTCAATCGTACTGCTCCGACAGCGGACTACTGGTACCATCGTCCTAAAACCATATCACATCCACGAATCGCTTCCGAGTTAAATGACCACATAATCGACCGGGAGGCGCATCGCGTCAGCCTGGCCACCAGTCACCTGCCGCTCCCTTTGTTGCGGCATATCGAAACGATATAGCACGTTCGTTCTGTTTACCGAACAGGAATTTTGATTTCTATTGATATAGGAACAAATTGACGGTATAATTTCAATTTGGCACTCGCTACGCTGCCGGCTGGGTCCGAGTGCATTGCCGCCGCAGGAGTCCAATATGGAATTACCGGGACAGCGACTGCGACGCGCGCGTGAACGATTGAATCTCAGGTTCCGCGACGTGGAGCAGTTCAGCCAGCAGATTGCCGAACGGCACGGCAACCAGGAATTCGTAGTGCTGATCAGCCGATTGTCCGACATAGAGACTCAGGGGACCCTGCCTTCGATATACCGTTTATTTTCATTGTGTTGCATCTACCGTCTCGATCTGAACGAGGTGCTGGGGTGGTACGGAATCGGGGCGGAATCCATGGCGGCAGACGCCGGAATACTTCACTTGGAAAAAACCCACGGAATTGGATTTTCCGCCGATGCGGGCGCTGAGGTGACTCTCCCGATATCACTTAACCCCGGAATCGATCTCAGCAAGACATTTTTCGTGAGCGAAGTCGTTCAGCGGTGGGGTAAATTGCCCCTGGCCCTGGTAGGCGGAGTGGACGTTAAGCGCTACCGCTACGGATTTGTCGGAACCGAGGATTGGAGCATGCACCCGGCCATACCGCCGGGATCGCTGCTGATTGTGGATGATACCAAGAGGAAGATCCAGGCGACCGGTTGGGGGAACCAAACGGAGCGCCCGGTCTATTTTCTGGAGCACAGAGACGGATTTTACTGCCGCTGGTGCAGCGTTAAAGACGGAATGATCAGCCTGATCCCCGACCCGTCATCCGACGCTCCCGTACTGTCGTTTAAGTATCCCGAAGAAATCGACGTGATCGGGCAGGTAGTGGGTCTGGCTATGAGTCTGGATCCCGAGAAGCGACGCCGGATTCGGCCCTGATCAACTCCAGGACCGCTTCCAGGTCCGTGAAGAAGAGTTGCCGCTCCACGTCCCGGGACTCGGCCGGCACCCATCCCGAATACGGACCGAGATGGAGCCAATTCGAAAGGATTTCCCGCCTGTCGCCCTCGAGTCCTGAAAAATAGGACTCCACCTCTTCCTTTTGGCGTTCAAGACCGAAGCACAACCACTGCTGAAAGACTTCAAGATGACTGAGTCGAATCAGTCGGTCCACTTCGTCAGCCCCGACCCGCTGGGCGAGACCGAAATGCTCATAGGCTCCGCTGTTAACATTGCGTAAGGAAGCCAGATATGCAAGGCGGGCAAACACGGTGCCGAGGCCCTCAAGGGTCCGTCTCCACGATTCGGCCAGCATCGCGCGCTTTTCGCTCGTCATTGTCTAACGATAGATTGTACACCCGCTTCGCCGGATGACGCGGCCGAACAGGCGAAAACAGGTAGTATAGCCGCGTTCTGTTTAGAGCAAGCCTTTTGTGTTTTTCGCCACGTTAGGCCGGAATCTAATAATCTCAGTTCAGCCGGAGAATTCCGGGAGCAGTCAAAATCCATTTCCCCCAGGAGCTTAACTAAAATGCGCAAGTTCATCATGATCCTCACGTTGGCC
>PLEX01000099.1 GCA_003136575.1 Bryobacterales bacterium | reverse complement strand
TGCTTCTCCATCTTGAAGTTCGGAATGCCATAGCGAAGCAGGCCGCCGATGCGATCGGACTTCTCGAACACAGTAACGGCATGCCCCGCGCGCGCCAGTTGCTGCGCGGCTGCGAGGCCCGCAGGTCCCGACCCGACGACTGCCACGCGCTTACCGGTCTTCTTCGCGGATGGTTCGGGTACGATCCAGCCTTCCTGCCAGGCGCGGTCGACGATCGTTTTCTCGATGTTCTTAATCGTCACCGCCGGCTCGTTGATGGCGAGGACGCAAGACGCTTCGCAAGGCGCCGGGCAAATGCGGCCCGTAAATTCCGGGAAGTTGTTGGTCGAATGCAGCACGCGAATGGCTTCGCGCCATCGCCCGCGGAACACCATGTCGTTCCAGTCGGGGATGATGTTGTTGACCGGGCAGCCGGTGTGGCAGAAGGGCACGCCGCAGTCCATGCAGCGCGCGCCCTGCGTGCGAATGCTTTCGTCCGGGAACGGATGGTAGATCTCGAACCAGTCCTTGATGCGTTCGGCGGGCGGGCGGCGTCCGGGCACCTCCCGCGTGTACTCCATGAATCCGGTTACTTTACCCATTGGTCACCATTTGTGGTGCATTGAAGGAGTTTGAAAACACATCGTCACCCATGAACCGCGGTCCTCAATTCTCCCGCCGATGGCGGCGCCATCATCATTGCAGCCTGCTGGGCGGCGCGCTTCGCCATCACGCGCTTGAACTCATGCGGGTAAACCTTGACGAACTTCGGCAGCATCCCCGTCCAGTTCTCCAGCACCCACCGCGCGCGGGGACTTTTCGTCGCGTCGAAATGGCGATAAATCAGGTTCTTGAGTATTTGCTGGTCTTCCGGATCGAAGATCCGTTCCAGATCTACCGAAGTCTTGTTGCACCGGTAGTTGCCGAATTCGCCGTTCTCGTCGAGCACGTATGCGATACCGCCCGACATGCCGGCGGCGAAGTTGCGCCCGGTCTTGCCCAGCACCACGACAAGCCCGTTGGTCATGTACTCGCAGCCATGGTCCCCAAGACCCTCTACGACAGCGGTCGCGCCCGAATTGCGCACGGCGAACCGCTCACCCGCGACGCCATTGAAAAACGCCTCGCCGCTGGTCGCCCCATACAGCACGACGTTGCCGATCAGAATATTCTCTTCGGGAACGAACGTCGCCGAGCGGGACGGATACACTACGATCCTGCCGCCGGACAGGCCTTTACCCACGTAGTCGTTGGAGTCGCCTTCGAGCTCGAGCGATACGCCCTTCGCCAGAAATGCGCCGAAGCTCTGGCCGGCCGACCCCGTGAACTTGCACTGGATCGTGCCGTCCGGCAGTCCGGCCGAGCCGTACTTGCGCGCGATCTCGCCCGACAACATCGCACCCACCGTGCGATGCACGTTACGGATCGGCAGCTTGATCTCCGTAGGAGTCTGGTTCTCCAGAGCGTCTTTGGCGAGGTCGATCAGCTTAAAATCGAGCGCTTCGTCGAGGCCATGATCCTGCTTCGTGGTGCAGCGCCGCGCGATGCGCGAGGGTGCGGGCGGATTGTACAGAATATTGGAAAAGTCGAGCCCCTTCGCCTTCCAGTGCTCGACAGCGGCTTTGGCATCGAGTTTGTCGACGCGGCCGATCATGTCGTCCATCTTGCGGAATCCAAGCTGCGCCATAATCTGGCGCACCTGTTCGGCGATAAAGAAGAAGAAGTTGATGACGTCTTCCGGCTGGCCGTGGAACTTCGCGCGCAGTTTTGGATCCTGCGTGGCGATTCCCACCGGGCATGTATTCAGATGGCACTTGCGCATCATGATGCAGCCCATCGCGACCAGAGGCAACGTGGAGAAACCGAACTCTTCGGCGCCCAGCAACGCGGCGATCGCAACGTCGCGGCCCGTGGCGAGCTTGCCATCGGTCTGGACTCGAATGCGGCTTCGCAGGTCGTTCATCACGAGCACCTGCTGCGTCTCTGCAAGCCCCAGTTCCCAGGGCGAGCCGGCGTGTTTGAGCGAAGTGAGCGGGGAAGCTCCCGTTCCGCCATCGTATCCGCTGATGAGTACCACGTCCGCGTGGGCTTTGGATACACCAGCGGCAACCGTGCCGACGCCGACTTCAGCCACCAGCTTGACGGAGATGCGCGCCTTCGGATTGGCGTTCTTCAGATCGAAAATCAACTGCGCGAGATCTTCGATCGAGTAGATATCGTGGTGCGGTGGAGGCGAAATCAGGCCAACGCCGGGCATAGAGTGCCGAACCTTCGCGATCACTTCGTCGACCTTGTGTCCCGGCAACTGGCCGCCNNCCCTGCGCCATCTTGATCTGCAGTTCGTCCGCGTTCACCAGATAATTGACGGTCACGCCGAACCGGCCGGAGGCCACCTGTTTGATGGAACTGCGGCGCGAATCGCCATTGGCGTCGGGGATGAAGCGGGCTTCGTCTTCCCCGCCCTCCCCTGTGTTTGAGCGTCCGCCGATCCGGTTCATGGCGATTGCGAGAGTTTCGTGCGCTTCCTTTGAAATCGACCCGAACGACATCGCTCCGGTAGCGAAGCGCTTCACGATCTCGGATGCCGGCTCCACATCTTCAATCTTCACGGCCTTACTCTTTTTGAACTGGAACAGGCCGCGCAGGGTACAGAGGTGGCGGCTCTGCTCATCCATCAGATCCGTGTACTCTTTAAAGGTTGCGAAGCTCCTCGTTTGGATCGCGTGCTGCATTTTGGCGATCGTTTGCGGATTCAGCATGTGATACTCGCCACGCAGCCGGTAAGCGTAGCTGCCGCCAACCGGGAGTTCTGTATCGGATTCCACGGGATGAAACGCGGCCTGATGCTTCATCACGGCTTCCCGCGCCAGCACGTCCAGCCCCACGCCCTCGATACGCGATGCGGTACCCGTGAAATATTCGTCTATCAGCGCCTTGTTCAGGCCGATGGCCTCGAATACCTGAGCGCCCCGATAGCTTTGCAGCGTCGAGATGCCCATCTTCGAAAAGACCTTCAGCAGGCCCTTGTTGACGGACTTCGTGTAGTTGTAAATCGCCTTCTCGGCGGTAACGTCGCCGAGAAACCCGCGCTTCGCCATGTCTTCCAGCGTTTCGATGGCGAGGTACGGATTGATTGCACTTGCCCCGTAGCCGATCAGCAGCGCGTAGTGCATCACCTCGCGCGGCTCGCCCGATTCGAGTATCAGCGCCACCTGCGTGCGCGTACCTTCACGAATCAGGAAATTGTGGACGGCCGTGAGCGCGAGAAGGCTGGGAATCGGCGCCCAGTCGGGGTCGATGCCGCGGTCGGAAAGAATCAGGATAGTGTAACCGGACTGGATCGCCAGCGAAGCGCGGCGGCACAGGGCGTCGAGCGCCCGGTGCAGCCCGTTTTCACCATCCGACGTCTGGAACATCGTCGGAAGCGTCATAGCGAGGAAATCGCCCACCGCCACGCGGCGCAGTTTTTCCAGATCTCGATTGGTGATGATCGGATGCGGCAGTTTCAGGGTATGGCAATGGCGCGGCGTTTCCGCCAGAACGTTGCGCTCCGTGCCGATGTAGCTCACCATCGACATCACCATCTCTTCGCGGATGGGATCGATGGGCGGATTGGTTACCTGCGCGAATAACTGCTTAAAGTAATTGAACAGCGGCTGCGGCTTGTCGGAAAGGCAGGCAAGCGGCGTGTCCGTCCCCATGGAGCCGAGCGGCTCTTCGCCGTTCGTCGCCATCGGCGTCATTAAGAAACGGACGTCTTCATCGGTGTAGCCGAATGCGCGCTGGCGCTGCACGATGGTGGCGTGCTCATGGCCGTGGACACGCACCGGTTCCGGCAGGGTATCGAGCGTGATCTGGTTTTCCTTCAGCCACTGCGCATAGGGTTGGCGGTTTGCCAGTTGATCCTTGATCTCTTTGTCGGAAACAATGCGCCCCTGCTCCAGATCAATCAGGAACATCTTACCTGGCTGCAGACGGCCCTTCATCTTGACGTCTTCGGGCTTGATCGGCAGGACGCCGGTTTCCGAAGCCAGCACCGCCAGACCGTCGTGCGTGACCACATAGCGCGCCGGGCGCAGACCGTTGCGATCGAGCGTTGCGCCGATGACACGGCCGTCGGTAAACGTGATGGCGGCGGGGCCGTCCCACGGTTCCATCAGCGAGCAGTGGTATTCATAGAAAGCCTTCTTGCTGTCTTCCATGTGCGGATTGCCGTCCCAAGCTTCGGGAATCAGCATAGCCATCGCGTGCGGCAAAGAACGGCCGGAGAGCACCAGCAGTTCGAGCGCGTTGTCGAACGCCGCCGAATCGCTGCCGTTGGGCTGGATGATCGGAAACAGCTTCTTAATGTCGTCGCCAAACAGCGGCGATTCGAGAACCGATTGACGCGCATACATCCAGTTAATGTTGCCGCGAACCGTGTTGATTTCCCCGTTGTGCGCTACAAAGCGAAACGGATGCGCCAGTTGCCAGGTGGGGAAAGTGTTGGTGGAAAAGCGCTGATGGACCAGACAGAGCGCGCTCATCAGTTCGGGATCGGAAAGTTCGCGATAGAACTTAGCGATCTGCGGCGCCAGCAGTAACCCCTTGTAGACGATGGTGCGCGAGGAAAGCGAAGGAATATAGAACATGTTCTTGTTCCCAATGCCCTCGGACGCCGGCACTTCAATCTCCGCGCGCTTGCGCACAACATAGAGCTTTCGCTCGAGATCGTCGCTCGTCATCGATTCTTCGCGGCCAACGAAAATCTGTTCGATGTAAGGCTGCGACGCGCGCGCCACGCGACCGATGGAATCGATGTCGATCGGCGTGTCGCGCCAGCCGAGAACGGTGAGGCCTTCTTCGCGGATAATGCGTTCGAGAATGCCTTCGGCTTCCAGACGCTCATGCCGCTCCACGGGCAGAAACACCATGCCGACGCCATACTCTCCCGCCGCCGGAAGGGTGAAGCCCAGCGCCGCCGTTTCTCGCGCGAAAAACTGATGCGGAATCTGGATCAGCAGACCAGCGCCGTCGCCCGTCTCGGGATCGCAGCCGCATGCGCCGCGGTGGGTCAGATTAATCAGGATCTGAATACCCTTTTCGATGATGTCGTGCGATTTCTCGCCGCGGATGCTGGCAACCATGCCGATGCCGCACGCATCGTGCTCCTGGTTGGGATGGTAAAGGCCCTGAGGCTCCGGAAGTCCGGAGACAACTCGACCGTTTGCGAATTTGGTCTTGCTCATTGTCGCCACTCTCTTAACTGACTGTTAAAGACTGCCTGGTTGACGATTGACTGGCGTCGGGGCCAGTCCCGGAAATACCGCTGAACGACATTGCCGCCGCGCCCGGATGCCCGTCCGGATACACGTCGGACAAGTCGCACTTCTACTCACAGGGTAGTTTTTCAATATTAGCAGGAAATGTAAATATAATGCAATCGAAATTAGCGCTCTTGACATTATCAGCCCTGCTTATGATAATAGAGCCGTGATATTCGAGGAGTGCAAACTGTTCCGCGACGTTGCGCATTCACGGAGCCTGAGCCGCGCCGCTCAGCTCAACGGGATCAGCCAGTCGGCCGCGACTCAGCACATCCAGCAACTGGAATCGCGCATGGGAATCGAGTTACTGGACCGCACCACGCGTCCGCTTGGTCTGACCGCGGCCGGCAAACTCTATGCCGATCTTTGCCGCGACGTCCTGCGCCGGGAAGAGGATTTTACTTCGGCGATGACCGACCTCAAAGGCGCAATTGAAGGAACGTTTCGTGTGGCATCTATTTACTCCATCGGACTTTCGGAGATGCCGCGCCTGCGGGACGCTTTCGCTGAAGTGTGTCCGGGCGTACAGTTGCACGTCGAATACCTGCGTCCAGGCAAGGTCTACGAGGCGGTACAGGCCGACCTGGCTGACATCGGCTTCATCAGTTATCCGGAAGGCAGCCGGGACCTGACAGTTGTTCCCTGGCGCGAGGAGCGGATGACGATCGCCGTTTACCCGTCGCATCCGTTCGCGGGCCGCAAGCTGGTCAAGGCGGAGGAACTGAACGGCCAGGGCTTTATCGCGTTCGACGAAGAAGTCGCCATTCGCCGCGAACTGGACCGGTTCTTGCGGGATAACCAGATCGACGTATCGATTGTGATGCAGTTCGACAATATCCAATCGATCAAAGAAGCCGTGGCTTTGGGTTCGGGGATCAGCATTTTGCCGGAGCGGACGACGGAGGCGGAAGTTGAGCATGGACGCCTACTGTCGATCCCTCTCGATGCGCCCGGCCTGGTGAGGCCAACCGGGATCATTCACCGCAAAAAGAAGAAGCTGACCCGGGCCGGGCTGGAGTTTCTGCGGCTGGTGCAGGGTGAGACGGCGGAAGCAGCCAGACGGTAATCCGGAGCACGGCGTCAACGTTAGACTGGTATTTCATGCCATTTGAAGAAGTTGTCGAGGCCGAAGGCCACCTGATCGATTCCCACCTGATGGAACAGATCTTCGATAAGGTGGTCGAATCCAACGGCCGTTTCGAAGTCGAACAATTCCGCATCGGCCGCACCAACGGCGAACCTTCCTATCTGCGTCTGCGGCTCGAAGCGCCGGATCGCCGCCAGATGGAACATCTGCTCGGGCAGTTGCTGCCGATCGGTTGCTCTCCCGTGCAGGGCATCGACGCGACGCTTCGCCCGGTGGAACGAGACCGTTGCGCACCTGAGGATTTCTACTCCACCAGCAACCACCACACCTTCGTCAGGCTGGCGGGCGACTGGATCGAAGTGCAGAACCAGCGCATGGACGCCATGATCGTTGTAAAAGAGGGCGCCGCTTATTGCCGACGGCTGCGCGATCTCAAAGCGGGAGATATGGTGGTGACCGGCATGCACGGCATTCGCGTCGCGCCGGAATCGAAGGAGCGCGACCGTCTGGCGTTCGCGTTCATGTCGAATGAGATCTCCTCCGAGCGCCAGGTCGAAACCGCGGTTCGGCAGACGGCCACATTGGCGCGGCAGACGAAGGAACAGGGCAAGACAATCGTGGCGGTGACCGGGCCGGTCGTTGTGCATACGGGCGGCGTCACAGGCCTTGCGAAACTGATCCGGGGCGGTTGGATTGATTCTGTGCTCAGCGGGAATGCGATGGCGGTTCACGATATCGAGTCGTCGCTGTTCGGCACATCGCTTGGCATCCGCATGGCCGATGGAAGGCAAGCCGAGCATGGCCACCGCAATCACATGCGGGCGATTAACGCGATTTATCACCAAGGCGGGATTGCAGGCGCGGTCGCAAGCGGCAGGCTGAAATCCGGCGTGATGTACGAATGCGTGACGAATAACGTGCCTTTCGTGCTGGCGGGCAGTCTGCGCGACGATGGCCCTTTGCCGGAAACGATCACGGACATGAATGCCGCGCAGGACGCCTACGCAGCGCAGTTGCGGTCGGCGGGACTTGTGATTTGCCTCGGTTCGATGCTGCATTCGATCGCTACGGGAAACATGCTGCCCAGCTGGGTGAAGATCGTCTGCGTGGACATTAATCCGGCGGTGGCGACGAAGGTGAGCGACCGCGGAACGGGACAGGCCGTTGGCGTTGTGACGGACGTAGGTCTGTTTCTCGATCTGCTCTCGCGCGAACTGACAAATGAAAGCGTGACGGCGAAATCATGAAGCGCGGCTACACGGACGAGCACGCCGCGGCCGGAATCGATGCCAGGCTGCCGGCCATCGAAACCTGGCCGAATCAGTTCGCCGGTTACGAGATAGAGATTACCAATCCCGAATTCACTTCGGTGTGCCCGAAGACCGGGCTGCCCGATTTCGGCGTGGTCACAGTGAACTACATACCGGATAAGCTCTGCCTGGAATTGAAGTCCTTCAAGATGTATATGCTGGCCTATCGCGACCTGGGAATCTTTCAGGAAAACGTGGTGAATCGCATTCTGCGCGACATCGTGAAAGCCTGCAAGCCAGAGAGCGCGGCCGTAACCGGGGACTTTACGCCGCGAGGCGGACTCGAATCGCGCATGACAGCGTCTTATTCGAAAAACGCCGGAAAAACCGGAAAGAAATAGCCGATTCCCACGTGCCCACCGACGCCGAAAAAATCGCCGAGTTGCACGCCATTGTGGCGGCGGTGCGGAATCGCGTGCGAAACTCGCACCCGCCGCAGGCAAACAGCGAGGGTGCGGACGACGCCGACACGTTGCCCCCGATCCGTGTCTCACCCGCCGACCTGATGCCTCTGGTTCGGGCACGCGATGCCGCACAGGCGAAGGTGGCGGCGATCGGCGGAGTGAACCCGCGCGCGGGCGGTCTGTTGAACCGCCTTATTCAGGGTGTGAAGAGGCTGATCGCGCGATCGCTGCAGTGGTTTGTGCGCGATCAGGTTGTCTTCAACAGAGAGACGATCACGGCGATCGAAGCGGTTATCGAAGCGCTTGACGAACAGAACCGCACGGTGCAGTTGCTGACGTCTCAGATCAACGAGCGCCTGGTTCCTCTGGGTCCGATACCCGAAGAGGTCGTCCGGATAAAAGGCGGACTGGACGAACAAGCCCGCGCGCTGGCATCGTTTTCGAACTACGCCAACGAGCGACTCGATTCGCTGCACGCACACGTCAATGAGAGTTTCGACACGCTGCACGCGCTCGCAGGCGAGTCGCGCGAGGCCCTGCTGGCCGAAACCCGCGAATTGAAAGACGTACGCACTCACTGGTCCGAATGGCGAAAGCAATGGGAGCACAATCTCTCGACCAACGAAATCCAGTTTCTGCGCAGCGTGGCCGACCTGCAAAGCGCCTTCCAGCATCGCGTATCGCTGCTCGAATCGAACTTCCGTGAAATGGTTCAGGCACAGCACCGGGATTATCTCGGCGCGCTGGACCGCACCAATGTCGATATCCAGAAACGTCTGTGGCACGACCTCGAGAAGGTACGTGAAATCTACGAGCGGATGATCCACAGCGAACTGCGCCTGATTCGGTGGCGCGTCAGCGGTTTGCGGGCGGATGGAACGCCCAATCCGCAACCGCCCCCCGGCGGCGCAGACCCGGTTTCCGCTCCGGCGTCCGCGCTCGATTACAGCCATTTCGCCGAACGGTTTCGCGGCACGCTGGAAGAGATCCGCCGGAATATGGAATTCTACCGGCCGTTCTTCGCCAAATGCGACAACGTGCTCGATATCGGCTGCGGCCGCGGCGAGTTTCTGGAGGTTATGCGCGATGCCGGAGTCCACGCCCGCGGCATCGATCTCAGCGCCGAATCCGTCCAGCGATGCCGGGAAAACGGACTCGACGCCGAAGTTGCCGACTTGTTTACATACCTGGCGGCGCAGCCCGATGGCGAGTTCGACGGCATTCTGAGTTCGCAGGTTGTGGAGCATCTTCCGCCGGAGCGCTTGCCTCGGATGATTCTTCTCTGTGCATCAAAACTGCGCCGCGGCGGCCTGCTCGCGATCGAAACGCCGAACCCGGAATGTCTCGCCATCTTCGCGACGTATTTTTATCTGGATCCGACGCACACGCGTCCCATGCCGCACCCATATCTAAGGTTCTGCATGGAGGAGGCCGGGCTGACGGCGATCGAGGTGCATCGGCTTGCTCCCGCGATCGACGTGCTGCCGGAACTGGCCGGATTGCCGGAGGATTTCCGCGAACGCTTCTTCGGCTATTTCGATTACGCCATTATCGGCAGAAAGATCTGATTGACACGGTCGGTAATGATCGGCCGTCCGCGTTTTGACTTCGCCCTTTCAGGCTTATCCGGCATCAGGCCGCCGTGGCGGTAAGCTCGAACTACAGCCTGTCTGGGTCTCCCGCGACATGCACTGCGGCGAACTACCATCATCGCCAACGGGGGCGTCTTCGGCTGCGGCAGCGGCGAGAAAACCAGGCAGGCATGGCCGGATCAGGGCCTGCACATGACCTCCGAATTGCGTGCATCGAAAAGCGGCCATGGGGAAACCTTCGAACTCGACGCCATGACCGGCAAAGAACTCTGGAACAACGCCGATCAGATCATGTCGTTAAACACTTCTCCGGTATCGCGGTAGCCAACCGCAAGCTTTATATGGGAACATACGACGGTAACTAACCCCAACCGCCTTTGAGGCGGCCCAACTCATCAAGCCACCCGCTTTGCGGGGGTGTCTGACTTACAAGCGCTCCAAAATCCGGTTTCATTCCAATTCATTCCAAAACTACGGTCTGCCGGGATTCGCCTCCGGGATGAAATCGGGTGTCGGGTTTCGTTTGCAGGGTGCCCTCATCACAGCCCACGGAACGCAGCGCGATTATCGCCAGGCGCTTCCGCACCGCACCCGCCGAGGTGTCGTCTGTTGTCGCCAGCGCGGCAGCGCTTGGCATTCGCGGGACTCGGGTCACCTGCGGCAAATTCGCACCCGACTCCTGGTCTCGTATGTCCCGGCAAGTCACGAAGAGCGACGGCTGGAGATCAGAAACCGCCTGCGGACATCGCGCGCCCGGTTTCCCGGGAGATGCCGGGTTCTCGCCGGGTCAGTTGCGCAACGGCTTCCAGGAGCCTCGCCTCATCGAATGGTTTGGCTATCACCAACATGTCTGGTCCTGTGTCAATGGCTTCCGCCGCGTAGCCCGTAATGAAGAGCACCGGGATAGCAGGCCGCTCCAGCCGGATCTGCCGTGCCGTTTGGGGACCCGATAGACCAGGCATTGCCACGTCGGACACCAGTAGATCAATGCGGTTCGTATAGTCCCGACTGATGTCCAGAGCCTCGCTCCCCGTAGCGGCCCTGAGCACCGAGTAACCGCGCAAACGCAGGATGTCGCCACAGTACTCGCGAACCGCGTCGTCGTCGTCCACCAGGAGGACCGTGAGCATTTGGGAATGCCCTTGAGAATTTCTGATTTCGGTGTCGCCCGGACCGTGTTCGCGAAGATTCACCTCAGCGGGAAAGTACACGTGAAAGGTGCTCCCGACCCCGGACTGGCTTTCGACCTCCGCCCAGCCCCCTCGTTCCTTCGCGATGCCGTATACCGTCGCCAAACCCAATCCAATCCCATGGCCCTCTTTCTTCGTCGAGAAAAACGGTTCGAAGATCCTGTCGATTTGTCCCGGTTCGATCCCCTCGCCTGTATCGTGGACACTCAATACAACATACAGGCGAGGCGCTTGTGAACCTTCGATCCACTTGCTCCAGGTTCGGATCCTTAACAGACCACCGTTCGGCATTGCATCCCGTGCATTGGTAACCAGATTGAAAAGCACCTGCTGACAACCGGACACCGTCGCCAGCAGGGGTTTGGGGTCGGCAGTCAGGTCGAAATGCAAATCCACGCCGGATGGCACGAGGTGCCGCAACATTCCCCGCGATTCGTCTATCACCGTGTTGAGATCGATTACCTTTGGCTCAGAAATGCGCTTCTGACAAAACGCGAGCAACTGGTCCGTGATAGCCGCGGCGCTTTCGCCAGCCTTACGAATAGCCGCGGCCTGACGCTGTATGCCCGGTTGGCCCGTCAGCATCCCGAGTAAGAAGTCGCTGCGGCCATTGATGACCGTCAGAAGATTGTTGAAGTCGTGGGCCACGCCGCTCGCCATTTGGCCCAATGCCTGCATCTTCTGCCCATGCATCAATTCGAATTCGGCCCGTTTGCGTTCGGTAAGGTCCCGATGCGCAACGAGCCTCGCATTACGGCCCTTAAACTTCAACCATCGCGATTCCGTCTCCGCTGGAAATACAGATCCGTCTTTCCGGACACAGGTCACCTCAAGTAATCCCTCCACCCGACGTTCCAAACGATCCAGGACACGCGCCCGCGACTCGGGTGTCAGGAGGTTCTCGAGGGCATTCAGCCCGATGAGTTGGTCGGGATGGTCATATCCAAAAATCCGGGCAAGTGTCAGATTAGCGTCTACGATCACACCGCAGTCGTGAATCAAGATCCCCTCAAAGGAGGCATCGTAGAAGGTACGGAAACGCTCTTCGCTTTCCCGGAGAGCGGAGACGTGCCTTCGCAGCGATTCTCCAAAGCCGCCAATAACGGCAAACGTAAGCCCGCCAAATCCCACTTGAAGGAGCCAGAGAGCCATCGGATTTCCGGGGAAGTAGATGGGTAACCGATGACCGGTATACTCCAGAACGGCTTCAGCGAGGGTTAGCAGCAAAGTTGCGGCGACCAAAATGCACGCGACCGGGATGCCAAGCCACCAAACGGCGGCAAGGACAACGACAACCGCCATGTATCCGCTGCCGTTGTGGATTCCCCCGCTAAAAATGGAATAACCTGCCAGCACGCACCACAAGACCCAAAGGAACAGGGCCGCCGCAGCGCGCCTGCGGCCCTGGCGAAGAAGGATAAGAGCCGCCAGCGCAGATCCGCCGAGTAGCATTATCATACAAGCAGCGGCTACTCTCCGCACCGCAAACAACGGAATGATCGACAACTCCATAATCCCGGCCCAGCACAAGAAAGCGGCGAGGGCGAGGTGGACGCTGCGGGCTGTGTATTCGTCGTCGCAGCCATTCAGGCGGTCGCCTCCCCGTAAGAGATAGACAATCCGCCGCAGCTCTGCTCTAATTCCGGGCATAATATTGAATCCTGATCCGAAATAATTTATTATCGCCCGAAGTTCCCGTGCGCGCGGGAGCCTGACAGCGCAGATAACGAGTCCGTCGCGCGCAGGGACCCTTTTCATCGCCGAATGGAGCGCGGGATAGCTGCCGATATCAGGTAATAGTGCTGGGCGCAACACAACTCTTACCTGCCCGTTTCAAGAGAGCTAACGGAGCCACGTGTCCAGGTTCTCTGCGACGAGTTGTTCGTCGGCGGCCCGGAGATGCGGATAAATTCGGCACACGCGATCAATCTCCTCGCTCTGGTCTGGTGACAGGTCCCCGGCAGGATCGAGGCACCATCGGCCAGCCAGCAGGCCCTGCCGCCGAAGGATCTCATGGATTCCCGGCACACAGCCACGGAACTCATGCGCCGAGTCGAAAATGGCGGCGTTGGCGTCGGTCAACTGGTGCGCAAGCGTCAGCGCGTCGCTTGTCGCAGCGCTGTGTTTCAACCGCGCGAGCGTGGACGCCGCATGCCGAGTCCAGACTGCCCACTGGCCAAGCAGGCCACCGGCAAACCGTGCGCGCCTTCCGCCAAAATCAAAATGAGTCAGCAGATCGATGACGATATTGTCGTCATTGCCCGTATAGAGGGCGATCTCGTCCGCTCTCCCACTCTCCGCCACGGCACGAACCACGTCCAGTGTCTGGTAACGGCTGAACGGCGCCACCTTGATCGCCACCACTTCCGGAATCTCCGCGAATCTGCACCAGAACGAGAGCGGCAGAACGCGGCCGCCCACCGCGGGTTGAAGATAAAAGCCGATAATCGGAATCACCGATCCGATTGCGCGGCAGTGCTCCAGCAGTTCCTGTTCCGGAGCCGACTGAAGCGCGCCGAGACTTAGCAAAGCTGCATCGTAACCCAGCGAGCGCGCGAGTTCCGCCTCGGTTACGGCCTGCTTTCGCTCGCCGCAGACGCCGGCGATGGTAACAACGCCGCGCGGCTGCGCTTCCTCATAAGCCAGCTCGAGCACGGGCCGCAGCAACCCGACGCCAGGGTCGTGAATGGCGAACTGGGTGGTATGGACTCCGACGGCAATTCCTCCCGCACCCGCCGCCAAATAGTAGCGCGTTAGCGCGCGCTGGCGCCGTTCATCTAGCTTCCGATCCGCATCGAGCGCAAGCGGGTGAGCTGGAATCACCAGACCCGATCGCAGGCGATCGCGCAGGTTCATCAGAACCTGCCGTCCTGAACTTCAAAGTGCGTTGGCTTATTGAGCTGTGCGTTGCCGGCACGGATCCAGGCGGCGATCCAATCCATCAATTCGGCGGGAGTCACCGTTGGATTTCCGAACAGAGCGAGCGCCTTCGCGGGATTATTCAGCAGGGCATCCGGACCCTCCTCGCCGTTGAACAACGGCTGAAGGCCAAACCGGCGCCCAAACTCCTCCGCGATAAATCGAGTCGAAAGCGTTTCGGGTCCGGTCAGATTCAGAACCATTGGCGGCCGCCGGCATACCGCCAGAGAACGCAGTGCAGTTGAATTCGCGTCGCGCTGCCAGATGACGTTGACGTAGCCCATGCGCAGGTCCACCGCGCGTTTTTCGAAAACCGCCCGCGCGATATCCACCAGCACTCCGTACCGAATTTCCACCGCATAGTTCAGCCTGAGGAGCATCGCCCTTGTTCCCCAGCGGTCCGAGCCGTATTCAAACATACGTTCGCGGCCGAGCACAGACTGCGCATACTCTCCCGTCGGCGCCACGGCAGACGATTCCGTCGCGCCGCCATTCGCAACAGGCACCAGCCCGTAGACGTTGCCCGAAGAGAACACAACGATTCTGGAATTTCGGAAGCGCTCCGCCACCAGACCGGGGAGATAAGTATTCATTGCCCAAGTGAGATGTTCGTTGCCGGATGTTCCAAACTTGCGAGCCGCCATGAAGATGACGTTCGGCGCATCAGGCAGCCTGGTCAAAGCCGAGGGTTCGAGCAGATCGGAGGCGAGCGTCTCGATACCCTCACGATCCAGGCGCTCGCGCAAATCCTTATCCGAAAAACGCGCCACGGCGATAACCCGGGTGTTGCTCCCTGCCTTTTCAGCAGCGCGGCGCGCCAACCGCACCAGACTCGGTCCCATCTTGCCGCCGGCGCCAAGCACGATGACGTCACCTTCGAGCGCCGCGGCATGCGCGACATCCGATTCGGTGGGCCGGGACAGGCGCTCTTCGAGTTCGTCCTCGTCGACGGGGCCAGTCATCCGAGTTCCAGCCCTGCGATGGCGAAGATTCCGTCCTCCGTTCCACGGATTTCCCGTCCCCACGACATCCGCGTCAGCTTGCGCACGCACTCGAAACCGAGTTCCCGCGCGAGTGCGACAGCGCTGCCGTTCCCGGGAAGCAAATCCCAGAACCAGCCAGTGTCGGGATGCCGCGCTATGGTCTTTTCGATAACAGACCGAGCTACAGTCTGACTTACGGCAGCGCACGGTCCCAGATATCGGTTCAGGCGCCCGGGCCGCGAGAGCGCGTAGCCTCTGCTTTCAGAACCCGCTTCGCCTCCGCGTTCAAAAGCCGCGTCCCCGCCGGCAACCAGGCGCTCCAGCAGTTGTTTGCGATCATACCCGGAGGCTTCCGCATCCGGATCGAAGCAGGGCGCGCCCTCAATAACGCGGCCCAATACCGCCGGCGCGCTGGTTAGCCGGCTCCGCTGCCAACGTTCGACCCGCTGTTCCGGTCGAAAACCTAAACGTTCGTACAAGGGTCGCCCTTCATCGGTAGCGTCGAGTTTCACCGTCCGGATGGCCAGCTTCCCCGCGTGCTCCATCACGTGCGCGACCAGCGCCCGCGCCAGTCCCAGTCGCCGGAACTCCGGATGCGTAAGAACCATGCCGAGCCACGCCAGAGTCCGGCCATGGCAAACGAGTGTTGCGGTGGCAACGACCTCTCCATTGACCCTGATCCCGAAACACGCATCGGAAAGTTGCAGAAGCAGCCGCCAGTCTTCGTGTGTCTGATTCCAGCCCGCAATCGACGACAGCGCCCATGCCCCGGAGAGATCGGCTTCGGTGAGTTGAACACAATCGGGATTTACCGGGACAGAAGAACGCACGGGCGCAAGGCGCATGTTAGTAATATACTTCGCAACCGCAATCGTTCGAAACGAGGCAGCCTTCCGAATTGCGAGAATTCCCGCGTCCCGCTATTGCAGATCGGCTGGTTTTCCGCCGCTATCCTTGCTGCGCTGCGCGGCGTCCAGAAACGCGAAAATTTCCAGCGTCTCAAGGTTCGGCACCGGGGGAATGCCGGTCTTGAAGAACTCCCCGATTTTGGCGTCCAAAGCCGCGTAGTCCACCTTCACCGGATGCTCCACTACCACGTTGCGCCCGCGGAAAGCCACCACGCCGTAATCGCTATACGGCCGGGATAGGCGGGCCACTCCGATGCGCCCGTCCTTCCACACGCCCACCACCACATCGGAATCACGCGAGGAGGCCTGCGTCACAGTTGCGCAGCCCGTTCCCATAATGGTGTAGAGCATCTCGATGGCATGAATGCCATACCACGAAAGCGACAACTGATGGTGTTCCTCGAGCGGTCCGGGACCCCAGACGCTGACGCCACTGTTATCGGGGGATTTCACGCTGCTCAGGTCGGCGTAACGCAGGCTGGAGGAAGTGAACCACGGCACGCCGGCTTCCCCGGCCAACCTCGCGATCTCCCGCGCATCGGCCAGCGTGGAGGCCAGCGGCTTATCGATGAACAAAGGCTTGTGTGCGGCAATCACCTGCCGGGCCTGCTCAAGGTGCCTGCGGCCATCCCCGCTTTCAAGCAGCACGCCATCCACCATGGAACAGAGGGTGGGAATATCGGACACAAGCTATACACCGTACGTATCGTGCAATTCATTGGCGAAGCCGTCGACGCGCGTGGCGCTGTCCGGAATATCCGGGCTGCCGCCCTTCCACGCGGCCACAACGCGAAAGCCTGGCACAAAACCGGGAGCGGTAGAATCGTTGAATTCCCTGGTGAAGACGGGAACATGAGAAGTATCGGTTCCAATAATGCCCAGGCGGAAATCGGCAGCGCCCGCACAAACCCCGCAGACCAGGAGGAGCAGACTGACCTTGAAGTGGTTTGGCATGGAAGCTTGCTCGCTGGGTTCATTTTATGCGATCCCTGCGGCCTTCGCCGCCGTGGGCCGTCCGGATCGGATGGCGTGGTCAAGCAGCATGTTCATTCGCGGTTAAATAACGCGAGGCCGCCGATCCAGCTCCAGCCAGAGAGGTGCTTGAAAGGCTTGAAAGGCAATATACCTTTTTGAGCGCCTGCTCTTCCGCTATAATGCCTGAGAACAGAATTCCGATGTGTAGCGCTGCATTGTGCCGGATTATCCCGTTGCTGTGCCTGACTTCCGGCGTTCTGGCGCCGCAAACATCGGGGCGCGCTCCGCTGCCGTCGCCCGATCCCGTTATTCGCGTTTCGGTCAATCTGGTTCAGGTGGACACGGTCGTCACCGATGCGAAGGGCAACCATGTCGCAGATCTCCAACCCGACGATTTCGGGATTTTTGAAGACGGCAAGCCGCAGAAGATCACCAACTTTTCGTGGATCGAGGTAAAACCCCCGGCATCGCCTGGCGCGCCTCCGTCTCACCCGCCCGGAAATCTGCGCAAAGACGAGGTGCACCGGTCCATCGTGCTGATGGACGACGATCTGGGAACGCCTTACGAAGACTTACCCGGGGTCATGGCTTCGGCCAGAAAATTCGTGGCCGAGCAGATGGCTCCCGGCGATCTGGTTTCGGTGACAGCCAGCCGCGGCGGCATGGGTTTTTATCAGCAATTCACACACGATAAGCGCCAGCTCTATGCCGCCATCGATCACATTGGACAAAGGCCAGGTTTCGGGCAGTGGGTGATTGAGACCCCGAGGGGCGTCAAACTGGGGCCGGACGAGCCTCCCTTTGGCTACCGCGACGCCAATAACCCGCCCAATCCGATCGGCTACCTCACTTGGGCAATCCAGGGCCTTCAGGACGTTCCCGGCCGAAAAGCGGTAGTGCTTCTGACGCATGGCTTCTACGCACCGCCGGGCATCGTGAACCTGGCGAACCGGGCCGGCGTGGTGATTTACGTGATCGACCCCCATGGCACCGATTTCGTGAACCCGTTGATACCTTCCAACGCGCCCTATCGATTGCTGGCTGCGCAGACCGGCGGGCTATGGATCAAGAGTCTGGCCGGGGCCGAACTGAACGCCGATCTGGGAAGAGTCCTGGAGGACATGAGCGGCTATTATCTGATCGGCTACCAGCCCGACAGGAGCGATTTCGAGTTGTCGAACGGCCAGCCCGTTCATCACGACATTCTGGTGAAGGTACGGCGACCGGGGTTGACGGTACGTGCGCGGAATGGCTTCATGGGCGTTCCGAATCCCAGTGTTAAGCCGCCGCCGAAGACCAGAGAGGATTATCTTCAACAGGCGCTTTTCTCGCCGTTCAGCGCGAGTGGAATCCGGCTGCGGCTTGACCCCGTGTACGGAGCATCGGGACCCGATCCGAAGACAAAGCGCCGTCTGCCCGTCATGCGGGCTATGTTGTCGATTGAGGGCGGAGATTTGCAGTTCTCGGACGTGGATAGTGGCCGCAGGAAACTGGTGTTGGATGTCCTGGTAGCGGTGTTCAACCAGGACGGCACCTCCGCCGCCAGTCAGGATCAGCAGTTTGTGATCAGCGCCACGCAGGATCAGGCGGCGCAACTTGCCGGCACCGGACTGCACTGGACGAAGGATGTAAAACTCCCGAAGCCGGGACCGTATCTGGTCCGCGCAGCGGTTCGCGATGCGGTTTCGGGCGCAGTCGGCTCGGCTTTTTCATTTCTGGAGGCGCCGGATTTCAACAAGCCGGAAATCGCCTTGTCGAGCATCGTGCTGTCCGGCCCGAGTGATACTTCAGGCAGCGGCGCGAGTAGCGCTCCGGAGAACGCAGGGCAGATGGGTTGGGCTGAATTCGCCGCGGGAACCACAGTCCAATTCGGCTGTGAGGTTTTCGGAATCAAGCCCGTGCGGCCGCCGGCAGAACCCAGGGTGGAAATGCAGGTCCGCCTGTTTCGCGAGGGCGCAACCGTTTTCGATAGCCGTCCTGCTGCTGTATCTCCGGCGCTGCTCTCGAAAAACCTTCTCACCGGTAATCTGAAGATTGAAGGCGACATGGAGCCTGGCGACTACGCCATGCAACTCATCGCCTATGACCGGCTCGCATCACCCAAGAAGCAAATGGCGTCGCAGTGGATCGATCTGACAATTGTCAAGCCCGTTTTGGCACCGCATTAAGCCTCGGGAGAGGCCTGACAGAGCGAACAAAATGCCTGCCGATATTTGTTTTATCGAGAGGGTTTCCCCCTTGTCGTCGTCGGTCCGGTGCGCGGTCACGCTTGCGTAGTGTTGCTGCGATTCATTAGGATTCTCATCGCGAACGGTACTTCATCAGGGTGTGTCGCGCACCATGTGACGATTCTCTCGAATTTCGTTAAGTCGTCAGCGATGGAGGCGATCTCCATCAGATCTTCCTCGACGATTGCCGGATCTCTCATAATTGGTAATCCTTCGCGGCCCAGGCACCGAATGGCTTCCACGGCGATGTGCAAAACAGCAATCCCTCCGAGGCACCATACCGCTTTAGGCTATCACCACGGGAAATCGGGTCGGGACGAAGGGAACGGCGGCACGATTCACCGTGCCGATGGCATCAGTGAGATCGACCTGTTTCTGTAACCGGGATGTTTGAAAACAAACGGCGCTTCCTTCTTGCCCTCCTCGATTCGAATCCCGCCGGTGGGAAAAGTGCTCCGCAAAACCAGCCAACTGTTCAGCTATTCAGGCTTCGCCTTCCTGACGTCGATCACAATCGTCTCGGCGAGCCGATCCTGAGCACACATCCGATTCGGATCCCAGAAGACCTGTAAAGCCCCCAATCCTAACTCCAGGATCATGGCGCCATAGCCCAGCCCCCGCTCAATAGATTGCCACAGCCCCATCCGGTCGCTCGTGAGGGACACAGTCCTCGTGCGTGCAACCCACTTGCCCGGCGTTTGACCATTACCAAGAAAGTTGGCTGATCCCCAATAGAGGACCATCACAACGATGTTTCCGGGTTCGTGAAAATCCAACGGCGTGAATGTCCGTCTCATGTAGGAAAAAGCGCCGCCACGCAAATTCAAGAGGGGACCAGATGATGATTGCAATCAGCAGATCGATAAGGTATCCGAGTACCCTTTGCCAAAAGGTAGCTAAAAGAAGCCCCTTGAGAGAATCTGCGCGCGAACCCGCGTGAGGATGAAACCGGCGCCTTCCTTTATTTGATTCCCTGTCCATTAAAACAGTTTAGCCCTCCGGGGCAGGATTGTGCTTGTCGGAGATTTCGTACGATTGTGCCTCTCCGGCATCACAGTCGCCGGGCGCAAATGTCCTTGCAGGATTCCAGTCGTCGCGTTAATCCTGCAACCCGCCGCCCCGAAGGCGCCTGCGTCAATCCCACTCCGGGCGATCACAAATGCGACGGCCAGCGCACTCCAGGTCTCGCTCGTCGTGCCACGCAATATGAGGGCCCGGGCGGGCAACAACGCCGTCGATCTGTACCTCTCGTCTCGCAATTCGGAGATCAAAAAGTCACCGTCCAGCGCGATGACACCGCCGTCTGCGCCAGTGCGTTCTCTTCGAAGCCCAGCTGTCCGGCTTGATTGCTTCGGACCCCGCCGCTGTTCCTGCAGACCCTTGTGTGTTGCCTCATCGCGCTCCGTTCCTGCACATCGCCAGCAGTAGAGGCCTTCCAGCCGCAGGAGGCGCCAATCTCACCGGCTCTCTTCGCGGCATCCGCCGCGGCCGGGATTCGCTGCTTGTACTCACCGGTGAACGGGCGCCGTTTTGCCCACGCCACTACTTCCGGATTCGGCCGTGGTGTGCGAGCGTTCGTGGCATTCCGTAGCAGCCATTCCCGGTTGTCCACTTCTGCCCCTGCTCCCGGGCGAGCCGAGCCGTTCGTCGCTGTCATCCTGAGTCTTCTCTTCAAGGCACTGCTCACTAATTGCGGTCACTCAGGGTGTCTAAGTCGTGTTGGCACAGAGCGGGCATCGGGAGTCACGGGCGGGTAGTTCACAGGGCGGGACGAGATGATAGCTGCGATCAAAAGAACGAAGGTCGAGCCGGTGAGTCTCTAGCGGCCCATATCGGACAGGACACGATAAGGCTCGCCGAATGGAGGTTTGGTACAAATCCATTGGACCCGCATGGGCTGGCAGCGCCCTGTCAGCCGTTCCCCGGAGACCAATAAGGCTCACCGGACCGCACGAACTGCACTGGTACTTCCTTCACAAACGTCCGAAGCCAGATGGCGGCATCTTCCATGCCCTGTTCTTCGGAGATGTTGTGGCCCAGAATGATTTGCGACTTGTTCATGCCGAAGAAAGCCGCATCCAGAACGTAAGAGCTGAGATCGAGCGCAGTGTCAGCTTCTGGCTGCTCGCCACCCACGATCAGGTCGACGCCAGGAGAAAAGCGGCCCATGCCATAGCCCATCGCCACGCTGGCCATGCTGACCGTAGCTTTGGGATCGCCCACCACCCGAAATGCGCGCGCGCCCATACGCTTCTTCAGATCGGCCGCCATTACTCCGAGGGTCGTCTTCGGGAAGCTGTACACGCGGGGGCCGGGGCCTTCGGACGCCGTCCAGCCGAGGGCACGCACGAGACCCGCCATAATGAAGTCCGGCTGGTGCGAATGGGCGTGATCGTGCAGGCGGAGGACGACCATGCCGTTTTTCAGACAGTAGTCGGTCTTGAACTGGTAAACGGCGTCCGCGGTCAGGCCATTGGTGTCGTCCCGGTCGTTCCAGTACGTCGTCTCGTGGCTGATCACCATGTTCAATCCGGCGGCATGGGCGCGCTGAATCAGATCGAGCGTCGCCATGAAGGTGGTCGCGATGCCCTTCACTTCAATATCCGGATTACCGGCATGGAAAACGTCTCGGTAGGTGGACTCGTTCCAGGGCGAACCAAGATTCTGCTTCATCAACGCGAGAACTTCTCTTGCGGTCATGGGCTATGCGGGCCTCCAGTAGGAGTCGCCGGAGGGAAACCAACGGACGGAAACCTCCGGGAGCAAAGTCTTGAGCCAACCCGCGCAAAGATTCATGCCCGGCTCCTCGGAGACCACCCGGCCGAGCATGATCAGTCCTTTCTTCTGACCGGCGGCCACTGCATCCTGTGCATATTCAACCGACTCCCATTCACGGGTTTCACCGGCAACGATCACGTCGCACTCGGGAAGCAGTTTCACCGACGCGACAAGCGCGGAAACGCCAGGCAGCACGCCTATGCGGCTCACCTGGGCTTGCGGGTCGCCCACAACGCGGATTCCGGCGCGAACGTTCAGCTTGTTTGCAAGGTCATCGGCGAGGGCCGCAATCGTGATGCCGGGTATGTCATAACGAGTGTCGCTTCCCGCGCGGTATTTTGTCCAGGTCATTGTTTGTGCCAGGCCGAGAGCGAACGGGTCCGGTGTCCGCGCCCGCCAGTGATCGCTCAGTCGAATGACAGCGAGTCCGTTCTTTGCTATGAAATCTTTCTTTGCGAGGAAAACCGGATCGTCGGGAGCGATGCCGCCCGCACCCCGTCCTCCCCCTCCGCCGCGCCCTCCCGCAGTCTGCGGATTCAGAGCTGCGGGACCATCGTTGTGGCTGTAGTAGACAGGCTCGAGCGAAACAATAAGGTTCGTCTTCTCGCGGACGGCGCGCGCGAGCGTGTCCATCGTCGCCACCGCGGTGACGGCGACGCCGCTGACCGAAGCGTTTCCGTCACCTGCCTTGACCCCGTCGATCGTCGACTCCTTCCACGTCACGCCGATGTTCTGCCGGATACGGTCCATTGCGAGCGTCACGGTCAGGGTCGTATTCTGGGGGACAGATGAGCCCGCGGCAAACAGGGCAACTCCTGCCGTGCTGGCAAACTGCCTGCGATTCAGTTGCATAATGCCGCTATTCTATCGCTGAACGGGCCGTCCGATTCATCGAAGCTGAATCTATGCCCGCTGGCCGGCGGCAAATAGTGAACCGCATCCTCGCCTACTATCGACTACCTGACATGCAGGCGGCCGTTCGTAGGCCGTCACGGTGTCTCTGGGTCGCTACCGATATTCGCGGATATTGGCGGACCGTGCTCTTTAGGCTTCTACGGGACATTGTCCCGCTTCGCGTTCGGCTTCACGGCCGCGAGGCATTCCACGCCGCATACTGGTCCAGCACCGCTTTCGGCCCCGCGTTGTACCAGCTGTATCCATTCCGCCGCTCCGGCGAAATCTCATTCACATCGTCGTGAATGCTCTTGTCGCGGTCTCCGAATATCGGACGGTCAGAGCCGATTTCATAGAAGCGCGACCAGATAGGCCCCGCACCGGCGGCAAGTGTCAGAGTGCGTCCGTTCGGCCCGCGCGCGAACGCTTTGCCGTAAATGGCTGTCCGCTTCAACCATTCCGCAGCCGCGCGAACGGCGTCCAGCACTGCCGGGCTCGGCTGTGGCATCTTCATGAGAAACATCATCACGCTGGCGCTTTCACCACTTGATAGAGACGGCGGCTCGTAATTCCGCGCGCCCACGGGTTCCAGTTCCAGCATGTCGTATTGCTGTCCCCACACCGTGCGCCGGCCCTTCACCACAACCTGTGCGGCCAGTGTGGTCTCAATGCCTTTCGTTATCGCGGATCTGGCGCGCACTCGCAGTTCCGCCGGAACCGCTGCAAACTCCGCCCTCCCATCGGCCGAGTCCAGCAGGACTTCCATCGCCTTGGTCATCGCATCGTCATTAAACGTGATGGCGTCGTGATACCCGCCCTGAAGCGGCCAGATCTGCGGCCATCCGCCGTTGGGGTATTGCGCTGCGAGGATGTATTCGATCCCCCTGAGATAAGACTTGCGCCACGCCTCGGCGTCCTTTTCTCTGCCGACGGTGGCAGCAGCCACCTTCGCCAGGAAGCGGATCTCGGTCGTAGTCGCATCGTTGTCCAGCGTTCCCACATATTCCCATTTCGGGTCTTTGGATGCATCGAAATCGGCCACGCCGGGAACCGGCGAGGAATTATCACCGGCGAAGTGTTCCCCCGTTCTGCGCGCGTGATCGGTCAGATTCAGATTCTTGCTCCACCCGCCCGCTGGCGTCTGAAAGGAGACGACGATATCTGCAATGCGCTGCGCCTCCGCGCCCGCATACCATTCCGCCGGTTTGTCGAGCGGAATGCTCTTCGCTGAGGACGCGCTGGGAGGAATCAGCGGCGCGCTCAGACCCGCTCTCCCCATCTCAGCCTGTAGTGCAGCGCGGTCGGTCCGCATCTGCAACACAGATCGCGCGAGGTATTCTCGCCAGGCGGATTGTTGTGCGCGGGGCAGCGTCGCGATCCGATCTTCGGTGAGAGGTCGCGCCGCGATATTGGTCCCGATGACGGCTGCGAAAGCGCAGGCTGCGCCCAGAGCGAGCGCCGGAACATACAGAAACGAACGATTCATCATCGGACTGGGAACTATTCTATTACGTTGGTTTCGGACGCTGTGGAAGCCTCCTGGGTTAACGATATTAACCGATATCGAGCGGGCGGTCAGGGCTGGTATGTTTCATGGGCGTCGAACCCGACGTTGCATGAACAGTCAGTTCAAGTCTTATGGAACGAGATGACGCCAGCCGTCATGCTGTTCCCCGAACGGCCGACAGCCAGCATCATGGTCGTGGGCAAGGACTTCAATGGTCTCATTGCCGGACACGCCACCGCCCGCAGATCGGATTCAGCTTTCGGAATTCACGTTGAACAGACGGTTGGGATATCGGGTCGGTCAAATTCAGTTCGCGCCCTGGTTTCCCCTGGGCTTCTGGGCCGAGTCAACGACGAATACAGACATCGGCACCTTCTCCGATTCCATCCGCAAGCCGAGTTGGTCGCGAAGCGCGGTAGAAAGATCGGGCCCGGCTTGTTCATCCCACGAGAGCGCGAAATCGTATTCGCCGTTGAGCCCCGTCTTGTCCACTCCGGGACCGTGCCCTCCCACAGCCGTCAGCACGCTCAGTAATGTCGAAATCGACGCCTTGCGGGCTGTCATCGAGATCGGTTGACCCGGAACGGGCTTTCCCCACTCCTGACCCTCTGGCCCCGTAAAGGTGAGCCTTGCGTCGTCGCTCTTGGATACCAGGAGTTTCGGTCCGTTTTTGCCCGCGAGCAAAGCGAATCCTGCGGTCTCGCCAGTCTCACGGTGAAACTTCATCTGGAACCGCTCGACAAGCATGTTCTGAAGCATTGTGAGAAGTTGCTGCTCCGTGGTTTTGGTGGGGCTCTCAGCTTTGGCTTCGACATTGAAGCGCAGATCTCCGCGCTGAATCCAGTCCGGTCCGGACTTGAGGTTGAGCATCGATACGCCGTAAGCGATGCCGATCAGGTGGCTAAGCCGGGCATCGGTGATCACGCACCGTCCAAGCGGAGGCGCTTCCGCTTGCTGCTGCGGACCATAGACGGAATCGATCCCGTGGCATCCTCCTCTGACACCATTTGGCCCCACGGCTACCTTGACGGATGCTACCTCGAACGACAAAGGTGTGCTCGTATTCTGGGCACTGACGTACGGCACGGATTGCAAACCGACAGCGGTCGCCAGGAAGGCAAACGACAAATAGCTGATAAACGACTTCAAGGGAATCTCCCCTCTGCGCTGGATAACAGTCTCTTGCAGAATACTACGCGCCAGACGCCCGGTCTGATCAATACCGAGCGACATCATCTGCGCCGAAGGCGCAAATTCTCAAATCCTTCGCCTAAGGCGAGAACGTATGCATCGGCCGCCGGGAAGTAGTTGGCGAGAGGCGATGCAGGCCGACACTAGCTCCCGATATTCCCAAAAGCCCGCTGCCGCCTGTGCGGCGCTCGGAACTGCGCCACTCCACGCGAATCTATCGCGGATGTCATACTGTATACCCGGCGAGATAGGTGACCAGTCAGGGGTCCATAAACAAACGGCGCCGACTGCAACCACGCGACGTCCGGGAATGAGCCGCGCAACGCCCGCGCGGCTGGAGTGGTGTTTACCGAACTTGCGGGAATCCGAGGTTGACGCTGCTGGAGCCGGGGTCAGGCCAACGACTCGTCACAACCTTGGCGCGAGTGTAAAACTGGACGCCTTCCGGCCCGTACATATGAAGGTCGCCGAAAAGCGAAGCCTTCCAGCCGCCAAAGCTGTAATACGCCACAGGCACGGGAACCGGCACGTTGACCCCGACCATCCCGACTTCGACATCGAACTGGAACTGGCGGGCAGCGCCTCCGTCGCGAGTGAAGATTGCGGTTCCGTTCGCATACGGGTTATCGTTGATCACCCGCAGGGCTTCGCTGTAAGTGTTGACGCGCATCACGCTCAGAACCGGCCCGAAAATCTCGTCGTCATAGCAACTCATTCCCGGCTCTACGCGATCGATCAGCGAAGTGCCGAGGAAGAAGCCCGGCCCGGCTGTTGCCGGGTGTTCGCGGCCGTCCACCGCGACCGCTGCCCCCTGACTTTTCGCCGCGTCCAGGTAAGACGCAACCCGATCACGATGTTCCTTCGTAATGAGCGGGCCCATTTCGCTCTCGATTTCGGTACCAGCGCCGATTCTGATCCGGCCCATGCGTTCTTTTACCGCATCGATCAGCGGATCGGCGGCATCGCTCACCGCGACTACGACTGAGATCGCCATGCAGCGTTCACCGGACGAACCAAAGGCGGCCGACACCGCTGCGTCGGCCGCCATAGCGATATCGGCGTCCGGCAAGACAACCATGTGATTCTTTGCGCCGCCCAACGCCTGTACGCGCTTCCCGTTACGCGTGCCTGCTTCGTAGATCGCTTTGGCTACCGGCGTCGATCCCACGAAACTGACCGCTTTTACATCGGGATGCTGCAACAGGCGATCGACGGCCACGCGATCTCCCTGCACCACGTTGAATACGCCATCCGGAACGCCGGCCTTCTGCGCCAATTCCGCCAGCAGCAGGCTCGCCGAAGGATCTTTCTCCGAAGGTTTGAGGATAAACGTGTTCCCGCACGCGATGGCATTCGGGAACATCCACAGCGGGACCATCGCGGGAAAATTAAACGGTGTGATACCCGCCACTACCCCAAGCGGCTGCCGGATCTGATAAACGTCCACCCCGCGGCTCGCCTGCTCCGAGAAGCCGCCCTTGAGCAAATTCGGGATGCCGCAGGCGAACTCGATGTTTTCGAGGCCGCGGGCCACCTCGCCCACGGCGTCCGAATGTGTCTTGCCGTGCTCGAGCGTAATCAAACGGGCAATCTCGCGACGATTTGCGTCCACCAATTCACGCAGGCGGAACATGGTTTCAGCGCGGCGCGACAAGGGAGTCGCGCGCCATTCCGGGAAGGCAGACGCCGCTCGCTCGACCGCCATATCCACTTCGCGCGCATCGGCGAAGCCGACATTGGCTCCGGCCTCGCCCGTGGCCGGATTCCAGACCGTTCCGCAGCGTCCGGACTTCGACGCCACCGCCGCACCGCCTATCCAGTGGTTCACCGTTCTCAGACCGACTTCAGACACGACTGTCGCCATATGTCAATTCCTCAATATCCACTCTACCGTCTTCGAGGCCAGGCGGTTCAGCGCCGCAACGGCCAGTTCCAGATGCTCTTCCTTTGTATCCTCGATCTTGTTGTGGCTGATGCCGCCCAGGGACTGGACGAACATCATCACGGTGGGGATACCGGCTCTTGCCACTTCCGCCGCGTCATGCAATGGGCCGGAGGGCAGGCGCTTTGCTGCACTGGAGATTTCCGTGGCCGCCTGTGCGCACAATTCAATGAGATCGGGATGAAACGGCACAGGCTCAATGTTCCAGATCCTCGACCATTCCACACGGCAGCCTTCTTCCGCGGCAAATCGCTCGCTCGCCTCGCGAGCTTCCCGATACATGCGGGCCAGAATGGCGGCGTCCAGATCGCGTTGATCTAGCGTCGCCTCACACCGGCCCACGACGGCCGTGACAATGCCCGGGAACGTTTTGAGGCTGCCCATTGTGCAAACCGAGTCGGGATGTTTGCCCGCGATGTTGCGTATCTCAAGGGCGAGTTTCGCCGCGGCGGCGAGGGCATCGCGCCGCGCACCCATCGGCGTGGAACCGGAATGGGCTTCCTGGCCGTGGAACGTGACGGCGTGGCGCTCAACACCTTTCGTCCCGAGAACCACCCCCAGCGGCAGACCCAGGCTTTCGAGAACGGGCCCTTGTTCGATGTGCAGCTCAAGATAGGCCGCCGCGTCTTTTTGTTCCTTCCGCGCTTCCGGGAAGCGGTCTATATCGACTCCGCAGCGCCGTAGCGCGGCATCCAGCCGGATTCCATCGCGATCCGTGCGCCCGCGATCGGCTTCGATGGTATCGGTGCCGGCGAACGCGGAAGATCCGAGCAGACTTCGCCCGAATCGCGCGCCCTCTTCATCGGCCCAATCCACAAGGCGGATCGTGACCGGAGGACAACCGTGGAATTCATCCGCGAACCTGCGAAGGATCTCCAGACCCGCAAGTTCTCCGAGACAGCCATCGAGCCAACCGCCATTCGGAACGGAATCGAGATGGCTTCCGATCAGTAGGGCTTTGGGGGATTCGCCGCGCAGTGTTACCCAGCGGTTGCCGGCGGCGTCGAGATGATGCTCCACTGGTAACGCAGCCAGCTTCGATTCGAACCAGGCTCGCGCCTTCAGCCATGTGTCGCTCCAGGCGAGGCGTTGCGCGCCATTCGAATCGGCGGTCAGTTCCCGGAGTTCCTTCAACTCGAGGATTGTACGTTTCGGGTCTATGCTCATTGGAAGTGGCTTGGGTCGCGCCGTAGGAAACGTCCATGCCGCCTGTCGCCGACAAAAGCACCGTCGCGAACCTGCACTTTTCCACGCACGGTCACCAAGGAGGGACGGCCGTCAATCTCCATCCCTTCAAACCCGTTGTAATCGTTGTTCACATGTTGGGTGGCGGCGGAGATGACACCTTTGTAGTCGGGATCGTACACCACGAGGTCGGCATCGCTGCCTACCGCGATAGTCCCTTTGCGCGGAAAAAGGCCGAACAGTTTCGCGGGCTTCGTGCTCGCGGCATCGACAAACCGGTGGATATTGAGATTGCCCCGTTTGACACCGTATGTATAGAGCAAATTCACGCGTTCTTCAATCCCCGGTATGCCGTTCGGGATCTGAGTAAACGCGTCTTTCCCCAGCAGCTTCTGACTGGTATCGAATGGGCAGTGATCGGTGCCAACGGTATCGATGAGCCCCGCGGCCAACGCATCCCACAGAACTTTGTGGTTGCGCTTATCCCGCAACGGCGGCGACATCACGTGTTTCATCCCTTCCACGCCAGGCCGTTCCGCGTGCGTCTTGTCCAGAATGAAGTGCGGCATCACGGATTCGATCCAGAGGCGTGTCCCTCTCTCCTTGGCCCTGGTTGCCATGCGCAGCGCGGGCTCACAGGAGAGATGGACGATATAGCCCGCGGCGCCGGTCGCCTCGAGAAACGTGGCGAAGCGATGCGTGCCCTCGGCCTCAACAGCCTCCGGACGGCTTGGCTCGTGCCATTCAGGACCTGTCTTTCCTTGCGCGATGAGTTCCCGCTGCAGTTGCGAAACCAGCTCGGCATTCTCGCAATGCGCGGTCACGATCACGCCCAGCTTTCGGGCCAATGCCAGGGTTTGGTACATCTCGCCGTCGTCGACGCCGAAGAAATTCTTATATGCCAGAAAAATCTTGAACGAGCCGATTCCATCGGCTACGATCTCCCGAAGCTGACCCTCCCTCTGGTCGTCAAACTTCGTTACCGACATGTGAAACGTGTAGTCGCAGGCGCTGTTTCCTTCCGCTTTGGATTTCCACAGCTGGTACCCCGCCAGCGCGTCGTCGAGTCGCGAAGGGCAGCACATCTCAATCCATGTGGTGGTGCCGCCTGCCAGTGCCGCAATGCTCGCGGATTGCTGCGTGTCTTTCGCATAGGTCGCCATGAACGGCAGGTAAATGTGCACGTGCGGGTCGATGAATCCGGGGAATACGTACTTGCCGGTGGCATCGATCACTTCGGTGTCCGGCCCCGCTTCAAGCCCGCCGCCGATGCGCGTAATCGTTTCGTCTTCGACGAAGATATCGGCCCGATAGCGCGAATCCGCGGTCACGATTTCGCCATTTCGAATGAGGAGGGACATAGTTAATGGATATGAATACCGTGCTCGTCGCGATAGCGCCGCATTGCTTCCCAGTCTTCGGTAACTTCCGGCCTTGTGGTTGCCAACTCATCCCAGGTGACAGGAGGATTCCGTGGCGGGAGTTCAACCATATCGATACAGCGTTCGACGGGGCATATGTTGTAACAGAGCCGGCATCCCACGCAGTCGTCTTCCAGCACACGCGGTTGAGGGCGCAAATCGACCGCCTCTTGCCTGCCGTTCGACGCCGCATCGTAAGACCATGGAGTCGTCGTCTCGCCGTTCGCGGCGATGAGATCGATACACTGATGCGCGGTATCGTTACAGGCCACATAACAGAGGTTGCACTTGATGCAGCGCTCAGTGTCGATTCGCGCCACAGCCCGAAACGACAGATCGAAGTTCTTGAAATCCGAAACGTAGCGCAGGCTCCTGCCGCGCAAGTCTTCGACGGTCGCGAACCCCTTCGCATCCATCCAGTTTGAAAGGCCGTCGCAAAGGTCTTCAACGATCCGGAAGCCGTAGTGCATCACGGCCGTGCAGACCTGCAGGCTTCCGGCGCCGAGGAGCAGAAACTCGGCGGCATCGCGCCACGTTGAGATGCCACCCATTCCGGAGATGGGCTTGCCGGACTTCGAAACTACTTCATCGGTGCCGAGCGCCGCGAGCATATTGAGCGCGACCGGCTTCACGGCGGGGCCGGCATAACCTCCGTGGCCGCCCTTTCCGCCTATGCTCGGCGTAATTTCAAAGCTATCAAGATCGACCGCCGCGATCGAATTGATCGTGTTGATCAGAGACAACGCGTCTGCCCCGCCCGCGAGCGCCGCGCGCGCCGACAGCGCAATGTTGGTGATGTTCGGGGTGAGCTTGACGATTACGGGGATCTTTGCTGCGCTCTTTACCCAACTCGTGATTTGCTCGCAATATTCGGGGACCTGGCCGACCGCCGCGCCCATTCCGCGCTCGCTCATCCCGTGCGGGCAACCGTAGTTGAGCTCCACCGCGTCCGCGCCTGTGTCTTCGATCCTGCGAACAATGTCGTGCCATGCTCCGATGGTCGATTCGACCATTGCAGACACGACAACCGCGCGATCCGGCCAGGCGCGCTTCACGTCCCGGATCTCTCGCAGGTTCACCTCAAGAGGGCGATCGGAAATCAATTCCACGTTATTAATCCCGAGCATCTTCTGCGATCCGAAGTGCCATGCGCCATACCGGTTCGAGACGTTCAGAACAGGCGCACCGATCGTTTTCCACACTGCGCCGCCCCAGCCGCACTCGAAAGCCCTGTGGACCTGCGCACCCGAGTTGGCGGGCGGGGCTGAAGCCAGCCAGAAGGGATTGGGAGACTTNNTTGCCGTCCTGCACGGCCATGACCGTGGATGCCGCACCCTTGACCCGAATGCAGTCTCCGCCCGCATAGATTCCGGGAATACTCGTCTCAAGGGAGCTTGAAACTTTGATGAAGCCGCGCTCGGTTTCAAGCCCCAGCGCCCGGGCGATGGAAGGCNNTCTGCTGCCCGATCGCCTTAACGATCATGTCCGCCTGAATTACGAAGTTCGACCCGGAGATCGGTTCCGGCGCTGGACGTCCGGACGAATCCGGAGCGCCAAGTCCCATCCGGACGCATTCGAGACCTCTCACTTCGCCTTCAACCGACCGGACCGAAACCGGCTGCGCAAGAAATTCGATTTCCACGCCTTCCTTTTTCACGAACTCATATTCGTGCGCGTATGCGGTCATCTCGCGTTCCGTGCGGCGATACACCATTGTCACCCTGTCCGCGCCGCTCCGTTTGGCAACCGTGGCGCAATCGATTGCCGTGTTCCCCGCCCCGATTACGACGACGTTTCTCCCGATGCGAAGACTCGCGGGNNACCGGAACAGGCTCGCGGAGAACGATGATTCCGTAAGTAGAAAGTCCGCCGCCCAAATCACGTTTCTCAAATACCGTCACCGCGTGACCGCGGCGCGCGAGTTCGCCGGCGCAGGAAAGCCCGGCCGGGCCTGCGCCGACGACCGTGACGCGGCGTCCGGTTTGCGGAACCGGGCGAAATACATCGATGCGCCGGTCGTAAACGTGGTCCATCGCATAACGCTGGAGCCGACCGATCGTTATGGGCTTTTGTTCGGAGTTCAGGACACAGGCGCCTTCGCAGAGTTCCTCCACGGGGCAAACCCGCGCGCAGGTGGCTCCCATCAGATTCGATTCCAGAATCGTGCGAGCCGACCCCACCACGTTTGCCGTCGATATCTTCTTGATGAAGCTTGGGACATCGATGTGAGTCGGGCAGGCATGGGTACACGGCGCATCGTAGCAATAGAGACATCGATTCGCCTCCACCAGCGCCTGATGATCGGTCAGAGGCGGCAGTTGCTCGGCCAGCATTCGTGTTGGACTATCGGGCAAGAGTCTCTCCCCGGCTTCTCATCAGCAAGACATAGACGGAGGCGGAAACCGCAAATCCCACGAACCAGGCATAGCTGTACAGCCAGCCGAGGCTCGGCACAACCAGGCCAATCAGCGCGACGAAAATACCGCCGGCGAGACTCCAGACGGCGCGCGCATTCACTCCGTTGCCGTACTCATACGCTCCATCGCGCACATACAGATCATGCAGGCATAGCGAGCGATGCCGCACGATGAAATAGTCGGCAATCATGACGCCGGCTATAGGTCCGAGCAGCCCCGAATAGCCGACAAGCCAGCCGGTGATGTACGAACCGTAATCGCTCATCAGCTTCCACGGCATCAGCAGAACGCCGATGACGCCCGTTATCAACCCGCCAGTCCGGAACGAGATAATCCGCGGGTTCAGATTCGAGAAGTCATTTGAGGGGGAAACCACGTTTGCCGCGACGTTGGTGTTCAGGGTGGCGATCAGAATGGCGACCAGCGCAATCAACGCTACCGCGGGCTGGTTGAACTTCCCGATCAGCTGAACCGGATCCCAGATGGGCGCGCCAAACAGCACGGCCGATGCGGAAGTAACCGCCACGCCGATAAAAGAATAGACGGTCATCGCCAACGGCAATCCAAGCGTTTGACCGAGCATCTGCGCGCGCTGGTTCACGGCGTATCGGGTGAAATCGGGAATATTGAGCGCCACCGTGGACCAGAATCCGACCATACCAGTGAGCGACGGAACGAAAAAGCGAAAGAATTCGGCATTGCTGCGGAACTTCGCGGGAGCGCTGAAAACGGGTCCGAGGCCACCCGCCTTATTGGCGATCCACCACAGCAGCAGAATTCCCACCGCGAGCATGAGAGGCGCGGCGATTCCTTCGAGCAGACGGATGGTTTCGATGCCCCGCCAGATTACGAACATGTTGAGCAGCCAGAACGAGAAGAAGCAAACCCAAACCGTCTCCGGGTGCGCGGCGGTGCCGGGCCACAAGACTCGCAGCATGGACGCGATCGCCTGACCGCCGATCCAGGTCTGAATGCCGAACCATCCGCACGCCACCAGGGCTCGAAGCAGAGCCGGAAGGTTCGCGCCCCGCACGCCGAAAGACGACCTTACCAGAACCGGGAAAGGAATGCCGTACTTCGTACCGGCGTGGGCATTCAGCAGCATGGGTATCAGAACGATCAGATTCCCCAGCAGAATCGTTCCGACCGCCTGCCACCAGTTCATCCCTCCGGCGATCAGCCCCGAAGCCAGCATGTAAGTCGGGATGCAGACGCTCATGGCGACCCAGAGGGACGCGTAGTTGTAGACTTTCCAGGTTCGCTTCTCCGGCGGAACCGGCGCAAGATCGGCGTTGAAGAGGCCCGGATCGACCTCGCCGGCCGATTTCAGTTCAGCGGTCACCGGATCGGGCATGCGCTCAGTGTGTCATACGGATGGGACATTTCGCAAACACGCCTGGCTCAATCCCCGGTCCGGCAGTTTGCCGATCAGAATATGAACTTCGCCGAAAGCTGCAACTGCCGGGCTCCATAGAGTCCATTGGTGGATGACGATGCCGTCGGCGCCATAAATGTCGGACTCGGGACCAGACAGCCGTTCGCTCCGGCGGCAAGGGCGGTAGTGCACACGCCCGATCCGGCGTTCGCGTAGGTGAACGCGGTGGTATTCACGCTGCTGATATTGGTGTGGTTGAAGATGTTGAAGGCCTCTCCCAGAAACTGCAGACGGAGTTTCTCGGACACCTTGAATTCCCGCATAATGCGGAAATCGACGTTGTAGAGAGGATGCCCGAAGTAGACGTTCCGACCTTCAAACAGCGGGCGTCCACCTGTGGTGCCACCTGTATTCGTGGTGGTGCCGCCTGTGAGCCCCGAGTCCGCGCCGCCGGCCGGAAAACCGCTGATCGAGGCGAACAGGGGCTGCGCGCTCGCAAACGTCATGACAGTGGAAAACGCGTAGCCGTTCAGTATGGCGCGCATGGCGCGGTTATTCATCTTGCTGAACATCAGAGGCGTGTAGACTACACTTCCCACGAAGCGATGCCGCTGATCCAGATCGGATAAGGAGTTTTCCCGCCTCTGGTTCAGAGGATCGACGGGAGGATCGGTTCCGAAGAACGTCCCGTTCGCGCCCGACACGGCGCCGTCGTCGATGGACTTGCTGTAGGTGTAATTGATCAGAAGTTCCAGACCGTGGTCCATTGGCTTGCGCAGCGTAAAGACGCCGCCGTTGTACCAGGAATTGACCACGCTTTCACCGAGCAGGATGATACCTGTGGACGGGTTGATTCGGTTGGCAGCAGTGTACCAAGGCTCCACATCGGTATCGATCGCCTGGTTGCCCGAATTCAGAACCTTATAGGTGTGGGTGGCCGTCGTCGGACCCAGATTTCCGTCGACGAATACCGGCAGGTGCAGACCGCGGCTGAAGATATAGCCGAGCGACACGCTCATCCTGCCCGGCAACTGCTTTTCGATAGTCAGTTCGCCTTCATGCACCAGCGGATTTACGAAATCCTGAGTGACCCCGTGAGCCAGTTGTGTGCCGGCCGGGGGCGTAAAGGGAGTGACTTGAGGCGTGAGCGCTCCCGGGAACGGAGCCTGCGGAGTTCCGCCCGGCGGAGCAAAAATCAGGTTGGGAAAAGAGAGCGCCGGACAGGTAGTGGGGGTGCAATTGAAAGTCTGCTGGTACACGCCGTTTTCCACGCGCACCGCATACCAGGTGCTGTTCGAAGTCTTGGCATAGAACATGCCGTAGCCGGCGCGCACCACTGTTCCCTTGAACGGCTCCCAGGCGATACCGAGGCGCGGGCCGAAGTTATTCGAATCGGTGTTGATCTTCGTCGTGTACGCCGTTGTCAGCGGCGTGGAAGTATTGGGCATGGGCGGCTGTGGAATCGTCTGGATCTCGTAGCGCAGGCCGAGATTCAGGGTCAGGTTCGGCCGGAATTTCCAGCTGTCCTCGACAAAACCGGCGTAATCGTTGTCGTAGAAATCGTCTTTGCCCACGTGAGTGATCGGATCGGTGACCTGCGCGAACGACGAGAAGTGCCGTCCGGTGAGGCCGTCGCCGGTATTCACGCCGAAAACATCTTCGACCCAGTTATTGAACGAAGTGTAACTGTAAACGCCGCCGCCCTGGAACAGATTCACGAGGACTTCGTGGATGGCGTTCACGTCAAAACCAGCCTTGATCTGGTGTTTGCCTTTGGACCAGGAAAGCGTGTCCGCGAACTGATACCGGTGCTCATCCGGGAAGGCGGGGCGGGGCAACGCGTTCGGCAGTCCGTAACCAGTCACGTTGGTGACGCTCACACTGGGTCCCGTGCCGTTCGCGCCAATGATTTCGTTATCGAGGCCCCATTGAAAACGAAAGTTGTTAATCAGGGAACTGGTCAGCGTCGAATCCCAGTTTGCCACAAAGATCCGGGTATGAGTGACGGCGTTGCCGTTCGCCGATAACGAGCTGTTGTTGATTGTCGTGCTTGCGTTGTAGGAGTTCGGCGCGTGGTAGTCGTCGAAATCGAACGCCGCGCTCAGGTGGTTCGCGGAGTTCAATTGATAATCCAGTTTGCCGAAGGCGACATCGCCCGTTCCAAGCCGGCCGTACGATCCCAGGTTGCCCCGAAGGAAGGCATTGGCTTGCGCGCACTGCGTCGCGGTGATGAGAGCCGGGCAGGTCAGGTTCGGACTCGCAGCCGTCGGGAATGCGGTGCTCGTGTAGCTCACCGGAAAAACCTTGCGGGAGCCGTCGTAAGTAAGGAAATAAAACAGCTTGTCTTTGATGGCAGGTCCGCCGCCGCTGCCGCCGAACTGCTGTTGCTGATGCACGCCCTGGGTGTAAATGCCGGCAGCCTTATTAACGGGATCGAGCGCGTTGAGGGTCGGATAGCGAAGGTAATAGAAAAGATCCGCGTGCAGCAGGTTCGTGCCTGACTTCGTGACGGCGTTTACAACGCCTCCGGCCGCCTGGCCGAACTCGGCGCTGTAGTTGCTCGCGCTGACTTGAAACTCCTGGATCGAGTCGATGCTGTACGTATAAGGAACCGTAGAGCGTCCGCGGGCTTCCGAGAAGAACGCCTGATTATTGTTGGCCCCGTCCACGGAGTTGTTGTTGTAGAGGCCGGAAATGCCTCGATAGGCAACGAGTCCGCCGTCCGTCGTGACACCTGGCGTCAGCAGCACGAAGTTGTCCCAACGGCGTCCCACGATCGGCAGGTTCTCCACAAGATCCTGGCTGACTTCCTGAGACACCTCGGTTTTTTCCGTATCGACGACCGGAGTTTCGCCGGTCACCGTGACGGTCTGCGTGCCGGCCTGCAATGCGAGTGAGAAATCTATGGCGAGCGACCGCCCGACCTCCAGCAGAATTCCGGTGTGCTCGGCCTTGGCGAATCCCGCCTTACTGGCGCTGACATCGTAATGGCCGGTCTGAAGAAACGCCGCCGAGTAGATCCCCGCATCGTTGGTCGTAAGAGTGCGATCGGCGGAGGTATCGGAATTGTGAACCACAATGCTGGCGCCTGGAACCACTGCGCCCGCCGGGTCCGTCACGGTTCCGCCGATGGCGCCGCTGCCCGCCGTTTGGGCGAACATTGCAGTGGCGGCGCACCCCAGAAACATCAGAATCAGAATGCCCGACCGGATGGAGCACGTCGTCGGGCCAAATGAAACCGCTTCATCTTGTCTCACGATAATCTCCTGAAATGAACTTCAAATACAAGTGATCAGCGACAGGGTGATAACGCTCGCCGGGGAAGGCGTGCCGAGCCAGGCAGACGGGTCCGGGATTCGAATAAAACGGGTCTTGGAGAAATCGTAACACAAATGAAATGCTTCCCGTGTACGAAAAACGGCGTCCACAATCATTTTGCGATAGGGAGCGTGTGAGTTTTCGATAGGGAACCGCTGGTGCAAAGCGGATGCGGATGCGGTAATATTCGGCATGAGGTCCGCCACGGCAGGCTTTGAGTTTTTGCTGAACGGAAAGCTTGTCCGGAACAATGCCGTAGCACCGCAGGTCACGCTTCTCGATTACCTTCGCGGGCGCGGACTCACCGGAGCCAAAGAAGGCTGTGCCGAGGGCGAATGCGGGGCCTGCGCGGTCCTGTTTGTCGGATCGGCCGTCGGTTCCGCCCGGCATCCCTCCGTTTATCGTCCGGTCAACAGTTGCCTGATTCCCGTTCCCGCAGCGTCCGGATGCGAGATTTACACCGTTGAAGCCCTCGCGGAATCGGGAAAGCTTTGCGACGCGCAGCGCGCCATGGCCGAGCGTGGCGGGTCGCAATGCGGGTATTGCACTCCGGGGTTTGTCGTCAGCATGTTTGCGGAGCAATTCCGCCAGTGCGACAGTGGATTCGATCCCCATGGACTCGGCGGCAACCTGTGCCGATGCACCGGCTACAGGCCGATCCGGGACGCCATGCAGTCGCTCGGCCCTCCGCCGGATACCCCGATGCGGCGGCGTCTGGAACTGCCCGCGCCAACCGTTGATCCACTGCGCTACGAAACAGCGGAAGGGCGTTTCTCCCGGCCGTGCGATCTCGGCGAATGCCTGAATCTGGCGACCGAGCGCATAGCGCGCGTCGCGGAAGACGACGCCGTTCAATTCGTCGCCGGCAATACCGATCTCGGCGTGATGACGAATCTGCGGCATCGGCGTTTTCGTCATCTGATCAGTCTCGATGGCATCCCGGCATTGCGCGGCTTCTCCGACACGGATGACGCGATCGAAATCGGCGCGGGACTTACGCTGACGGAGATCGGTGATCGGTGGCCCGGCGCGCCGGATTTCTTTCGCGATTGGCTTCGTTTGTTCGCCTCGCCGCTGATTCGGAACCGCGCCACGCTCGGCGGCAATCTTGCCACGGCGTCTCCTATCGGCGATGCCGCTCCACTGCTTCTGGCCCTCGACGCCGAGCTTGTTGTTTCCGGCGTGAATGGCGAGCGCACTATCCCGCTCCACTCCTTCTATGTCGCCTACCGGCAAACCGTGTTGCAACGCGGCGAGGTGATCCTTTCGGTGCGAATTCCGAAGCCCTTGCCGGATTTTGTCCGCTTCTACAAAGTGGCGAAACGCCGCGTTGACGACATCAGCACCGTTGCCGCCGGCATTGCCATCCGGACCGAAGAATCCGGCCGCATCCTGACCGCGCGAATCGCGTTTGGCGGCGTGGGGCCGATTCCACTGCGAGTGCCCGACGCGGAACAAGCGATTGCGGATGGCGATGCGGAGCGCGCAAAGGACATTCTTCGCGCCAACATCCGTCCCATGAGCGACCATCGCGGTTCGGCCGGTTACAGGCTCTCCATGGCCTGTAGCCTTGTGGACAAATTCAATTGGGAATACCGGAAGCGGGGGCGTCAGTGAGTCTTGTCGGCCATCCGGTCCCCCACGAAAGCGCGCGCGAGCACGTCACGGGCGACGCACTTTACACCGACGATCTGATCCTCCGTTTCCCGGGAATCCTCCACGCCTGGCCGGTGCTTTCGCCGCACGCTCACGCGCTTGTCGTGCGTATCAATGCCGAGGCCGCCATGGAACAACCCGGCGTCGTAATGACTCTGACCGCGTCCGACGTTCCAGGGGAAGGCGACTCCGGCTCCAATCGCCACGATGAGCCGTTGTTTCCGGCCGAAGTCACGTATCACTCACAGCCCGTCGCGTGGGTGTTAGGAGAATCGCTCGAAGCTGCCCGCCTCGGCGCGGCGCGCGTGAGCGTCGAGTATCGTCCGCTGGCGCCGGTATTGAGTATCGAAGAAGCGATTTCGGCGGGCAGTTTTCACTCGGGTCCGTTTCACATCCGCCGCGCCGACGCGCGGGAAGCCATCGCGCACAGTCCGCATCGGATTGCAGGACAACTCGCCATTGGCGGCCAGGAGCATTTTTACCTCGAAACGCAATGCGCCATCGCCCGCCTGGACGAGACGGGTGATATGGTTGTCGATTCTTCCACGCAACACCCCGCTGAGACACAGGAGATCGTGGCGCGAGTGCTGGGTCTTGCGCGGCATCGGGTTACCGTTCAGTGTCTCCGGATGGGCGGCGCATTCGGCGGCAAAGAGGTGCAGGCGAATCCGTGGGCGGCGATCGCGGCGCTGGGAACCTGGAAGACCAAACGACCGGTTCGTGTGCGGCTCCCGCGCCACCTGGATATGGTCCTCACCGGAAAGCGTCATCCTTTTCTGGCTAAGTTCGAGGCCGGGTTCGATGGCCAAGGCGTATTACGCGGCGTAGACCTGAAGCTGTACTCGGATGGCGGCTGGAGCGTCGATCTTTCCGATCCGGTACTCTGGCGCGCGCTTTTCCACTGCGACAACGCGTATCTCATCCCGGCGCTCAATGCCGGGGGATGGGTCTGCAAGACCCACAAGACCTCGCAGACCGCATTCCGGGGCTTTGGCGGTCCGCAGGGAATGATTGTGATCGAAGATATTCTCGACCGTGTTGCGCGAACGCTGGGTCTTCCTCCGCATGAAGTGCGGGAGCGGAATTTCTATCGCGAAGGAGATTCCACGCACTATGGACAACCGGTGAAGGACGCCGGGAGGATAACCAGGATCTGGACGGAACTGAAGCGCACCGGCGATTTTGAAGCCAGACTGGCGGCGATCGCGGATTTTAACGCCGAAAACGAACATTTGAAGCGCGGCGTTGCCATTACGCCAGTGAAGTTCGGAATCTCTTTCACCGCGACCTTCTTCAATCAGGCGGGCGCGCTTGTGCTGATGTATCGCGATGGCAGCGTGCAGGTGAACCACGGTGGCACCGAGATGGGTCAGGGCCTTCACACCAAGATCCGACAAATCGCCGCGCAGAGTCTGGGCGTGAATCCCGATGCCATCCGTGTGATGCCTACACGCACCGATAAAGTTCCGAACACGTCGGCGACAGCGGCTTCGGCGGGTACCGATCTGAACGGCGCGGCGGTTCTCGATGCCTGCCGCCAGATTCAGTCGCGGCTGATTCCGGTTGCCGCGAATCTGCTGGGATGCGAAGAGTCTTCAGTGCGATTTGAGAACGGGTCCGTATTCGCCGCCAACGTGATCGGAGACGATACCTCCATAGAACTGGTAAAAGTACTTGACGCTGCTTACCGCGGCCGCATTCCGCTTTTCGCCCACGGCTATTACCGCACACCGGAGATCCACTTCGACCCAAAGACCGCCACAGGCAAGCCTTTCCACTATTTCGCCTATGGGGCGGCGATATGCGAAGTGGAAATCGATGGGTTCACGGGCGAGCACCGTATCCTGCGAGCCGATCTCCTCCAGGACGTGGGCAAGTCCCTTTCGCCGCTGGTGGATCTGGGACAAATTGAAGGTGGTTTCATGCAGGGTATCGGCTGGCTCACCGTGGAAGAACTTCTTTGGGATGCGCAGGGCAGACTCGCAACCGCCGGCGCCTCTACTTATAAATTGCCCTCCTGGCCGGAAATGCCGGAGATCTTCAACGTGTCGTTCCTCGAACGCGCGGAAGAGCCTGGCGTGGTCTTCGGAAGCAAAGCCGTGGGTGAACCCCCGCTGATGCTGGCATTTTCGGTACGCGAAGCGATTCGCGCCGCCATAGCCGCGTTTGCTCCGGCGAGTACAAACCCGGGCGTCATCGCACTCGATAGCCCCGCGACGCCGGAACGGGTATACCTGGCACTCGAAAATGTCCGGGCCTTCCGTCCGGCCACTGTCGGCCCGGTTGCGGGAGCCACTCGCGGGTGAAGATCGATGAGGTGAATCAATACGGAAAGCAGCAGTTCGCCGAAACTCTCGGTTGGGTCTTCGAGGATTCGCCGTGGGTTGCCGAGCGCGCATGGCGTCACCGGCCGTTTGCCTCCCGAACGCACCTTTGCGAAACGATGAAAGGCGAGGTGGAGGAGGCGTCTTACCAAGAGCAACTGGCCCTGTTGCGGGCTCACCCGGATCTCGGTACACGCGCGAAAATAAGCTCGGGATCGGCCGGTGAGCAGGCGGGCGCGGGACTGGATAAACTGACGGAAGCCGAGTACGCCCGGCTGATGGAATTGAATACCGCTTACCGGGATAAGTTCGCTTTCCCGTTCCTCTACGCCGTCAAAGGCAGCAACAAGTTTGAGATCTTCGAAGCCCTCGAGCGGCGGTTAAACTCGGGGCGGGAAGATGAGTTTCCGGAAGCGCTCGGGCAGGTGTATAAAATCGCGAGCTTTCGTCTCGAAGGCCTCATCACCGAGTAATCAATAAGGAGCCACATGCATCAATTCGCCAGCGGATGGAAAAGGAGTTATTACGGCAAGGGTGATGTCACGGTGTATCGTCTGCATCGCGATCCGGGTCGGGGCGCTGTATTCGGCGCCAATGTGCTGATACTGATCTATGGAGAAGCCTTCTGGCCGACTTACACCGCCGGCGACAACACGAGTCTCGTCGCCACCGATTCGATGAAGAACTTCATCCAGCGGGAGACGATGAATTTCGAAGGAAACGATCTGGAGTCCTACTGCCGGTTTATCGCGGACAAGTTCATGAACACTTATCCGCAGGCCGAAGGCGCGCAGGTCACGGCAACCGAGGTTCCCTACTCTCCATTGCCAGGCTCAGGCGTGGCGTTTGCGCCCGCAGGACCCGAACGCGCCTGGTCGCGCGTCGAAATTACCCGGCAGGGCGTGACGGAAGAGCGCTCGGGCGTGAGCGGGTTTCGCCTGTTAAGGCTGAACGGCAGCGCATTTCAGGGGTTCGTGCGCGACCAGTACACCACGCTCCCCGACATCGCCAACCGGCCGCTTCACATGTGGCTGGATCTGGATTGGACCGGCTCCGAACCGATAGCAAATGAGGTGCGGACACTCGTTCACGATGTGTTTAACGGATTCGAATCCGGCAGTATCCAGCAGATCATCTACCAGATTGGCGTCAGGATGCTGGATGAGATGCCAACCGTCACCGAGGTGAACCTCGAAGCAAATAACCGGACCTGGGATACCATCCAGGAGCAGGGCGGCTCAGTCGGAGTCTATACCGATCCACGCCCGCCGTACGGCTGCCTCGGCTTGTCGCTGCGAAGATAGCTTACGATATCCCGCGGGAAGACAAATATGGCGCGCATCTCAACTCACGTTCTCGATATAGCCAAAGGCGCTCCCGCCGCCGGAATCACGGTTGAATTGCACTCCGCTGACGCCCTCATCCATTCGTGCAGCACGAATTGCGACGGACGTACCGACGCCCCGCTGCTGGCCTCGGACCGTATTCCCGCCGGGCCTTACGACATCGTGTTTCACGTTGGCGACTATCTGCGGGCCGAACGCCCCGGCGAAACGCCGTTTTATGACCGGATCGCGATTCGCTTCGTCGTGAGCGATGGAACCGGCCACTATCACGTTCCTCTGCTGCTGGCGGCACACGGCTACAGCACTTATCGGGGCTCATGATCGAACTCGCGAATAAGGCGATCGGTTTCTGCCGCGATCTTGCGCTCTGCACGGAGGAACCGGGCAGAACCACCCGCACATTCCTCTCCGCGCCGGTGCGCGAAGTGCATCGCAAACTCGGGGGATGGATGCGCGAGCTCGGCATGGAGGTATCGGTAGACGCAGCCGGAAATATTCGCGGCGTGCACAAGGGAAGTTCCACGCGAAGGCTGGTCGTCGCCTCGCATCTCGATACGGTTCCCGACGCGGGGGCATTTGACGGAATTCTCGGCGTGGTGCTCGGCGTGGCGCTGGTTGAAGCACTGATCGCGGCAGATGACGGCGGCGAATCCAACCCCACCATCGAAGTCATCGGTTTTTCCGAAGAGGAAGGCGTTCGCTTCGGGATTCCGTTTATTGGCAGCCTCGCGGTTGTTGGCACTTTGGACGAGACGGTTCTCACGCCCGCCGTTCGGGAAGCGATTCGCAATTTCGGGCTGGACCCCGCCCAACTGCATGCCGCGCGGCTCTCGCCGGAAACAACCGCCTGCATCGAGTTCCACATCGAGCAGGGTCTCGTTCTCGAAAGTCTGGGCTTTCCCCTGGGGATCGTCGATGGTATTGCTGGACAGAGTCGCCTCAATCTCACATTCCATGGCGCGGCGAATCACGCGGGCACTACGCCGATGCCGCTGCGGCGGGACGCGCTGGCCGCCGCAGCGGAATGGATCTGTCTCGTCGAGAAATCGGCGCTCGGCGAACCTGGTCTGGTGGCGACCGTGGGTTCGATCGCCGTCGATCCCAACGCCACAAACGTGATTCCGGGGCTGGCGCGTGTCAGTCTCGATGTTCGGCATGCACGCGACGAGCTCCGTAAGACACTGGTTTCGGAGGTGCTCGGAGCTGCGCACCGGATCTGCGAGCGCCGCGGCGTCACACTCGGTCTTGAACGGAAACTCGATCAGCCGGCCGTCGCGCTCGCCGCACATCTTCGGGACGCGTTGTCGAATGCCGTGGAGTCGTGCGGCTATCCGGTGCATCGCATGACAAGCGGCGCCGGCCACGACGCCATGATGATGGCGAGTCTCACCGATATCGGCATGCTGTTCGTACGCTGCGGCAACGGCGGCATCAGCCATCANNCCGTCATCGCCGCCGACGTCGAAGCAGCCATCCGCGTCGGCCTGAGGTTTATGCAAAATGTCTGACGCGATGCCCGATCTGGTGATTCGCGGCGGCAGTGTTGTCACTCCGCAAGGCATCGCCGATGCCGATATCGCGATTGAAGGCGACTTCATCGTCGCCATCGCGAGTGAAGTCCCCGGCGGCAAACGCGAAATCGATGCGACGGGACTGACCATCCTGCCCGGCCTGATCGATATTCATCTGCACTTCAACGAACC
>PLEX01000206.1 GCA_003136575.1 Bryobacterales bacterium | reverse complement strand
AGCCTTCGGGCGACCGGGCGCGACGCGCGGCGCCAGCGCGTATCCGCAGATCCGCCTCGTGTCTCTGGTGGAGAACGGCACCCATGTGCTGTTCGCCACCCGCATGGCGGACTACGGCACCAGCGAGATCGCTCTGGCGAAAACCGTATTGCCCGGTCTCGTCAAAGGCATGTTGTGCATGGCGGATCGCGGCTTCTTCGGTTGCGAACTGTGGAAGCAGGCGGCGGCTACGGGCGCGGATCTGCTGTGGCGCGTCAGGAAAGACATTTTGCTGCCGTGCGAAAAGCGGCTGCCGGACGGATCGTTTCCCAGCCGCATCTATGCGTCGCAGCCGGACCGGCGGCACAACCGCAACGGAGTGGTGGTGCGGGTGATCGAATACCGCCTGGAAGGAGTCGGAGGGGCGGATTCGCTGTATCGGCTGGCCACTACGATCCGCGACCACGAACAGGCGCCAGCCACCGAACTGGCGGCGGGTTATCACGAACGATGGGAAATCGAAACCGCGTTCGACGAGCTCAAGACGCATCTGCGGGGTGCCGGCATCGTATTGCGAAGCAAGACTCCGGACCTGGTGCGGCAGGAGTTCTGGGGCCTCATGCTCGCGCATTTCGCCGTCCGCGGCCTCATGCATGAAGCGGCGCTGAGCGCCGGCGAAGATCCGGACCGCCTGTCCTATATCCACGCCGTACGCGTTGTCCGCCGCAAGATGACCACCTTCGGCTCTATTCCCACCTCAGGGCCTGGCGAAATTCCATAAATCGGTGATCGGGGAAATCCTCGACGAGTTCGCCGCCTCCAGCCGCAACCGGCGCAATCCGCGAGGGGTGAAGCGGAAAATGAGTAACTTTCCCCTGCGGCGCGGCCACAAACGCTTACCGCTCGAGGATCTCTCCGCTGCCATCAGAATCATTAAATGACGAGTATTGGGTCTAAAGTGGTCTTGGATTTGCGGCTGGAAGCTTGTAACCGCTTGAAAGAATTGGTTGCGGGGGAAGGATTTGAACCTTCGACCTTTGGGTTATGAGCGTGCCGGGCATGGGCTATGTAGTTCATAACAAGGCACGAGTGGCACTCGAAAGAGCCTTCAGTAACCCTCGGAAACGGGCATTGGGAGTTGATCGGGAGTGGAATCTGACCTTTGGGTTTTCTCCCTACGGGATGGGAGTTGGCTCGCTCTGCAGGCCCATAAACGACAATGAAGAATCACCGGAAACCCATGGCGGAACCACTCGCTCCCGACACCTACGGGCAGTTTCTCGCCGACCTGAAAGGGCGGATTCGGACAGCGCAGCTTCGCGCGTCGATGGCCGTCAACCGGGAACTGGTTCTGCTCTACTGGCAGATCGGTCGCGATATCCTCGACCGGCAGCAACGTGAAAACTGGGGCGCGAAGGTGATCGACCGTCTGGCGGCAGACCTCAAGCGAGCGTTCCCCGACATGAAAGGATTCTCACCGCGAAATCTGAAGTACATGCGGCGATTTGCCGAAGTCTGGGCCGGCGAGGAATTTGTGCAGCAGGTTGCTGCACAATTGCCGTGGTTCCACAACTGCGTACTTCTCGACAAGCTGTCTGACCGTGAGGAGCGTATCTGGTACGCCAAAGCGACCATCCAGCACGGCTGGAGTCGCAACGTCCTGGTTCACCAGATCGAGTCCGGGCGACTGCACAGGCAAGGGAAAGCTGTTGCCAACTTCGACCGCACTCTGCCCGCGCCGCAATCCGACCTCGCGCGGGACATCACCAAAGATCCTTACAACTTCGATTTTCTCACTCTCGGCGACGATGCCCACGAGCGCGATCTGGAGCGCGGCCTGCTCGACCACCTGCGCCAGTTTCTTCTCGAACTCGGCGTCGGATTTGCCTTTGTCGGAAGCCAATACCGCCTTGCAGTGGGCGACCAGGAATTCTACATCGATCTCCTCTTCTACCACCTGAAGCTTCGCGCTTACGTCGTGATCGATCTGAAGATGAAATCGTTCGAGCCGGAGTTCGCCGGCAAGATGAACTTTTATCTCTCGGCTGTCAATGACCTTCTGCGGCATCCCGACGACCAGCCCAGCATCGGTCTCATTCTTTGCAAGACGAATGACCGGTTTGTCGCCGAATACGCGCTCCGGGACATCAACAAGCCCATCGGCATATCCGAATACCGGCTCGCTGAGAGTCTTCCCGAAAAGCTGAAGGGAAGTTTGCCGACGATTGAAGAACTGGAGAGTGAACTGGGCTCAGCCACGGAATTTGAGCCGCAGTAACCATCTGAGCCGGCCTTCGCAAAAAAATCAACTCGGTCTCCGCGAGCCTACCGCGTTCTGACCGACAGATTGGACGTTGTCAATTCCGAACTGAAGCGCAGTGAGGGCGACCGCCGCCGTCGTGTACATGCCGCCCCAGTCTGACCAAAGCGCTTCGCCAATCTTTCGCTGGATGCTATAAGGGCAGGCGTCAGGCGAGGGGTTAACTGCACTACTACGACAAATTGCGGCTTCTTGTCCAGGAGGCAATCCGCGAACTCTAATACGAGTTGGCGGACCAAGTGTCGCCCACTCTTCAGGCGGGCCGAAACCGTCCCGCTCAATCATTTCAGGCGTGTCTTCTAAGGCGAGTTGGTACTTTATTTTCATAAGTGTTTTTTCCATCATCACGACGGTAGCGGTTGGTAACGCCAACCATTTTTCTTTCAGCGTAGCATGGGATCGCGTTGCGGGCATACGATCCGTCAACTCAGGGGTACGGGCAAAACATCAGACGCTCTGGTGAGTGAGGTTGAAGTACTTGTGCTGGATTGACGTGAAGTGGACGGTAAATCCGGGCGGCGGATTGAACTCTTCCGCCGTCCATCCCAACTGGGCCCGGTGTTCATCTCGACGGTCACTTATCTCCTTCGCCGTTTTGGCGAAAAATTCATCGCTCCACTCCGACGGTTGCCAGTAGAGCTCAAACTCTCGGCACGAAATTGTAGCGAGGACGAGCTTTACGTAACCGGTCAAATCGTCGCTACTCTCGTGGAGCGGAGCGGGGCACGATCCTTTCACTTTCTCCCACCACCAGGCAGGAACGTCCATTCCCAAACCGTATCCGGCCATGGAATAAGGATGGAAGCCTGATCGCATAAACAATGTGATCCGCTGGGATCTCGAAAAGTGCGGAAGCGCATCCTCGCGCTCAATCTGAATCGGGTTCAGGTCCGCCTCGAATTCGAACCTACTCCTGTACCCGCCGTTGGCAAAGATCAGAGCGTGGGCGAGGTCCTTCGATTGCTCAACCACCGTGAAGCTGATACCGTCGCGCAGGACTCGATACTCGCCGGGCGAAACCTGCGCCAGCGATTCTCTAACGGACCACCACTCCTCAGGCGTGCCGACCAATTTGAAATCCGACAGAAGCTGATACCAGTTCGGTTGCACACGCACATGGTAGGGCGAGAACCGCCAAACCGGTTTCACGGCCCTTTCAAGCACCGCCGCCAGAAGCCACGACAGGATGACACCAAGCAGGATGCCTTGGCGCAGCGAAAAACCACCGGCGAAGATAAGAGCCAGACAGCCGAACGCGACTGCGCCCAGCTTCAGAACAAGAATCTTCGCACTATCCAGGAACGAAACCGAGCGCTGGGAGAGCGGTCGGATGAGGTCACGAATATCCTTCGTCACCAGTGCGGCCAACAGCCATGCGGTCACAAGTCCCAGCATGACGCCCTGAGGCACGGGAAAACCACCGAGGATCACAAGGGCCAGACACCACATACCCAAAGCGACGATTTTCACAGCCAGAGCCTTCGCCCGATTCAGGAATGACGGCTGCGATGAGTTCGGCATCGATACGAATTGTACCGACTGGAAGGCATGTGTGACGCGTACCTTCGGTAAAGCTTGTTGATTATGTGGGTCTCGCGGGATCAGTCATCGGGGATGTTGGTCGGCGCCGGGCGAGGTGGTTCATGTCGAACGCCTTCCCGTGGACTGACACTACCAACAGCGCGCGAACGCTGAGGTTTCCGCTAAGCTCTTATCTGGGATCGTTATGCGTATCCATTTGGCTCCCAAATCGACGCGGGGCTTCGGGGACGTGCGGGCGGGGCGTGGTTCCTGGCCGTTCTTGATCTTTGTTTCCCCAGACGAACAAGAGCCGTTTGCCAACAGGTGGATCGATTGAGTTCGCTGGACTTCGAAGGGGATCTTGAGGATGAGGAAACCGCCGCCGACAGGTTTGTCGTGACGAAATCAGCAAGCTCATGGGAAGATTTTCTCGCTTGGCTAAACGAAATCGAAGGCCCTTGGTGTTTCCGCGGGCAGCGCGACTCGCGATGGCTACTGGAGACATCCCTCGACCGTGCGGTGAAGAAGGAATTCTCGTCTGCCACCGGCAGCGGATACAGTCGTCTCGACCGAGAGCCGGAAATCCGCGAACTCCTATTCCGCTTCCAGCAGCAAGCTCACCAATATATAAGCGACCCCCCGCCCGACGATGACCTAAGTAGCTGGTTTGCAATCATGCAGCATCATGGTGTGCCTACGCGGTTCTTGGACTGGACCAAATCGCCATATGTAGCCCTGTACTTCGCGCTTGAAGAGGAGCCGCCGGTGGATGGATGCGCACTGTGGGCGATTGATCTGGAGTGGCTGGAGGAGAGGGCGCGTAAACTACTTTCGGAAACCCCAGCGTCGGCTTGGGGCGAGTTCAAAGAGCGAGCAAAATATGTCAATCAGCTGCTTGCACAAACAGAAAAGCCGGTAATCATTCCTGTGAATCCGTTGCGACTCGACAGCCAAATAGTGGCACAACAAGGCTTCTTTCTTTGCAAGCTGTACCACCAAGCATCGTTTAGCCAGATTCTCCTGGGGATGATGACGAATCCCGGAACGGCGGCTGGCGAGCCCGATATCCCGGATCAACCGGCTGTCAGAAGGCTGGTGCTGAAGAGCGAGCTTCGGATCGGGTTCTTGAGAAATCTCCGGGCGATGAATATTCACAGGGCTTCTCTCTACCCTGGCCTCGATGGCTTTGGCCAATCGCTCAGGCTCGATCTGGAAATGAAGGTAAAGGCGTAGCGGCGGCCCGACATGACGCAGCGCGGCCGATTGGATGAATATCGTTCCCAATCACTTGGACGCAGTCGGAATCCACTCCGGCGCCATGCGTGGCGGCCGGGGAGGGAAAGAGAAATTACGCTAAGCTGAAGCGGTGGCGGAGCCGATCCCCTCTACGGTCATTAAGACATACCCACAACGCGGGCCGCTTCAACAATTCCGTTTTGCGGAAGGCACCTCTTTCACATGCTTTCGATGCGGTGAAACAAAGAGATCGAAATTGCTCGCGGTTTACAACCGCGACTGGTCAAGACAACTCTGTAACGGTTGCTACGGTTACCTTCTGTCGGTTTATGAAATCAAAGCTGGGACGGCTGCTGACGACCAAAGGGCCGAGGAACTTGGCGTCGCCCTCCTGTCGGCGGTCGCTACGGACGAACAGCGGCAGGCGGCGCAAATATTCAGGACGTCGGTGACGAGGGCCGAACACCTCTCCCCAGAAGTGCTGCGCTTCATCGCGACGGCGGAACACGTTGCGGGGCAGCTCGATGCGGTGCGTCAGCTCGAATGGTCGCCAGCAGTCATTGGGCTGTGTAAAGCCGTTGAGATGGAGGTCGTAAGCCGCATTCTCCGGCCCTTGAGCGACTGCACGCGCGGGGACGATCTTTCAGCAGACAAAGGGGACAAAGACATCGGACGTATCGCATCCTTTTGCTCCGATCCAAGTCGCAAGCCGCCGGAGCTCGGGACGTTTGCTTACTTTCTTCAAACGGTCATTCATAGCAAGGAGCGGCGTACGACAAGCGCTCTCATCCGCGCTTTCCTGCGCCTTGCTGCTGATTGGGCCGGCAGTCAGTGGCTCCTCGACCCCGAAGGATTGTGTCTGACGCTCGGAGTCCTAATTACGAATTTCCGAAACCGCGCGGCCCACATTGATGAACTTGGGAGGGCAGACTACACTGCCTGCAGGGAACACGTCATCGGATCAGACGGTATGATCTGGAAACTGGTGATTTCCACTGCCCCGTGATCAGTTCGCGCGTCAGCCGCGACAGATCGACCCGGTCTCCGAATTCTGGCGAGAGGATCAACTTCCAGAGCTGCTGATCGCCTGCGGCTTGCCAGTTTTGAAGTTTCCCCGCGATGTCCACGCCTTCGGTCTCTCGATTGAATCCCACTGGCTTTGCGTCGCTCTCGAATGCTGCACTCTCCCGCGCGAGATACCGCCCGTGCGCTTTCCATTGCCCTCGGACCTTGTTCTTCAGATACGTCACGCGGATCGCGCAGCGCTGATGGTAAGGACGCGGGCCTTTCCCTTTTCCGCCTAGCGCGCGGTTGCCTGTCTTTCGGCTGCTGCGGGCATAGTACATGAGAAGCCTGAATCCGTTCGACCACGCGGCACCCTCATTCCGGGCAACGCGAGGCTTTGGCGGTCGTAGCCGGAATTCGCGGTCATCGTCAGTTCGTGCCATGGTCCACCAGATCCTGCATGGCGGCCCCGTGTGTCGCCAGACATCGCCTGACCGGCCGCCTTGACGAGCCGTTCGTAACGCTCTTTTCCGCGGGCGATGGCCTGCAGTCTGGCGTCTGGCGGAGGTTCCGGTACACAGGTCAGAATCGCTTTGGCGAAAGCGTCCAGCAACGAATACAACGCCTGCTGCCCACGGCCCACGCGGAAGATGTCCCGCGAAAGGCGATCAAAGCCCGCTCCCATTCGTTCGTCGGCGCCTGTCAGTTCGGCTCGCCCGTCCAGCTCGTTGCGGATCGCCGCCCGAATGAACGCACTTGGATTTGCATAGCCTCTGGTCCTTGCCGTGTCCTCAACCTGGCGTTGATCCTCTCTCGTGAGTCGGACCGCGACTCTGGCACTTCGGGCAGTACTCGCGCGTTGCTTCATAAAAGGCCTCTACATATAACAGTTCAGAAAGGCATTTTTGGACATTTTTCTTCGCTGTAATCCAGAGTCGAACATCGGTCGAACGTGCGGGGTAGTTTGTCCCACGATGGAAACTACTGACCGCGCCCGCGTTGCGCGTGAAAAAACACCCCGCCGTTCGACAAACCCTTTATGTTCCACTACCGGTGTTTTTTGCCCTTCAGTGGTCCTTTCTGACAGCGCTACAGCTTAACTTTTGGGGTACTCCGGGGCTCCGAGGGGCACATTGTGGACCCGGCTGGGGTTGAGTGGGGCCTTCCGGGGCGCTTTCACGACTTCGCGCCGGAATCTTGGGGCACTCTGGGGTCTTCAGGGGTCTTTTGTAGGTCGAGTCCGTCATCCAAAAAACTTTGTCCAAAAAGGCGATTCTGGGCTGTTATATGTAGGCGGTTTTTTTTGCCAGACAAACACTTACCATCGCCCGTTGTCTCGCTTGCGAGTGAGAAGCCCGCGACCATGATGGCGCAACTTCGCGCTGTGTGGCCGGATGTGGAACGGGCACTGAACGTCGGCCACACGCTCCGCGTGATTCACCGGCGGCTGAACAAGATGGGCATCCCGATCACCTATCGGCGGCTGACGGTTTACCGCGGGCGCCTTCAGCGGGAGAAAGAAAAAAGTGGCTGGAGTCCGGCCAAAGCCCAGACCGTCGTCCCGCCGATTGCCGCCGGGAAAGATGGCACCTCCGCTCTCGGTTCAAAGGCGTTCGATCCGTTACGTAATTTCCGGGAGCAAGAAAAGAAGCGTGTCGTTTGGCAATATCCGTCAGGACCTCCCGACGAAAGCAAGCTCGTCTGACGAAAGGAAGCGCGGAAGAGGGATACCCATATGAGTCACCAGGCAGCGTTGCAGTCAATACTAAATTCGCGAGAGCGGGAATCGCTCGCGGACGCCTTCGAACGGGTTCTGAACACGGACGAAGCAGCAGCGCTGCTGCAGATCCATCCCAAGACGCTTCAAAGAATGGCGCGTCAGGGTATCGTGCCGGCCTTCCGAATCGGGGACCTCTGGCGGTTCCGCGCCTCGTCTCTGGATCAGTGGCTCCGTTCTGGATTATGCTCAAAGAGCCACTCGTGCCGTTAACGCGAAAGGAAGGTTTTCGTTGTTCACGCGCACAAGATATCAGTATGGAAGTCTCGAAACGAAAGAACGGAAGAAAGGAAAGGAGGTATGGGAATTTCGCTACTACGAACCTGATGCCCGGGGTGAACGTCAACGCCGGGCTGTCATGGTCGGAACGCGGGAGGATTATCCGACCGAATCCGCCGCACGAAAGTCTCCTGAAGTGCAGGCGATTCTATTGCAGCTTAACGCAGAGCAGCCCGGTGCTGCCGGGGTTGCCGACTTTGGAGCGGTGATCGCACGATACGAGCAGGAAGAAATGCCGGAACGGTATTCAACAAAAATCGTCGTACCAGTCGTACATCAGGAACCAGATCAGGCCCCGTTGGGCCGAGACGCAAATGTGTGCGATCAAGCCGATGGCAGTGGAGGACTGGCTAAAGAACCTGGCTCTTGCTCCAAAGACGAAGAGCCATGTCCGAAGTCTGATGCACACGATTTTTCAGTGTGCCGAGAGGTGGGAACTGATTGACAGAAATCCGATCAAGCTGGTTCGGGTGAAGGGCGGGACCAAGCGACTTAAAACGCCGAGGGTGCTGGCTCCCGATCAGTTCCATTCGTTGTTGCCATTTCTCCGGGAGCCGTACCGGACGATGGTGCTGATTGCCGGGTGCCTGGGCCTGCGCGTCAGCGAGATCGTTGCACTTCAGTGGCGGGATTTCGATTTCCCTGGACTCACGCTGCTGATTAAACGGAGCGTGGTTCACGGCAGGGTCGGTGACGTGAAAACCGAGTACTCGCGGGATTGCGTTCCGCTTGACAATGCTGTAATCGAAGCCTTGATGCTGCATAAGACGCTGTGTGTTTCAACGCCGGAAGGGTGGTTGTTCGCCAACCCGGCTACGAGCAGGCCGTTTCATCAGGAGGAGATTCAAAAGAACCACATTCGCAAAGCTGGTGTTGCGGCCGAGATCGATGGCGATATCGGTTGGCATACTTTTCGGCATAGCTATCGGTCGTGGCTGGACGACGCAGGGGCGCCCATCACCGTCCAAAAGGAGTTGATGCGTCACGCCAGCATCCAGACCACGATGAACATTTACGGGAAGGCCATGACGGACAGTAAGCGTCAGGCTCACAGCAAGGTTGTAGAGATGGTCCTGAATGGCGGTAAACCGGAAGAAAAACCGGCTATTTCTGCTATTGGGAGTTAACGGGAGTTTGGGGTACGCTCAGGAATCCGCGTAACTGATTGAAGAAATTGGTTGCGGGGGAAGGATTTGAACCTTCGACCTTTGGGTTATGAGCCCAACGAGCTACCAGACTGCTCCACCCCGCACTTGTATAGTACTACGCCGCTCTCGGTGAATCGCCTAACCGCCCGGAGGGGCGACGCAGCAATTGCGAGCGAAGCAGGCTCATGGCCTCCCGCACGGGAAAAGGCTTCTCCAGGACGGCAATGCCGTTCCGGATCAGCGTCCGCTCTTCTTCAGTCGGAAGTACGTCGCCCGTCGTCACGACCGCCTGTAGGTCCGGAATCGTTTCACATAACTGCAGCGCTACATTGGCGCCCCGGTCATCCGGCAACACGGCATCGGTTAACAGAACATGGGGTTTGCGCCTTGCCGCCACTCGGCGGGCCTCGGCCGCAGTTCCGGCGGTCAGCGTTTCCCAACCTTCCTCCGCAATCACTTGTTCCAGGAATTGTAATAATTCCCGGTTGCCATCCACAAGGAGAGCGATGGGCTGCGCGGAACTGCGCGGCGTGCCCGCCTTGCCGGTCCCCAGCACGAGCGTTTCGCGATCGCGCCTGACTCCGACCAGCACGCACCCGCCGGGCTCGATTTCCCCGCGCGTCACCATAGCCGCGAGCGGCTGGGTCAGATGCCTGTGAACGGTCCGCTTGAGTTCGCGCGCGCCATACTCCACGCTCGTTCCCTTTTCCATCAGCCAATGACGCACCGCCCAGGGCACGTCGACCGAGAAGGCGCGCGAGCCCAACCGCACGGCCACATGACGCTGCAGGCGATCCACTTCGTGATCGACGATCGAAGAAAAGCTTTCAGCATCGAGAGGCTGATAGGTAATCACGTGGTCGATGCGGTTCACGAACTCGGGCGAGAACTTCCGCCGCACGGCGCTCATCGCCACTTTTTCCAACTTTCCCGCCACCTCGCCCGGATCGACCGCGACGGCGGACTGAAAACCCACTTCGGGCGCGATTTCGCGCATCATCTCCCGCGCGCCCAGATTGCTCGTCATGAAGACGATCGTCTTTTCGAAACTTACCTGCGTGTTGTCTCCGAGGCGCAGGATGCCGCGATCGAGCAGGCCGAGCATTAGTCGCGCCATGGAAGGCGCGGCCTTTTCGATTTCGTCGAACAGCACAAGCGAGAGTCCGCAGTTCTCGCTCGCGACCGAGGTCAGCTTCTGCTGCGTCAGTGCCGGTTGCGTTTCGCGATGCCCCAGGTATCCGGGAGGCGCGCCGATCAGTTTCGCGACCTCATGCTCCATCTGGTATTCGCCGCAATCGATTTTCAGCATGCTCTTCGCGCTGCCGTGCAAGGCCTCTGCGAGAGCTTCGACAGTGCGCGTCTTGCCGGTTCCGGTAGGACCCAGCAGCAGGAACACTCCTACCGGCCGGTTATCGGGCGCCAGGCCGGCCTGAAACATTTCGACGCAAGGCACCAGGGCATCTATGACATTGGGCTGGCCAACGACCTTCGCCGCCAGAATGCCGGCGAGATCGTCGGTCTGCTGCGCTCCCTGCCTGCGGTTTCTTGATAAAGTTAAACTTCTTTGCCGGTCTGTCATCCTGGCCCGATTGTAGCGGCCGCGCGCCCGAAATCGGGCTGAGGGGAATCCATTTCCGCCAAGCCCAAGCCGTGTAATCGATTAAATCTAAAGGAGAAAGACGGCGGAGAAATATTTTGCCGATTCTTGTGACTGAAAACCGCCCTGTTGAATTCAGCGTGGGCTCCCGTCTCAATGGCGGCGTGGCGCCAGCCCCGCAGGCTCGTTATCGTCTGAAGCAGAGCCAATTCGCAAACATGCCATACTGAAGACGTGAGTGCCGTAGCTCCGGCGGCCGCGCCTGAACGGTTGCGCGCCGCAAAGACGATTGGCCCCCCTTCATTCTCACCCACGCGAATTGCGGGCGATCTCAAACGCCTCGCCCAGTATACCGATCTGCTTCTTACCTTGACTCATCACCGTATTCGGGTCCGTTATAAGCAGTCGTCCCTCGGAATTCTCTGGGCCATATTGCAGCCGCTCGCGCTGATGGTGATTTACACGGTGATTTTCTCCGTGGTGACCCGTGTGCAAACGGGCCGGACGCCATATGCGATTTTTGTTTTCACAGGCCTGCTTCCGTGGACTTTTTTTTCGTCCTCGGTTACCGCCGGCGCGAATTGTCTGGTCACGCATAGTCAGCTCATCACGAAAGTCTGGTTTCCGCGCGAAATACTGCCTTTAACCTACGTTTTTTCGGCCGGATTCGATCTGATGATCGCCGCTCTGGTGCTTGCGGCAATGATGTTGTATTACCGAATCGCGCCCGGTCCGGAAGTCATGTGGCTGCTGCCAATTATGCTGATCGCCGCCCTTTTCGCGGCGGCGGTGGCGCTGGCCCTTTCCGCAACGCAAGTCTGGTTTCGCGATATCGGGCTTGCCCTCCCGCTGGCGCTGCAGGTGTGGATGTTCGCTTGTCCGGTAGTCTACCCGCTGACGTCGGTGCCGTTGCGCTTCCGCGCGCTTTATATTCTGAATCCGATGGCGGGCGTGATCGAGAACTTCCGCCGGGTGTTGATCGGAGGCCAGTCCCCCGATATGGCTTCGCTTGCGTCCGCGGCCGCGATCACCCTGGTCGTGCTTATGGCGGCGTACCTCTATTTCAAGAATCGCGAAGCGATTATGGCGGACGTGATTTGATGGCGGCCGCCGACGTGGCCTTCGAGAATGTCACGAAACGCTACAAAGTTCCGCCGGAGTCCGGTTCTTCGTCCGATGGCCTCGTCGCCCGTATGAAGCGGAGATATCTCACTCCCTCGAACCTGTTCACTGCGGTCCGGAACCTGAGTTTTGAGGTTCCGCACGGGCAAGCCCTCGGAATCATCGGACACAACGGAGCGGGAAAGAGCACGATTCTCAAGCTGCTCTCTGGAATTACCACGCCTTCCGAAGGGCTGATCACGGTTTGCGGCAGGGTCGCCGCGCTGCTTGAAGTCGGTTCCGGATTTCATCCCGAACTGACGGGGCGGGAAAACATCTTTCTGAGTGGTTCCCTCCTCGGCATGACGCGCAGGGAAATACACCGGAAGCTCGAAAGCATCATCGATTTCGCGGAGATCCGGTCCTTTGTCGACGTTCCGGTGAAACGCTACTCCTCGGGAATGTACGTGCGGCTCGGCTTTTCGATCGCGGCGCATCTGGAACCCGACGTATTACTGCTCGACGAGGTACTCGCGGTCGGCGATGCGACTTTCCAGCAAAAGTCCAAGGAAAGAATACTCGAACTCAAGCAGGCTTCGACGACGATTATCTTTATTTCTCATGACCTGCACGCCGTCCAACAGGTATGCGACCGGGTGCTGGTGATCAAAAAGGGCGTCATGATCTACGATGGCGATCCGCATTCCGCCATCGTTGCGTATGAAAAGTCGGGCAGCGATCACATCTCGCCCGCGAAGACCATCGACTCCCGGAAGCCCGTTTCCATAGTCTCAATGGACCTTCTCGATTCGGCCGGCCGGCCGGCGCGCAGTATTTCCACCGGCAGCCCGCTGCGCGTCCGCGTGCACTATCGCGTGCATGTTCCCGTTTCGGGAGCTCGGCTGCTGGCCGTGTTCCATACGCCCGACTGGCAGATGAAATGCAGTTTCACCACCGCCCAAAAGGGCGAGGAACTGGATCTTCCGCCCGGTGAGTGCGCCGTTGAATTCGCCTGCGACGAATTGGCGCTTCAGCCCGGCCTTTATATGCTGGATGCGGTTGTTGAGCGGGCTGGTCTCGTCGAACCCGTGGACTGGATCCCGGACTGCAAAGTGATTCAGGTAACCGAGGGTCCGGCGAAAGCGTCTGGCAACTTTTATCACAGTCACACCTGGAGTTTTCTGACGACGGAAGAGACCGCGATGGCGTCTCGGGGTGCGCCAGGAAACCAAATCGCGCCGTCCCCATCGGATGCACGACATGAAAGTGGAAGTCAGGCCGCTCGGTGATTTTCCCGGTCGTTTTCAAAGCGGTTATTGAGCTGGCAGCAGCGATTGGAACTCCCTGATTTTAGCGTATATATACGCTATGCTTGGGCAACAAGAAAGGGAAACGCATCCCGGTCACTTTCATGTCGCACACCCCCGTTCCGGTTACAGCCCCGTTCCTTCCGGATCGCGTGCTAGCATGAAAAATTCCCCTCCTGTAATGTTTCGTGCCGTAAAAGGAACCCGGGACTTATTGCCTCCGGACACCGCTGTGTGGAATCGCGTGGAACGTATCGCGCGCGAGGTCTTCCGCGCCTACAATTACCACGAAATCCGCACGCCGATTCTCGAAGAAGAACAGCTGTTTGCGCGCGGCGTCGGCGCCGATACCGACATCGTGTCCAAGGAGATGTACGCCTTCGAAGATCGCGACGGCTCGCGGCTGGTCTTGCGGCCCGAAAACACGGCGTCGGTGATCCGGGCATACATCGAGCACCGGCTCGACCAGCGCCCGGGCGTGCAGAAACTCTACTACATCGGCCCCATGTTCCGGCGCGAGCGCCCGCAAAAAGGCCGCTACCGGCAGTTTTTCCAGATCGGCGCGGAAGCGATCGGGTCGGAATCGCCGTTTGTTGATGCCGAAGTGATCGAAATGGTTTCGGAGATGCTGACGCGCACCGGCCTCGGCGGTTTTACCCTGCTGATCAATTCGGTTGGCTGTCAGAACTGCCGGCCTCAGTTCGTGGAGAAGCTGCGGGCGGCGCTTAAGCCCGTCGCGGCTCAGTTGTGCGTCGATTGCCAGCGTCGCGCGGAGACGAATCCGCTTCGCGTTCTCGATTGCAAGGTGCCCGAAGATCAACCGCTGATCGAACAATTGCCTTCGATTCTCGACAGCCTGTGCGAAATTTGCGCGCCTCACTTCGAACAGGTCATGATGTATCTGGCCGATCGCGGCATTCCTTTTGAAGTGAAGCCGCGGCTGGTGCGCGGACTCGATTACTACATGCGGACCACGTTCGAAGTGACGCACGGAGATCTCGGCGCGCAGAATTCGGTGCTGGGCGGCGGACGGTACGACGGTCTGGCGGAGTCGCTGGGATCGAGCGTGCATTCGCCGGGGATCGGTTTTTCGATCGGCGAGGATCGTCTGGTGATGACCGTCGCGCGGGGCGAAGATTCTGCCCCGGACGTTTTTATCGCGCCGCTGGGCGAAGCGGCGTTGCGGCACGCGGGCGTGCTGGCGCGCGATCTGCGGCGCGTGGGGGTTACCGTGGAAGTGGCGGCGAACCTGAAGCTGAAGCGCGCGATGGAACTGGCCAATAAGGCCGCCGCGCGCTACGCGCTCATCCTGGGCGACGATGAAATTGCGGCCGGCGTTTATACGCTGAAGAACATGCGGTCGACCGAGCAGCACCGCGTTACGCGCGAACAGATTATTGAAACGATTGGAAACGGAAATTGACCATGCAGTCAGGCGAAATACACAGGTACAGAACTCATACGTGCGGCGAGCTGCGAGGCTCGCACACCGGCGGCACGGTGCGGCTCTCCGGCTGGCTGCGAAATCGACGGGACCATGGCGGTGTTTACTTCATCGATCTTGCCGACCACTACGGCGTAACCCAGCTCGTGATCGAGCCGGGCACGTCTTCCTACGAACTGCTCTCCAGCCTGTCCAAGGAAACCGTCATTCGCGTAGATGGCAAAGTTGTGGCGCGCGATGAAGGGGCCGTAAATCCGAACATGGTGACGGGCGAGATCGAAGTTCGGGTGACCGACGCCGAACTGCTCGGCTCGACCGAGCCTCTGCCGTTCAGCGTTTTCCCGGAATCGCAGGTGCCGGAGGATCTGCGCCTGACGTATCGCTTTCTCGATTTGCGGAAATCGAAGATGCACGCCAACATTCTGCTGCGATCGAAGATCATCGCGAGCATCCGGCGGCGCATGGTCGACCTGGGATTCGTCGAATACCAGACGCCGACGCTGACCGCGTCCAGCCCCGAAGGCGCGCGCGACTTTCTGGTTCCGTCGCGGCGGCATGCGGGCAAGTTTTACGCCCTGCCGCAGGCGCCGCAGATGTTCAAGCAGATCATCATGGTTTCCGGGTTCGACCGGTACTTCCAGATTGCGCCCTGTTATCGCGACGAAGATTCGCGCGCGGACCGTTCACCCGGCGAGTTTTATCAGCTCGATCTGGAGATGAGTTTTGTCACGCAGGACGACGTGTTTAAGGCCGTCGAAGCGTTGCTCACCGGCGTGTTTACTGAGTTCAGACCGGATCGCCCGGTCACATCCGCGCCGTTTCCCCGCATCGCTTATTCCGATGCCATGCTGAAGTACGGTTCGGACAAGCCGGATCTTCGCAACCCGCTGGTGATTGTGGATCTCAGTGCGATGTTCAAAGAATCCACGTTCCGTGCGTTTGCCGGCAAGGTGGTGCGCGCAATCAATATTCCGGCGGGAGCGGGGAAGTCGCGCACGTTCTTCGACAAGCTGGAAGAGCAGGCGAAATCGGGCGGAGCGGCAGGGCTGGCGTGGTTGACGGTGGAAGCGGATGGGTCGCTGAAAGGGCCTATCGCGAAGTTCCTGACTCCGGAAAACGTGGCGGACCTGAAGAGCGAGTGCGGAGCGGCGGTGGGCGATGCGGTGATTATTCTCGCCGACACCGATGTGCCGAAGATGTGCAGGATACTGGGTGGGCTGCGCGATGGGCTGGGCAGGCAACTCGGGCTGATTGAAGAGAACGTTTATAAGTGCTGCTGGATCGTCGATTTCCCGATGTACGAAACCGGCGACGATGGCAAGATCGCGTTCAGCCATAACCCGTTCTCGATGCCGCAGGGTGGGCTCGACGCGCTGAATAATCAGGATCCGCTGACGATCAAGGCGTTCCAATACGATATCGTTTGTAACGGCTACGAACTGTCTTCGGGCGCGATCAGAAACCATCGGCCGGAGATTATGTATCGCGCGTTTGAAATCGCGGGATATCAGCGCGATGAAGTGAATTCGCGCTTCAAGGCGCTGATCAACGCGTTGAAGTACGGCGCGCCGCCGCACGGAGGAATCGCTCCGGGCGTGGATCGTATCGTGATGTTGTTGGCCGACGAGCCGAATATCCGCGAAGTGATTATGTTCCCGATGAATCAGAACGCGGAAGACATGATGATGAACGCGCCGAATACGGTGCGACCGGAGCAGCTAAGGGAACTGCATATAAGGGCGGTGGAACCGCCGGCGAAGAAGACGCCGGGCGCGGAATGAAGCTGAGACTATGCCGTAGTCTGGTAGGTTTTCTTGCGCGGCGGTTTCGCCACCGGCTTCGGGGCTGGCCGAACCATGCTCGATGCTCTGTGCTTTTCGTTCATTGCGTATAGCCTTCCTTGACCAATATATCATCGAGCTCACGCTGAATTCTTGCACGCCGGCGACGTGTGAGTGCGATGTCCGGTGGGGCGCTCGCGATCAGTTCGTGGCGTTTTTCCCGCAACTCGCGAAACACCTTCTGCGCGTCCGCTATATCCATATCTTCGATGTCCTGGCAAAAATCCTGTACCGACAGCCGGAACCGAAGAAATTCGGAATAGAACTTGCCCTGATTTCTGACTCGCTCCGGAACCCCGAACACAGAGAGGAAGACGGAACTGAGCGCCGCGCAGCCCGCAACAATCCCCCAAATCCACCTGTAGCCTTCTTTTCCCCACAAGGGCCAGATTGCGATCGCCGATCCCGTTGAGGTGATGGCGGTGAAGAGTGAACCCACAATATTGACTCGGGTCCAGAAGGACAGGAGCCACGCGTTTACCAACTCCTCCATCCGAATGGGATAAAGTACGGTTTTGTAAGTGTCGTCCCAAAGCCTTTCTTTGGGATCCTTTGACTCCGTTCCGGTGTCGGCAGGCACTATGTCAGCTTACTACAGCACTTACAACTTCGACGCTAATGCTCGCCCTGGCCGGTGATCCTGCACTCGCCCCCACGTTCCCTACACCTTCTGCCGGCTCGCCAGTCGCGCGAACAAACCCGGCTGCCGCACTAACTCGTCGAACCTCCCCTGCTGCACAACCTTGCCCTTCTCGATTACGTAAATCCGGTCCGCGCGCCGAATTGTGCTCAGCCGGTGCGCGACCAGAATCCGCGTCGCTTTCAACCTGTTCAGACTCTCGGTCACGATCGCCTGCGTGCGGTTATCGAGCGCGCTCGTCGCTTCGTCGAAGATCAGAATCGAAGGCTTCAGAACCAGCGCGCGCGCAATCAGCACGCGCTGCCGCTGTCCGCCGGAGAGATTACCGCCGCCTTCCGATACCATCGTGTGCATGCCCATCGGCATCGCCTCAATGTCCTCGGCCAGCCCGGCGGCGCGCGCGGCATCCCACGCTTCCTCCATCGTGTTCGATCCGCTGGGGCAGATGTTCTCGAACAGCGAACCCGCCATGATGCGTCCATCCTGCGTGACTACGCCGATCTGACGCCTCACCGCCGTAATCTCCAGGCTCGAAAGCTCGCGGCCATCGAGATAGATTGCGCCCGAATGCGGTGTCTCAAAACGCAGAATCAGGTTGAGCAGCGTCGATTTGCCCGACCCCGAAGGCCCGGTCAGCGCGATGCACTCGCCAGGCTCCGCCCGGATCGAGACATCGTCCAGCGCCAGCGGGCCATCGCTTCGGTAGCGGAAAGTCAGGTTTTCCACGCTCACCGCCCCGCGCAGTCTGCCCGGATGCGTCTTTGCGCCGTCGATTTCCGGCTTCGCATCCAGAATCGTCCGCGTCTGCTGCCATTTATTGGCGACCAGAATCAGCGCGGATATCCCGTTGCTGGCCGACGTCATTGCGGCAAGGAACGCCGTCATGGCGACGATACAAGCCAAAAACGCGCCCAGCGCCACGGGCTGCCGGAGCAGATAGAAGTACGCAAGCGCTAGCGCCACCGTGGGCAGCGCCATGTTGAACAACTGAATGCCATCCTTCCGGCTCTGCATGGCCAGCGCGAGCTTCTGCATCAGGCTGTATTCGCGGGCCCAGCGCGAGAACGCGCGGTTGCCGGCGCCCGCCACGCGCAGTTTCGATACCGCGTTGATCGCCTGCAGCATCAGACCGGAGAGCCGCTCCTCATTTTCCTGCCATTCGCCCTGCACGCGATACAGCGCCCTGGCGCTGAACCACGTTTGCGCGAGAATCGCCAAGCCGCTCACCAGCGCTATGAGCGCGATGACTGGGCTGTACCAGAGGATCAGCGCGAGGCTGAGCAGCGATGCCACGCCGCCGAGGATCGATCGCAACGCGTCGGCGCTGAGCAACTGGTGGATGCGCGTAATGGCGTCGGCCCGGATTCTGAGCTGGCCCGCTCTGAAGCCGCGAAAAAACGTCGGGCTGAGCTTCAATAATCGGTCCCAAACGCCGGTCTGCAGTGTCACGAAAGCCCCGCTCTGCACGCGCAGAATCGACAGCGCCTGCGCAAGTGTAAAGATCGCCGAGCCGAAAGCCGCCGCGAATATTCCCGCGCCGATCTGCAGCAGCATGGTGCGGTCGGCATCGGGAATCGCCTGGCCGATCAGGATCGCAAAGCCCTGCGGCGCTGCCATCCCCAACACGGCCACACCAAGGCCGGCCATCGCGATGGTTCGAATATCGCCGCGCCGCGAACTCAGCGTATGCCGCAGCAGACCCGCGACGGAAAGGTCGTCCGGCAACGGGCGGTAAAGCATCTGCGCGAACGGGTTGAGCACGGCCGCTGTGGATTTGTCAGCTTTCTCCCGTGTACCCGCGACCATGTCCACAATCTGGTACCCTCCCCGCCGGGGAAGCAGCGCCACCGGATTGCCGTTGTCCCGATGCCCCACCAGCGGGCCGTTCTCGGCGCGCCACCATTCGCCCGCGAGTATTACCGTCCGGGTTCGCATTCCGGAAGTCTGCGCGATTTCGCGGACCGCATCGGCCCGCCGACCGCTTCCAGCCGTGGGCCGGACGTTGCCGCCGAGCGACACAGCGACGGCTCTGACGGCTTCGAAAAGCGGGTCTCCAGTGGGCGCGGCGGCATCGGGTCCGGCCGGCTTACCCGTGATGCCTGAAAGGTCCCGCAGGGCGGTTCGCGTCACTTGACGGTTCAGTTCCTGGCGGGCGAGAAAGCGCTCGCGATCCGCCGTTTCGCGGTGCCTATTCACCTCGTCGAGAGATTCGAAGAGCGACTGGACGGCCACGCTGACGGTGGAAGCCATGGTGGAGGAGTCGCAGCTATCCAGGAACTTCCACTCGGATTCGGCGGTCGCGGATAGCCATAGACCCGGAGTGAGGACGACACAAGCGCCGGAGGATACCGGCACGCCGGACAGCAGCGCTCCCTGCTGGACGAGTTTGGAAGCCGCCTCGGGCTCCGTGGCGTCTTCCAAACGAACGATCGCCACGCCCGCTTCCACCGCATAACGGCGGCCCGGCTTCACATTCAGCGCCCGCGCACTTCGCAGATATTCCACATCCTCCGCAGGTCGAAAACGCGCCAGAGCTTTGCCAATCTGCGTAAGCCAGTTTTCGAGCGCGAAAATCCGTTCCCATTCCCGAACATCGCCGTTCGGCTGCAGGCAACTGGTTTCGAGCGGAACTGCGGCGATCTCCCACGCCGCTCCCTCGGGGGCGCTCAGCGGTAACAACTGGTCGCCGGACTCGATGGAAAAGAGATGCAGGCGCTCTCCGGTTCCCTTATCGACCGCGAACACCGCCAGAGAACCCGAAACCAGCGTGGACGGCGGCATTCCGTCATCGAGCCGGATGACCCGATTGCCGGCGACCCACTGTGCGGGAAGGGTCATAGTGCGGGTATGCCCTCCTCCGAAGCGCGCGGGCCGCGACGCGCGGCGCCCAATAATTGGTGATCACCCGCAACGCCGTGTGGCGCGGCCAGGTCGTGCGCGTTTTCGTGAGTCGCTTCCTCGTTCACTTCGGCGTCGTCGGCCAGCAGCCGTGCGTAATACCCGTTTAGCGGGATGAGGTCGTCATGCGTCCCGCGTTCGACCACCGATCCCTGGTTGAGCACGATGATTTCGTCGCTGTCGCGAACCGTGCTCAACCGATGCGCGACCACGAAACAGGTGCAACCGCGCGCGCGGATCCTCCGATCGACGTCGAGTTCGGTTTCCGTGTCGAGAGCGCTGGTCGCTTCGTCCATGATCAGGATCGAGGGATCGCTCGAAAGCGCGCGCGCGATTTCAAGCCGCTGACGCTGCCCGCCGCTCAGATTGGCCGCGCCTTCCAGCAGTTCGCTCGAAAAACCTTCCGGTAAAGCGTCGATAACGCTTTCGATCTGCGCGTCCCTGCAGGCGCGGGAAATGCTTTCGTCCGGAGTGGACGCGTCCCACAGCGTCAGGTTGTCGCGGACGGTTCCCTCAAAAAGCAGAATGTCCTGATCCACCAGCGCCATGGAATTGGCCAGAATCTCGCGCGGAATATCCTTCATAGAAATGCCGTCGAAGAGAATCTCGCCGGACGTCGGCGGGTAAAGGCCGGCCAGCAGGCGGATCACGGTGGACTTGCCAGAACCGCTGCCGCCGACGAAAGCGATGCGCTGGCCGGGCCGCGCGCAAAACGAGAGGCCCGAAATCACCGGCGGAGCGACCGGGCTGTAGCCGAATGTGACATCGCGAAACTCCACGTTGCCATGCAGTCGCACCGGAATGGTTCCCGCGTCGTGGAACGGCTGTTCCCCGGGCGCCGGACTGCTCAGCACGTCGTCCAGACGGGTAAGATGCCCTTCCAGTTCCTGAATGCTGGCGCCCAACGAGACCAGACTGTTCACGGGCTGCAGAAAACTCGAAGCCAGGCTCTGGAATGCCACCAGCATGCCGATGCTCATGCGGCCGCGCATGACTTCCAGGCCACCCGCGACCAGCACCGAAGCGGTCATGAGCGCATACAGCAGAGGAGGGACCACGCCGACGTAATAGTTCACTACGCCCATCTCCTGATCGGCGTTGTACATATTCGCGAAGAACCCGGCCCAGCGCGCGAAAAAATCGGCTTCGAGCCCCGAGGCCTTCAGCGTGCGGATGCTCTGCAGCCCGGCGATCCCTACTCCGCCAGCCTTGCCCAACGACATCGACAATCGCAGGTTGCCCTCCTTGCGCCGCCGCGCAATCCATCGCATGATGCCAAAATTCACGCAGGCAAATGCGACGGCGACCAGCGTGAGCATCGGGCTGAACCACCACATCACGATGCCGTAAAAGACCATCATCAGCGTGTCGATCGACGTTGTCGCGAGCCTGCCCGATAGCACCTGAGCCACGGTGTCGTTCAGCGAAACCCGACTGCTGACTTCGCCCGCGTAGCGCTGCGCATAATAAGAGGCCGGCAGATTCAGCAGATGCTTTACGAAGCGGCCCGAGTTCGCCACGGCGAGACGAATCTGGAAGCGCCGCAGAATCCGGAACTCGATCGCGCCCAATATCCCCTTCATCGCGGCGGCGATCAACATGCCGATCACAAGCGGCCGGCCCCAGTCCCGCACTCCTTCCACCATCACCCGGTCGACGAACGTGGCCATCAGCGCCGGAACTGCGAGCCCGGGCGCCACCATCAACAGCGCGGCGCAGGTAGCCGCGAACGCGGGAAGCAGCGAGCCGCGCAGACGCTTCCAGAGGCTCCGGACCATGCTGGGTTTCGCGCCGCCTTTCCTGAATTGCGGCCCCGGCTTGAGCACCATCATGACGCCGGTGTAGGATCGGTCGAATTCTTCGAACGAAACCGATCGCGGCCCCGTTCCCGGATCGTTCAGGTAAACCTTGCCCTTCCGGTAACCCTCCACGACAAGAAAATGATTGAAGTTCCAGAAGACGATGTACGGCCAGGCCACGTTTTTCAGCGCCGCGATATCCCTCTTATATGCCTTCGCTTCCAGTCCGTAGGCCTGTGCCGCCTTCAGGATGTTCGAGCACTTCGAGCCATCGCGCGAGACGCCGCAATCGCGGCGCAGCGTCGCCAGCGGCACGATGCGGCCGTAGTAGCCGAGAATGATCGCGAGCGACGCTGCGCCGCACTCGGTGGCCTCCATCTGAAGGATCATCGGAGTGCGAACGCGGGAGCGCGGAAATGGCGCGTCGGAGGCCACTTACTAATAGACCCCCGAAGTTTCCCTCAGAATCGGCAGCACGTAGGTCAGCGGCGCCCGGCCCTCAACCGTGACCCGGCTGGTATTAGTCAAGCCGGAAGTAATCCTTATATCGGGTCCGCGTGAAGACGACCACTTATAACCGCTGGGAGTCGACTTATCCGTTTCCAGCCTCGCGCGGACCTCGATATAGACGCCTTCGGGCATGAGGTGCTGTACCAGATCCGCATTGCCGATGGTGACGACAGTGCCTTCTTTCGTGACGGGAATCGGCGAGACCGACGTGACGGTTCCGTAAATGCCGCCAAAGCGCTCGCGCTCGACCGTATCCGGCGTAATCTGAATGCGCATCCCCGGCTGAATCTGTTTGCCGTCTCCGACCGAAAAGTAGGAAATTCCGATCAATCCATCGCCAGGATTGGAAGTGGGCGGACCCTCCGCTTCCAGCGTCAGAAGCTTGCCGCCTGCGGGAATCACTTGTCCGACCGCAGCCATCACTTCGGCCACGCGCCCCGAGTACTGGCTGCGAATGCTGCCGTCGCGCACGATCTGAAAACTATCGAGTTCGATACTCTTGCGCAGTTGATCGATCTCGTTGCGCCGCGCGGTGGCGTCGGCCAGGAACTGCCTCGCGAGCGTCGCTCCGCGGGTTTCAATCTGCTGCAACTGGCCGTCGATCTGGCCGAGCCGCGCGTTATAGTCGTCGATCTTCGCCTCGTTGTCGTGGACCGCGGATTCAGCGTCGGCAATATCTTTGGCCGCAAAGCCGAGCAGTCCTTCCTTCACCATCTTCTGGTTGGTTTCGACGCGGCTCTCCAGCAGGTGCTTCAGGTTGTTGGCGTCCGCAATGCTCTTGAGCAGAGCGGTTCGCTGCGTTTCGAGGCCGCGCCGTTCCAGGTCGTCCTGCTGCTTCTGCATGGACATCTGGCTGTTCTCGGCGGCGGTCTTGCGCGTGTCCTGTTCCTCCAGCATGCGCACGCTGCGCCGGTTTTCTTCGATGCGTTTGACGATGTCGGCCTGATCTATAGTGGCGATGAGGTCGCCTTCGTTGACGTGGTCGCCCGCGTGCACCAGCAGGGTCAGAATCCGGCCCGCCGCGCTGGCCTGCGCCTGCGTTACCTGGCGCGGACGCACAATCACGCCGCGTCCGGTCACGATGGTGGGGACCTTGCCCGCGACGCACCAGGCCGCGAAAAGGATCAGCAGCGCGCCCGCGGTCGCCATCAGCAGCCAGTCCTTCGCCCCGGCAACCGGCATTAGTTTTTCCAGGTTGTCGGGCGAAGAGACGTGCTTCAGCGCCTCTTCGCGGAACAATTTTCGACTCGGTTGAGCCATGCGCCGTTACCCCGACCTCAGGCGTTTCTGGATCCAGTCGAACCGTGCGCCGGCTCGGGAGACGTTGTCGAGGGCGTCGAAATCCATCTCTCCTTCGGAGTCGTCCGCCGTGCCGCCCGCGAGGGCCGCGTTGGTGACGCGAAGCCGGGCGGCCAGGAACATCGAAAGAGCGCGATAAAAACGCGCCGCGAATCCCGGGTCTTCGGCCAGTTTCACGTTCAGCCGGCGTCGCGGAACATCGAGCACGAAGGATTTTTCGAGCGACTGGACCGTTGCAGAAGGCGGCGCGTGATCGACAAACGACATTTCGCCCATCACTTCGCCCGACATCAGGCGCGCGATCTCGCGATTGCCGAGCGCTTTGGTGCGCACCGAGAACGCTCCGTCGATAACGAGGAACACGGAATCGATCGCGCGGCCTTCCTCGATCAGCGTGCTTCCGGCGGCAATCTGGCGCCTGCTGCCGGCCGCGACGAGCCAGTCGATGTCGGCGTCGTTCAGAATCCCCAGGAAGTACAATGCTTTCCGCATGTGGCCTTATGCTGTTGCGAACGTCCGCTTATCAGTTAATCATACGGCGTTCGAAAGAGGGAATTTTCCCATCCTTGACGGGCAGAGAGCGGTAAAGGGCATCAGGTGACCAGGTTTGCCCGGGCACACCTCCTTCGCGGTGAACTCTCGCTCAGGAATGCGGGCGTACTTCAATTCCGGCGAAGGGCTTGGCGGACCTAATTCTTGTAAGGGTCGAGGCGTCCGCCGGCAATCTCGTCGGCGTCGGCCGGACCGATCTCTTGCGGATCTCGTTCCGGATCTGCTTCCGCGGGCTCTGGCTTTTCATGCATTGTTTCTTCGTTTGTTCCCATGTGAGCTCCTTTCACGGTTTTACGCTGAAACCAGTGGCTACTAAATCAGGTGCTTTCCAGGAGCGAAACATTTCATCGAAAGCGGCCGTTCCTCCCAGGCTCCACGTAGGCTAACCACCATCGGCGGAAGGAGACAATATCCTCGTGATGAAACCACATAGCATGAGTCTCCGTCGTAAGACTGTGCGCAATCTCGTGCCGCTGGCCATCTTGTTTGCGGCGGCATCGTCGTTGCCGGCCCAAACAGTCGCTTCAGACGTTGCCGGTAACGGCGGCGTCACACGCGCCGTCCTCGCCGGACACATGAGGCCGTGGGCCATCGCGGCCAACGACCTGGGACGGGTCGACGCCTCGCTGACCCTGCATCACGTGACTCTACTGTTCCGCCAGACCCCGGCGCAACAAGCCGACCTGGCCGCCTTTCTCACAGACCAGCAGGATCCCGCTTCTCCCGATTTCCACCACTGGCTGACCCCCGAGCAATACGGAGCGCGTTTCGGCCTGGCGCAGAGCGAGATCGACTACATCACGTCGTGGCTGGCCAGCCAAAACCTCACGGTCGATTCGGTCGGACGCGGGCTGACCACGCTCGCCTTCAGCGGCTTGGTGCGCGATGTCGAATCGACCTTCGGCGCGGAAATCCACTATTACAACGTCGATGGCGTGAAGCATTTCGCTAACGCAAGCGAGCCCTCGGTCCCGTCCGCGCTGGCCGGTTTGATTCAGGTAATGCACGGGCTCGACGATTTTCGCCTGCGCCCAATGGCAGTGAAAGCTCTTAATCCCTCGTACACGTCCCTTATAACAGGCAACCACTTCCTCGCGCCCGATGACGTGGCGACCATTTTCGATATCGCGCCGCTTTATAACAGCGGGATCACAGGCAAAGGGCAGACCATCGTCGTCGTCGGGCAAACGCAGATCAATCTGTCCGATATCGGGGAATTCCGCACTTACTTCAATCTCAGCGCCAACGATCCGCAACTGGTCGAAGTCCCGAGGACGACCAACCCCGGCATCAGCTCCAACGATCTGCCGGAAGCCGACCTCGATCTCGAATGGTCCGGCGCGATCGCGCGCGACGCTTCAATCGTGTTTGTCTACTCCGACGACGTGCAAACCTCGGTTGGATACGCCATTAATGAAAACCTCGCTCCCGTCATCACAATGAGCTATGGAGAATGCGAGCCGTTAAGCGGCAACGCCGACCTGACGCTGTTGAACAGTTACGCGCAGCAGGCGAACGCCCAGGGCATCACGTGGATCTCCTCCGCCGGCGATAACGGAGCGAATGGCTGCTTCGGCGGTTCGTCCCGTCCGCCGAGCGGTCTGTCGGTGATTGCTCCCGCCAGCGTGCCGGGAGTCACCGGAGTCGGAGGAACCACGCTGAACGAAGGCAACGGGACGTACTGGAACGCGACCAACAACTCCAACCACGCCTCCGCTTTGTCGTACATTCCGGAGGTTGTCTGGAACGATAGTGTGGCGAACGGCTCCCCCGATGCCGGTGGCGGAGGGGCGAGCGTATTCTTTGCCAAGCCAGTTTGGCAAACAGGCCCTGGCGTACCATCCGATGGTCAGCGCGACGTTCCCGATATTTCGCTCCCGGCGTCGAATTTTCACGACGGATATCTGGTATACACTTCGGGTACTTTAGAGGCGTTCGGCGGAACGTCGGTCGGAACGCCCGTTTTTGCGGGTATGACCGCGTTGCTGAATCAGTACCTTGTGGCGAACGGCCTCGAGAAGACCGCCGGACTTGGAAATGTGAACCCGCGCCTGTACACTCTGGCGCAGATTTCCCCAGGCGCGTTTCACGACGTCACCATCGGAAACAACATGGTTGTGGATTGCGCGTCGGCCGCTTGCGCCACCGATTTGGTCGGCTTCAATGCGGGTCCCAATTACGACCAGGCGTCGGGCCTCGGATCGGTGGACGCCTTCAATCTGATCAGCGCGTGGCCGCAGACCGGTGCTGCGGCAAAGGTCCCGGCGACGCTGCAACTCACTTCCGGCCAGACTTTTCTCCAACCGACGGACAGCACCACCCTGACGGCAAGCGTCACGACCACTTCGGGCGCTACTCCTGCGGGCATGGTCGCGTTCTACGTCGGCGGCATATCGATAGGATCGGCTGAACTCACGGGTTCCGGACTCACGGCCACGGCTACTCTGACTGCGACCGCATCGCAACTTAGCGCCGGATCTCCCGAAGCCGCCGCGTATACCGATCCCTCTACAAACGCGTCGCTGCCAACCGTAGCCCCGCAGATCAGCGTGATCTACAGTGGAGACGGCGCGTACGCGTCGGCCTCGGCCACACAAACAGTCTACGTTTCGTCGCCCTCGACGATGGTGCTGAGCAGCCTGCTCAGCGCCGCTTCCTTCCAACGTAATTTCTCCCCGGGCATGATCGTCGCCGCATTCGGGTTGAATCTCGCCACCAGCACGCCGGCAACGCCCGGAAGCCCTCTGCCGACGCAACTCGCGGGTACCACGGTCACGCTCAACGGAACGCCCGTGCCTCTCTACTACGTCTCGCCGACGCAGATCAATCTTCAGATTCCCTGGGAGATCTCCGCTAACACCAGCGCCATCGTGAAGGTGGCGGCCAACGGCCAGACAGCGACCTTCCAGTTACCCATATATCCAAGCGCACCCGAAGTCTTTGCTGACGCTAACAGCCTGCTCGTCCCCTACCAGACGACCGGACGAGGAGATACGATCTATCTGTTCGAAACAGGTGACGGTTTGTTCACTACACCAGCCGTGACGACAGGCTCGGTGCCTGCGGCCGGAAACCTCTCCACCACCGTCTCAAACGTGTCGATTACGGTAGGCGGCGTCCCGGCGACGGCCACATACGTTGGCGTTCCCACGTGGTCGATCGGTGTAACTCAGATCAACTTTACTATTCCGCCGACCGCGCCGCTCGGCCT
>PLEX01000089.1 GCA_003136575.1 Bryobacterales bacterium | reverse complement strand
CACCAGCTTCGGTCCGCCAATGCCTTTGTAAGCCTGATATCCGTCGGTCTGCAGTATTCCTTCCCACTCGCCCAGAAACTTCCGCGGACCTTCGCGTCCGCGCCCCATCTGAAACTCGAAGACCGTTTCTCCCCGGGGCGCTCCGTATTGCCATAAATACGCCTGATGATCGCTCCCGCGTCCATCCCGCATCTGCACCGGAACTGTCGTCTCATCAGCCTGCAGATAGTTTGTTTTCAGCAGATCCCGCCGCATCGCCGCCGTAACCGGCAGCAGCAGTTCGCCCACCCGCATCACCCAGCCATCCAGCGTTGCGCGACCGATTTCGATGCCCGTTTCCCGCTCCAGAATCGCCGCCTGCCGATACAGCGGCAGATGATCGCAATACTTAGACACCACCGTATCGATCACCACACGATCCGACGCCAAACCCTTTTCCACGATGCGCTCCGGCAGCGGCGCCGTGACTACCGTGCCGCCTTCGCAGTTGCGGCAGGCGCGCTTCTCGCGCTTCGTCACGCGCACCATATAGCTGGCCGGCTCCACGTCGAGTTGTTCGCTCTCGTCGTAGCCGATCACCGCAGTCTCGCCGCCACAGGCCGCGCACGGGCAGGCGGGAGCCGCGATCACTTGTTCCACTCGTTTCAGATCTTCCGGCAGCTTCTGCCGTCCGGGATGCGCTTTACGCTTGCGCTCCGGCTGCGGAACGGGGCCGCGCTTCGCTTCGGCTTCCACTTCTTCGCCGGTGACGCCGGGCTCGAAATCGATCAGCAGTTCCAGCTGCAGATTGCTGAGCGTTTCGCTGTGCGGTCCCAGCAAGCCGATTCGATGACGCCGCAAACGCTCTTCGAGAACCTGGATTTTCAGCTGCGCCCAGTTGAGTTCGCGCTCCAGAGTTGCGATGCGGAGATGGGGATCGGCGACGGCCATGGGCGGTAATTACAGATTACAAAAACACGCGAAAATGTTCTACCGTTCGGGGATGTTCTTACGATTATCTTTCGATCTTTTACGCCGCGCTCTTTGTTCCCTTCAAGCCGCGTTTTTCTGCGAAGGCGACTGCCGATACCAGTTCGCGCGGGGCCGCGCCGCTGTCAGATCCATGCCGTTGATCAGCATCGCCAGTTCCTCCGGCCGCATCGTCACGCTGCGCATTTGTTCCTGCGGTTTCGGCCAGTGGAAGCTGCCGCGCTCGAGTCGCTTGGCGCAGACCCACAGTCCGCTGCCATCCCACACAAGGGCCTTCAGGCGCGTGTGCGCGCGATTGGCGAACAGGAACAAATGGCCGCTCAGCGGATCTTCGCCCAGATGGTCGCGCACAAGGCCATACAGGCCTTCGAAGCCCTTGCGCATGTCGACCGGTTCGAGAGCGATGAAGACCTTCGTGGCCGGACCGAGACCGAAGATCACGCGGCGCCCGCGATGCGAATCAGTCGCGCCAGTTCGTCGTCGCCGAAGTTCCAGCCGCTCTCGATGCGACGACCGTTCGCCAGAACCAGAGCGAAGCCCTTGCCCTCCTCGCCGATCACCCGCGCCGTTGCCTGCGACCGCGCCCCTTTGATCTTCACGGGCACGAAGTTCGCCGAACTGCGACTCGCACGCACTCTTCGCCGATACCAGTCCAACGTCGGTCGCGCGATGCCTCGCCGCTCGCAGAATTCGCGACGATTCAAGCCGCTGCGCTCAAAATCGACTACTATCTTTTCTACTTCCGCTGCGTTTCTTCCGCCACTTCTGCCCATGCCGCTATGTCAGCAGCTTTTCGCGCTGCCTTCAACAGGGGTTGCTCGTACGCTTACTGTCCTTTGTGTCCTGCCTGCGACTTCGCTTGTCACGAAACCCTTCCGGCACGCCCAGTATTCGCGACAGACGAGTGCGTGCGACATCAAGGTCCTGAAAGATCGAATTCATTTCATGTACCAAGTCGCGAACCTCGCGGATCTGTCCTTGGTCGGAAAACAAATCTCCCGAGGTCTCGACTCGCTGCGGCCATCGTAGAAAAGTATTGACTCCAGGTGCGAGTTCTACGCAAAGTTGCGATTGAGATCCGACACGGAAATCAGTTAAAGGATTGTCAGCGCTGAGGAGGATATCAAGTTCGAAAAATCCAACGTCGCAAGTTGGGCGGCTGAGCCAATCTCCCGCCTGAAGCGCATCTCTGAGCACGCGCATGCCTAAACCGCCGCCGATCTTCTGTTTTTGTGCCCGGGCCGTAAGTCCAGCGATCAGCCCATACCAGGCCAGAATTATGGGCTGCGATGCTAGATATGGCAAAAGTAAGCCGAAATGCTCAAACGTACCCGGAGATATCTGGCTTGCCATGTACGCCAATTGAAAACCGATTAGCGGAGAGGTGCGTTGCATTTCGGACGTCGCCCTGCGGGCGACCGACTCGAAACGCGCAACTCTCTCTTCGCGCGTCACGCCCCGATTCTGGACTGGGAGAGAGGATTCGACTGTTTCGTCCGTCTCCCAAATCGTTGTTGGACGGATCTCTCCGCTGCGTGCCAATTCTTCGCAAGACTTCAGTATCCGGACCATCTCGGCTTCAGGGCGGCTTCTGGCCCATTCTCCTGCGCCTTCCGGGCCGCCAAGTTCGCGCAACACCCGCCATGGAAGAGCAAGTTGTCCAGCAGACGGGGCCAACGTAGGTTGTTTCGTAAGCAGACGGGCCCGCTCCCACTGATTGCCAACGGTTTCGATATCTGGACTCGATATTCCACGCAGCCAGGCACTAGTCATCGCGAACGAATAAGTGCTCGCACATCCCGACAGCGAAACTTGACGCGTGCCTCCAGAGCTAGCGGCATAAGATGATGCCTCGCCTAGAATCAGTCCAAGGCAGGCGTCTTGCCACGTGTAGAGTGGATGCGAGCCTGTGCTTCGCGCATAGCGTTGAGCTTCAGCTTGCGTTACGATCCGCGTAAAAGCAGTCAGCGGGCGGAGTTCCGGCAAATAGGTTAGGGCCCAGGCGAAGAACTCTCGCCGTTCATTATCGCCAACTAAGATCACCGTTGGCATTCGCATTCCTTGATCGGGCTGGCGGGGCCATAAAAGGGCAATCTGTTCTGGACCAACGGATTGAAGCTCTGCTAGAGTTCGCATTTCCTTGCCCTCGCGGAGATGCTCGTCCGCTGAGCGAGTGAATTCCGAAAACTGCCGACGGTTAAGAGAACATGTCCACATTATTTTTTCTTTCCGAAAGCGTCGGCGATCTTCGGCTTAGCCGGTTGCGGTTCAAATATTGTGAGTGCCTGTGCTAGGAAATCAGGAATATCGCCCGAAGAGTACAGCCGTAGGGCCGTCTTGGCTCTAGTAATGGCAGTGAAGATTAGGTTTCGTTGGTTGGGAAACCGCCCCAGCTTAGCAAGCCCAGCAATGTGCAGTGCCCGCGCTTCCAATCCCTTGAAAGAGTGCATCGTCGACAGCCAAATGGGTGCGTCCGGATCGAATGGTGCATCATCATCCGACCGTCGAAGGACCGCATGTGGTGCTATCTCGGACTCTTGAATAACTTTCCAGATAATTTGAAGGTCCTCATTTTTGGGGCAAACCACGCCGAGCAACTCCCCCGGATAGGCCTTCATTTGCAGAATGAGGTGTCCAATAATTGCTCCTGCCTCATCTTCGACGCTCTGGTGTAATGTGTACTTCACCTGCGACGGTCGAGCGTCCTCATCGTAATTCGATGTCTCCTCCATCGGCGTGTGTGCCGCTCTATCCTTCGTCAGCGCATCTGCCAGACGGCAGATCTCGATGCCGCATCGGTGATGAAACTGGAGTGTTCTCGTCGTGTCGACTGCCTCTGACAGTTGCTCCATGCAGTCCTCGCCCTCATATATCTTTTGACGAGAATCTGCGACTGCAAATAACGTTTTAGAAAGCCTTCGAAACATGCGAATTTCAGAAGGCAAATAGTCCTGTGCTTCATCGAGCAGTGTCACATCATAAAGATCTTCGAGCTTCCGCGTTTCAACCAACTGTTCAATCTTTCCAATAAGATACTCTCGGCGCTTTTCAAAATCTTGCGGTGCGTCCACTATCGTTACGCCGTATTGGAAAAGGAGATCTTGCTCCCATTTCGTTAGCGTTGTAATCCTCGAAGCCTTGAAGTCGTATTGCTTAGCCCCTGCAGCAAGAAACGACTGGAGCATACGAGTGAATACCACGACGCGCAGGTTGACATGGCCTCCGAGCGCCAGGAAATTTGCGCGCAGCAGCAACAGGTTTGTCTTCCCAGAACCTGGTGGGCCCTTGATCAGAAAACTCTTGTCGGCTGGGAGTTCGATTAAGTCGCTCTGCTCAGGGATAAGGTCATCAGGGCCAACCCACCAAGTATTCTCCATTACTGATCCCTCGGGTCGTCAAGTGTGGCGAGCGCTAGCCACCCCTCGGTTGCCTTCGCTTGATCCGGTAGAGCTGTTAGTTGTTGTGCCTCGTCCAGCGCCGTATACAGGAGCTGCTGAAGTACCGGGCGAACGACAGCCTCATCGTTGGCCCCACGAAAAACGACCTTGATTGCGGGGGTGTCAGGCATGGTTGTTTCGGAGGCGTCGTTGGAGACCGACGCCCAAGCGTCCAACTGAATGGCGACAGATGGGACGTCTAAAATCTTCAATCGCACCCAAACACGGAGCGGCGTGCTCAGACTGTGCGGGGCAGATACCGGAAATGCGGCTAAAGTGCAGGCACTTTCCGGGGCCTGATCCTGCAATCCAACAATCCGGACCGGAGGGAAAAGCCCACTGGCAACGCACTCGCGCCGTATCAAGCCCTGAATCTGAGACTGTATTTCCGCAGCTTTCTGTCGGACCACTTGATTGCGCTCGGCTGTGTCCGATGCGTCCAATGTGTTCGTGAGAGGGAGGCGACGTTGGCGGATTCGTTCCTTCAAATCGGCGATTCGAGGTACCCTGATCGTCGGAACTTCAAAACTCTTCCAGGACACGAGTTGCAGCCGGAGATCCGGCTTCTTTTGAAGGCAGTTTCTGGCAAGGAAAACGAGATCGGCCGGAATGTCCGCCGCCGCAACGACTGGTATGTCGCGTTCCACGGCCTGGACCAACCGGGCATAGGGTTCGGTAATATCCTCAAATATTCGATTTTGCGTGATGAGGTCGTGCAGGACGGCGCCAAGCTGGTAGAACGTCACAGCCCTCCACCCGTCGGGGGTATCAAGCTCCTCACGCAACAGGAATTCGGGAGGACTGTATCGAAGGGTACCTATAAAATACCGTTGAGTCTCATCGGTCAATTCGGCAATGCCGACCGGGCGAATCACACCCAAATCAAGCAGAGTCGCGTGGGAGAAATCTTTGCTGATCGCAATATTGTCCGGCTTAATATCACGGTGCGCAATTCCCTTTTCTTCGAGAAAGCGAGAGGCTTCGGCCAATTGGGCCAAGATCGGCCAGATCCGCTCCCGTGGAACGTCGGCCAGAACCGTCGCGAGATTAGGAGACTCAATCAGTTCCATCACGACGTAGATAAGGCCAGTGTCTGGGCACTCCCCCCCATCGATAATCTCGACGAGGTGCGGGTGACGGAGACCCTTTAACGATAGTTCACGCTCGACGCGGGCAAGCTGTGCCGCTTTGCCGTACTTTTCAATGATTTCCGGCTCGAATATTTTGATAGCGCGAGTGGTGCCGTCCCTGGACGCCCGAAAAACCGTGGCAGACTTCCCCGCGCCTAAGGGCTCTCCGATGATCCATTGAGCAACGTTGAGGGGTGCCTTCACGTTAGGAATACTCCAGCCGGGCCGCCTTCCGGCAATACTTTCCCCCGGAATGTTACCATTGCCGGGCCGTCGTCCCTATGTTACCCTCATCGATTCAATACTTTCTCTGGAAGAAATAGTTGACGGCCGGACAGAAGGTGGACGCTGATTTCGCCGCTTCGTCCGTATCAAGCGCCACTCGGAGAGAGGTCTCGGCGGGGACAGGGACGGATTCCTGTCGATAACAGCCCTTCTATCCAGCAATCAGGCAGGGGCACGACGGATTGACGCACGATCCCTTGGCTCCGGGCGGCTTGTCGGGGACTCGGACGAAGCGGACCGTGGATCAGCAAGAATCAACCCGCGGTCCAGATACGGCAGGACCCTATCGNNGGGGCAGTTTTGATAGGGCCGTTTGAAGGAAGCCGCTGGCGTTTGCGGTGGGTTCGTGCAGCGACCGGCGGAAATAGCCGACACTTCCGGCCCGGGAAGAGTCGTACAATCGCGACAAGGAGGCACCTTGGCCTGTCCTGAACTGAATCCGAAGCAGCCGCCGCTTTCATACGGAATTGCGTCTTTCAAGCCGGAGGATTACAACGACCCTGCCGCGCTGATTGCGCCGCTTGCGAAAGCAGGCTTCAAGGTGCTGACGCTGGTCCCCACCTTTGAGGCCGAAACCCAGGAACTGAACGTGACCTACGAATTGGGGCACGGCCGGAAGCGCGCGCGCAAGGTCGTGAAGATTACGAACAAGAAGACACCGTCGCTTGACGCGATCAAAGCGCTCGCCATCGCAGGTATCAAGGCCGACATGCATGTCCGTTTCGAGCCCCATATCGATCCGGACGTGACGCTGCAGGGGCATGGCGAAACGTACTGGCGGGCGCAACTGGTGTTCGAGCCCGATGTTGTCCCGCCGTCCTATTACAACGTTGTGCTCGATCCGTTGTTTGAGATTATCGCGGAGATCCGGGATACGCCGATACCCAATCTGCCCAATTGCAAGCCGTGCTTTTCGCTGACGCTGGGTTCGGAACTGGACGCCGCGCTCCTGGCGTTTCCGGGTAAATGGCTTGACATTCTCAACCGTCTGAAGCAGAAGCGCGCGAAGTACACGGACCTGGAGCCAAGGCTGATCTTCGGTCACAAGATCAACTGGGACTTCCTGACGGTCAAGCGGCAGAATGAGTGGTGCTCGCTGGCCAACGCCGTCGACAAAGAATTGGGGTCCGGCCCCACCAATCTGGATCCGAATCGGAATATGCCGAATGTGATGGCCTATCTGGCGAAGCTGGATTACATCGGTGTAAGTTTCTACCCGCCGCTCGCAGGGCCGAATGCGGGCGGAATCGATCCGAACAAGTGGAAACAGAAGCCGACGGATGCGAGTATCGGGGAGATGGCCGATTTGCTGGAAAAGCAGTGGCAGCAGTTCCTGGGGCAAATCGATAACTGGGGTCCGAGCGTGGAGATCGGAGAAGCCGGAATCGGCACGCCGGATGCCGCCGATCCGTGGACAGTGACGAATCCGGCGCGGATGAAGACGCCCGAAGGTCGAAACGTGGCTGAGCATGTCGTGCGCGGCATCGCGTTGTGGGCGAAACGGCAGGCGGACCGTTTCAAGAACAAGTCCCAGTCGCCCTGCATGGCGTTCATGCCGATTACCTACTGGACGGTACAGCAGTTCGACTGGCTGGGGCTGCGGCCGGAGTGGCGCGAATACGGGATCGAGGCGCTGATCGAGTGGGTGAAAAGGTGGAACTCCGGGACGTTTTCGGCGGGGTGAGGGCTAAAGGCTGACTGCGATGCTGAAAGAGTCAAGTCCGGCGGCTAACGTAAGCAAGAACGCCCGCGAGTTACGGCAAGGGCTGCTTCGGGCGGATTGTCGTTTTAAACCGGCCAAT
>PLEX01000014.1:8372-15664 GCA_003136575.1 Bryobacterales bacterium | reverse complement strand
GGTGGAGGCGGGGGGAGTCGAACCCCCGTCCGAGAAAGCCGGCAATGAAGAGACTACGTGCGTAGCGGCATTCTGTTTTCTCGCCCGACGCCTGAGAACCCGCAAGATAGCGCCAAACCAGCCCGATTGATCTCGGATCTCGGCTCCGGACAGAAGCCTGCACCCTATCCTACTGAGATGACACTCACTAGCCAGCCCGTAGGCTGACTGGCCGGAGCGACGCGCTTAGTGTTTAATTAAGCAGCGTAGGCAAACTGCATGTTATTGGCAGTTTTGGTTTTCCGATCGTTTTACGGGAGCTCGGAACCCGGCACGCCTCTCCATCACAATCCAATCCCGTCGAAGCCGTTGCGCCCCCATTTGCGCAATTTCATTATAGCGCTCCGGGAAGCCTCACAGCGCGCGGCATAAAATGCCTGAAAACACGCGCCATGCCGGACCGGGCCGAAGTCACTCGTCGACCGGAACGCCCGAAGTTGAGCCTCGGCCCTCGCCTTTTCACTGCTATGCTCATTGTCGAAGCCATGCTCGGGATCAGTCGAAAGCTCATTCTCGCCGCCGCCGGACTGCTGTCGGCCCTGGGCGCGTTACACGCTTTCCAGAAACCGTTCCGGCAGTACCCCGGCGTCGAGCATTTTACTTACCCGCTGCCACCCGATTGGCAGGAAAAAGGCGACTTCATCTTTGCCCGACTGATGTATCCGAACGGGGGCCCAATGGACGGCTACTACCCCCGGTTTCAGGGCGACTGGCGCGAAGGATTGTCGCTCTGGACACAGGATTACCCGCCCGCCGACCGGCATTTTCTCGCCGCTGTGCGCCGCCTCACCCGCATCAAGACCCGTTCCGTGGAGCAAAGCGTAAATCTGGATGAGCGCGAGGAGTACGATTTTCCTTTCCTCTACGCCGTCCAGGTGGGCGAATGGGCGCTCACCGAGCAGCAGGGCAGGGAAATGCGTGAATACCTTCTGCGCGGCGGCTTTTTCATGGCTGACGACTTTCACGGCACCCACGAATACGCGGAGTTTGTCACGCGCATGAAATACGTGTTTCCCGACCGTCCGATCGTCGAAATCCCCGCTGGCGATCCCATCCTCCACGCCGTTTACGACCTGACCGAGCGCGTGCAGATTCCGGGCCGCGACCATTTGCGCTTAGGTTGCAAGAATTGCGATGGCGACGGGCGTGACGATGGCGGCCGCGGCGCGCATTGGCAGGCGATATACGACGACAAAGGCCGCGTCATGGTCGTCATTTCCTACAACTCCGATCTTGGCGACGCCTGGGAGTGGGCCGACGATGCCCGCTACCCGGAAAAGGCCGCATCCATCGCCATGCGGATAGGCGCCAACGATATCGTGTATGCGATGACGCATTGATCGGTCTGGGCAAGGTTCCGCCTGAATTCAACCAGCCTCCAACTCCGGGCTCCGGTGAGGGCGCCAGAGCTCATCGGTCCAGACTGCGGATAGGTTGAACCTTTTCTGTGCCACGCCCGTATATCTGCAGAAGGACTTGCCGTGAACAAATCTCTCGTCGCTATCTTTTTCTCATTCGCACTGGTTGCCCAGACTGGTGTTGACGGACCCCAATTCACCGCCGATGGCCAGCTTACGTTCCCCAAAGACTACCGCCAGTGGACATTCCTCAGCTCCGGCCTGGGCATGACCTACGGCCCGGCTGCATCCGCCGATCCCGCCAACCCGCGCTTCGATAACGTTTTCGTCAATCCGTCGTCTTACCGCGCGTTCATCGAGACCGGACACTGGCCGGATAAGACCTTGTTCGTTCTCGAAATCCGCTCGGCGACGGGGCAAGGTTCCATCAACAGCGCGGGCCACTATCAGAACGAATTGCTGGGTATCGAAGGCGAGGTCAAAGACGAGAAACGCTTTCCGCAAAAATGGGCTTTTTTCAGCTTCGGCGGCAAGGATCGGGCCACGGCGCACGGCGCCGATTCGTCGTGCAACAGTTGCCATGCCCAGAACGCCGCTGTCGAGAACACGTTTGTGCAGTTTTACCCGGTGCTGCTCGACGTCGCAAAGAGCAAGGGCACCCTCAATGCGGCCTTTCTTCAGAAATCTTCACATTGAGGCGTGTGTGGGTATCTGCCGAGATTACCCAGCCGCGCGGGGAATGCTAGCATCGGTTTCATGGCACTAGCTGATTTCGGCCGCGCGATCACCGGGCAGGCGCTCGATACCGCCAAGACCAGCATGCTCGATGCGATCAAAGGCGAACCCGCGAAGACTGCCGCCCCGGCTTCGGCGCCTGCGCAGCCGGGCGATTTGAGCGGCTCAATCGGCTCGGTAATCCTTGGCCAGATTCAGGCCATGCAGAAGTCGCTCAAAGAGGATCACGAACTGGTAGTGCAGTTCCGTTCCGGCGAGGAGATGCTGCGGATCCTCGAGATCTTCGTGCCGTCGCCACAGGTTTTTGTCTTGTCCGGCAACGACGGCCAGCAAAGGCTGACGCGTATCGTCGCCGCGGCCGCGTCGGTCCAGTTGATCTGCAAAGTGCTGCGGGTTGCTCCGGGCGGAACGCCGGTCCGACTGAAGATCATGACGCCGAGTCCGCGGCCGGCCGGTGATGCCTCACACAAGTGAAGCGGATCAAGAATAATTTTTGACTTCTGTCGATTTCGCCCGCTCCCGTTCGACTATCCGTCGGAGACCCACATGCAATATCTACTCTTGATCTACCAGAACGAAGCCGGCGCGCCAGCCGGCGATTCGCCCGAAATGGCGACAATGTCGAAGGAGTACGCGGACTACACGCGCGCTATCCGCGAATCCGGGCACATCGTCGGCGGCAACGCTTTGCAGCGAAGCGCCAGCGCCACCACGGTGCGGGTCCGCGACGGCAAGACGTTGCTCACCGACGGGCCGTTTGCGGAAACGGTTGAACAACTCGGCGGCTACTACCTTGTGGAAGCGGCTCACCTGGATGAGGCCATCGGGCTGGCTGCGCGAATTCCCGGTGCGAAATGGGGAACGATCGAAGTCCGGCCGGTTCGGCCGATGGCGCCGCCGGCCTGACGGATGTTGCCGCAGGTCGGCAATACTGGTTTGATGGACCCGCGTCTGGCGGAGGCAATCGAGCGAATCTATACCAATGAGCGTGACCGCATTCTGGCCACGCTCATTGGCATGGTGCGAGACTTCGACCTCGCCGAAGAGACCATGCACGAGGCGTTTGCCGCCGCGCTCGGGTTGTGGCAAAGCAGTGACGAGATTCCCGATAATCCGCGCGCCTGGATCGTCGGCGTCGCCCGCCACAAGGCGCTCGACCGGCTTCGCCGTCAGGCTGCATTTGCCGGAAAACTTCCGGAACTTCAGCACGGTGTCGAAAGGATCGGGAATCGGGGAATGCCACAGTCTGCCGGCACGCGCGGGGAAGATGTGTTTCCGGACGATCGCCTGCGCCTGATCTTCACTTGTTGCCATCCGGCGCTTTCGACCGAGGCGCAGGTCGCGCTCACGCTCCGCACGCTTTGCGGCATCTCCACCGACGAAATAGCGCGCGCGTTCCTTACGACTCCCCAGACCATGGCCCAGCGCCTGGTGCGCGTGAAACGAAAAATCGCGGAAGCCGGAATTCCCTATTCCGTCCCGGCGGAGCACGCGTTGCCTTCCCGCGTCGACTCCGTGTTGACGACCATTTATCTGATCTTCACCTCCGGTTACAGTGCAGCGTCCGGCGATTCCCTGGTGAAGGCGGATCTTTGCCGTGAAGCGATTCGCCTGGCCCGATTGGTGGATACTCTGCTCCCCGGCCGGGGCGAACCGGCCGCCCTGCTATCGCTGATGTTGTTTCACGATTCACGTCGCAATACGCGGACGGACGGAGACGGGAACATCGTGCTGCTGGAAGATCAGGACCGAAGCAGGTGGGATCGCGAAGCCATCGTGGAAGGCGTCGAGTCGCTCGCAAAGGCTCTGCGCCTCGGGGTGGGAGATAACTCCGCGGACTCGCGCTACGCCATTGAGGCGCAGATCGCTTCGGTCCACGCAACGGTGTCCTGTCCCGGCGATACCGATTGGCCGCGCATACGCGCGCTCTACGCGGATTTGAAACGCGTCGCCCCGTCGCCGGTAGTCGAACTGAACGAGGCGGTGGCCATCGCCATGTCCGAAGGCGCTGAAGCAGGTTTGGCGAGGCTAGCGGAACTGGAGAGTTGCGGGCGACTGGACAATTATCACCTGCTGCCGGCGGCTCAAGCGCGGTTGCTGGACGGACTCAGGCGATGGGCCGAGGCAGCCGAGCGCTACCAGCGCGCGCTGACGCTCGCGCGCAACGAGCCGGAGCGCAGGTTCCTGGCCGCGCGGCTTGCGGCCGCACGCGCGCGGATGGCTGAATCCGCGACCCTGGAACCGACATGTGATACACATTGAAGTTCGCATGAATCCAGTTCAACTCGGTGTCATCGGTATCGACCATCGTCACATCTACGGCATGCTCGGCGGCATGTTGGCCGCCGGAGCGGAGTGCCGGGGCTGGTGGACGGACGGTGCCCCGCCAACGCTCGATGGTTTCCTGAAACGTTTTCCTCAGATTCATCGCTGTCGGCAAATGGAAGAAATTCTGGACGATCCTTCGATCGAGCTCGTTCTGATCGCCGCCATACCCTGCGACCGGGCCGAGATCGCCATCCGCTGCATGGAACGCGGCAAAGACGTCATGCTCGACAAACCGGGCTGCACCACGCTCGCCGACCTGGCGCGTGTGAGCGACGCGGTCACGCGAACCGGCCGCATCTGGTCCGTGGATTTTTCCGAGCGCTTCGAAGTCCCGGCCGTAATCAAGGCTCAGGAGTTGGTCGATGCCGGCGCGATCGGTCGTGTCGTCCAAACCATCGGCATCGGTCCGCATCGCCTGAACAGGGCACTCCGGGCAGATTGGTTTTTCGACGACGCGCGCTACGGCGGCATCCTGACCGACATCGCGTCGCATCAGATCGACCAGTTTCTGATCTTTACAGGTTCCACGGACGCCGAGATCGTGGCGGCGAGCGTCGGCAATTTCGCCAATTCCGGCGACCCTGGGCTTCAGGACTTCGGCGAAATCCTGCTTCGCAGTCAAAGTGCGCAGGGGTACGTTCGGGTCGATTGGTACACGCCCGACGCGCTTCCCAATTGGGGCGACGGGCGGTTCATCATCCTCGGCACGGAAGGCTATATCGAGTTGCGTAAGTATGTTGACGTGAGCGGCCGGGATGGCACCGACCACCTTTTTCTCGTTAACAAGACCCGCAACGAGTACATTAACTGCGCGAACATCCCGCTGACCTATTTCGAGGCTCTCGCTGCGGACGTCAGAAATCGCACGGCGACGGCCATGAGTTTTTCCCATGCCGCGAAGGTGACGGAATTGGCCATAACGGCTCAGAGAATGGCCGTGCGTCGCGGCAACCTCGCCGCGTCAATGTAAAAAACTGGTATGTCCTCGCGCGGTTGCCGTGTGGGGCAGGCGGTTTCGCCTGCCAACCGGCTCGCTGTTCTCCGGCCGCTGCCGCAACCTCTTAGCTACCCGCTTCGTACTGCTCCCATCTCCGTAAAGAAGGCGATAACAGAGCGCAGATCGCGACAACCGCCATCGCCGCCGCGCCACCCCCCGCCACGCTGAGGACCGGACCGAACCAGGCCGCAGTCCACCCCGACTCGACCGCGCCCAATGAATTCGAGCAGTTGATGAAAATGCTGTTCACCGCCATTACGCGTCCGCGCACGAAATCCGGCGTCTTGGTTTGCAGCACCGATTGCCGCAAAACCACGCTGACGTTGTCGAACGCGCCCGTCAAAGCCAGCATCGCGCAGGACAACCAGATCGACCGGGACAACCCGAAGCCGATCGTCGCCAGGCCGAATCCCGCCACGCTCCACAACATTACACGCCCCGCGCGCCGGATGCGGGGCGAGTGAGCCATCGTGACCGCCATTGTGATCGCGCCCACCGACGGCGCCGCCCGCAGCCAGCCAAGCGCACGCGGACCCGCATGAAGAATGTCGACCGCGTAGATCGGTAAAAGCGCCGTCGCGCCGCCAAAAAGATAGGCGAACAGATCGAGCGAAACCGCCGTCAGAATAAGTTTGTTGTCGCGGATGAAGCGCAGGCCTTCGAGCGCGGAACCGGTCTGAACCTCATGCTTCCGATTGAAATTAACTCCTGCGAGGCAGAGCAGGACGGCTAACGCGCAACCCGCCTGAACCATGTAGACCACCGGCGCGCCGGTCATTGCGATGATGATCCCCGCCAGCGCCGGACCCCCGACATTGGCGGATTCGAATAGCGTTGCGTTCCATGTGATGGCGTTTGAAAGAGCTTCGGGAGGCACGATGTCCGGCAGGACCGCGCCGCGGATCGGCATCTGAAAAGTACGCGTGGTCGCGATCAGGAAAAGGCAAACGTAGATTCCGGCGACGCCGTGAACGCGGGAAACCAGCAGCGACGCAATCACCGTCAGGCACTGCGCGGCGAGCATGATGGTGCGCCGGTTGTAGCGATCCGCAATATGTCCGGCGAGGATGGCGAATGCGAAGGAGGGCGTGACCTGCACGAAGCCTATCCCGCCCAGCACGCGGGCGGAGTGGGTCTGGCTGTAAAGGTCCCAACTGACCGCAACCGATAGCATCTGCAGACCGAGATTGGCTAGAGCGGTGCTGGTCAGCAGGAGGCGGAAATCGCGGGAACGGAAAGCGGCGTAAGCGTCCAAAATAACAGGATCGCTTACGGTACTGAATGGCCGTGGGATTCGCNNGGATCGCTTACGGTACTGAATGACTTGGGGATTCGCGCGCCGGGTTTCGGCATCGCGGACGCCGGAGTCGAAAAAAGGCAAGTGTCGGCCGAACCCGTTGCTTCGGGCGTGCAACCCGGTTGCGAGACTTTCCCCACATCCGCCCCGCTGGTACCGCTGATACCGCGCTCGTATCCCTGAGAATCGGGCGGCTGCGCTATACTCGTAATCGTTGTGATTCAAGCCCTTCTCATTACTGTTCACGTGATTGTGTGCCTTTTNNCTGATCATCGTTGTCTTGCTGCAAAGCGGCAAAGCGGCGGATCTGGCGGGGGCTTTCGGCGGCATGGGTTCCCAGACGGCTTTCGGCCCGCGGGGATCGGCGACGTTGTTGTCGAAAGCGACAACAATTTCCGCTATTTTGTTCATGCTGACTTCCATCTCACTTTCGATCGTGGCGACGAGGGGTACCGGCGTGTCTGCCGGCCCCGTTCTGGAGCGTCACGGGTCGAAGACCTCGACGAGCGCACCGGCTACGCCTAAGCCCGCGCAGCAG
>PLEX01000014.1:6389-8344 GCA_003136575.1 Bryobacterales bacterium | reverse complement strand
ACTTCTGGCCTTAGATTGCGCCCCACTCTGCAAGCCCGCTGATGCGGCGATGGTAATACACTGCCGCACTGCCTCCTGCTCGAGTGAGAGAATCTTAGATTCCCCTTGCTGATCCTGTACAAGCGACCTCATGTCTGATCATTCGGCAGGTCTCATGAAATCGGGAACCAACAAGTCGTGGAGCAGTCGTGATGATAAACCGAGCAAATACGCCGCAACAAGACTTCGTGACAGCCTTCCTCAGTTGCAGTGTGCGTCCCGAGGATCGTCCGCTGGTGGACGCCATAGCCGATAGAGTCCTTTGGCCGCTTGGGTTTCGCTGTTTGACCGTAGGCCGGAACATCTCTCTGCCGGACCAGCCCGACGACGCGATTCGTGGCATCATCGACAAGGTTGACTGCCTGATCGGAGTTGCCACAGTCCGTACAGACGCAGCAGAGCGCTCCAATCCGAATCGCACGCTTAGCTTCGCTTCTGCTTACGTCCTTCAAGAAAGCGCTATGGCTCACCAGCGCCGCATCCCTTTTTTGATCTTCAAAACGCCGGAAGTGACTCTTCAAGGCGTCACAGCGAGAAACCTATACATCGAGGTGGCCCCGGACATGCCGAATGGGAAACCGAGATTTCATGCTCGGCGGGAATTAGTGATGAGCGCCCTCGACGAGTTAAAGAAGCCGGCAATCACGGGCAGAGGCCAACGCCGGCGGGATGAGTTGCTCGCGGGCGTTGGAAAGCTTTCGACTTTTGTGGTCGGAAGCTACGCGGCGGGCTCACTATTTGAATGGCTTTCTCGGCCTGATTGTTTTGGAGAATTCTATTACCGCGCGCCCGAATGCAAGGACTGCAAGCATAGAGGCGACTGTAAGGTCGAAAAGGCTCGTCGAGTCACGTAGAACAAAAGACCTCGATCGGACGCAGATCATGCGGCCGTCGGCGTTGCCCGTTTGCCTCGCTAGAAGTGATGGGAGGCTGTCGAGTCGAAATCAGGCTCCAGCCCCTCAGCTTGACAAGCCGCGCATGATCTGACGTGAGCATTTCGCCTTGCATCGGCTTGCTGGAGATTCGATTTTTCTCGGGCGCGGCCTTGGTTAACTGCCTTTGCGGACATATGGCGGGCGATTGTGGGGTCGCGTAAACGGTCATGTGCTCGAAGCGCTGGTCCCCAGTCTTTTTCCATGAGCACCTCGTATTCCGGGCAAGGCATAACCAGAGATATTTTACCAAGTTCGTCTGACACGGTTGTTCAATAAAGGCTCATTTTGGTTGACATAGCGAAGCTAAGCATTCTCTATCCCGCCGCAATCGGACCCAGCTCGCGAATGATTTCGCCGAAGCGTCTTTCGATCTCGGCAGAGGTCTTGATGGGGAAGTCGAGTTCGACCGCCAAAGTCTCCAGTTCGAGATGCCACTCTGTGGGCATGATGAACGCCGGAGGGAAGGCATGGGTCGCCCGTTCTTCAAAAACGCGGAGCGCCGCGTCGGCGGTCTCGGAATAGTTCAGTTCCCCGAGCGTGTCAATCAAGAGGATGTCGAGTACGTCCCGCGCCCGGCCCGATGCCGCTGGTCCAGTGCAGGCATGAAGTTTTTGGGCTACCTGGTCGGCGAGGCGCAGGCAGCGCACGGGCGATGTCACGGGAATTCCCAGCTCGGCGAGTCCCTGAACGTGGGGATCAACGAGGTCCACCGGACCCGCTTTTGCAGGTCCGAGATCAACTTCAATGGTCTGCCAGGAGCGGGTCCGATACTGAACAGCAACTTCGACACGAATCGTGTCAGCCTGTTCCATATTCCGAGTTCGCGGTTTGACTCGAAATNNTGCGCGAAGCGCAACTCCATTGCCGCACCGCCCTTCAGGTAATAGGCACCAAGGACGCCTTCGTGAATCGCTCTTTCGAGGACACCGCATAACGCGAGAAAAGAAACCCAGCGGCGGAGGCGCTCCTGATCGATACCCT
>PLEX01000014.1:0-6352 GCA_003136575.1 Bryobacterales bacterium | reverse complement strand
CGCGCATCGGAGATGGCCTGCCGGACCAAGTCGATGCGCTCGCCGGCCTTGAGAAGGTCCGCAACGGTTTTGCTAATGGTTGTGAGCGGAATTCCTTCATGGACCGTGATGTCCTGAGGCCGGAGGTCCTCACGATGTACGACGATGCCTCTTGGCTTCTGGCGCCGCAGACGGGCGGTTTTCGGGACGGTGATGTGAATCGAACTGGGGTTGGCGTCTGAGATCTCGAAGGCGGCGAGAGCCGTCGCATGGGAAATGGCGACCTGCTCTGGGCCACGATTGGCCTTCGCCCAAAGCACGGCCTCGCGGTATTGCGAAAAACGTCCCGGCGTCAGGTAGGGAATGCGGTAGACGCCGCGGGACGTTCGTTCGATCCGACCTCGTTGCACGAGGCGAGCCAGGACCGAATCTGTGAAGCCTGCCTGCCGGGCATGGTCGGCGGTGACTAAACCCTCGTTTTCCTCGGCGAGCGATACGAGTTCATCGAAACGTGAGCGCGGCAATTTCGGCCCTCCTGCGTGGCAGTGCACGCCCTGTCAATATCTTTCCATAATGGAACTATATTGACAATACCACTTGAGGGCGTCCGTGTCTTGTGGCTGCTACGAAATCATGCCCCTGAAGTACTCGCGCCGAAATATGCGGACAATTCCAGCGACGCGGCGCGAACCTGGTCGCCGCTGATCTGGTGGTCTCTTTTCAGGAGTTCCAGGAGGTCTTCTTGATTCGGATGACCGAGGGCCAGCCTGTAAAGGCGAACCTGCTCCTGCAGCCAACGGAACTTGGCTTCCTGCTCGCTCGTTGGCACCGAAAAGACGATATTCTGCGTCTCGGCTCCTTTCAGAATCCACCATGGTCTTAAGCCGGATTCGTCAGCCAACGTGTCTTCCGCTAATTCCGCCAACCGCACCCACGGACTCGTCATCATTTCAGAGGGAGAGAGTACTTCGCCGCCCAGCAAATCGGCAATCGCCTTGCGGACTGCTATCCCGCCGAATCGCTGAATTCGGCCCTGCCGCTGTTCGTGAGATACAGGATCTGATGCCAGATCCCAGTGCGCGAGCGTTTTGCACCAGCAATGAAAATCGAGCCCCTCCTGACCGATGGAAGTTGTCGCAAGTACGTGAGGCCAGAACGGTGAGTTAAAGGCTTTACGCAACTCGTCAGGTCGGAGAGGCTTCTCCTCGGCGTCGCCGGGCAATTGACTCACCGCTCGCCCTTCAGTGAACGGGAGCGCGGCGTGGCACCGAAGTGTAAACCTGTCTTTCCCATCTGCGGAGTGAATGAAAAAGACACTGCTTCTCAGTCGAAGCACTTCCTTCAGTTCGCTCGCAAGAGTTTCACCGGTCGTGCCTTGAAGTCGGGACGTCACCCATAGCTGCTCATCCAGGACAGATTCGAGATTCCCTTCAATGATTGCCTTTTGCAGGCTCTCTGGGTAGTGCTTTTCACCGCCTCCCAGCGCTTTGACGAACCATGGTTGATCCAGGTAGCTCCGCAGGCCGGACCATGATGCATCGAGCGTGCTCCCAAAGCCGCCGAATACAGCTTCCGGCCAATGCCGGGCGAGGGCGCGGCCGAGTACAACACCAGGAGCCGACAGCGCGTGATGAGCGAGTTTGTCTATCTCGGCTGGACTTATTCTGTCGATGGCTTCCGACCGGGCTTCCTCGTCCCATCGCCGGAGAAGCGGGATTAGCACACCTTCGGAGTCTTCGGCCCTCGTTCGAAGAGCCAGGGCTTTCCACTCGCGCAGTACCGCCGGCCACATCCCAAGGCGCGACTCTATCGCTCCCAGGAGTTTCCAGACAGACCGACTGCTTTCTCCGCCGATCTGAATCCCGGCCTCCTGCAACGAAGATCTGATTTGGCGTGCCAGTTCCCTGTGGATTCCAGCTTCGGTTCTGATCTTCGACGACAGAGGCTCAGTGACCTTCACAAGCCAGGGAGAGGGGTGGAAAAATGCCAAAAGTGCCTCGCGCTTCGGCCTGGGCTGAAGGACACGCCGTTTTGTGATCGATTCGTAATCGGTCTTGTTCCCACCTGCAAATCGACATTCCAGTCCATAGCTGAGCAACGCTGCAATACTCTGCGGAACTGCACGGAACCGGCTGAACACGAGGAGCTTGCCGGATATCTCTTGCGGGGTCTTGCCTGACTTCCAGCGCCCACCCAAAGACCACCAGGGGAGTGAGGGAGCGATCCATGGTAACGCCAGCGATTCCGGCGGCACGAGTTTCTCCAGCGCACGCATCTTTGGCTGGGGCCATTCACTCGGCCGGCGAAACGCATTTCGGTCCTCCCTGGTAAGCCCCGGTGCGCCGCCCGTCAGGCTGGTATCTCGGTTCTCCCACGCCGTGTAGGTAGGGCCGAGTGTCTGGAGCGGAAGTGGGACCGAATCCCAAAAGGGAACCGCCCAAGGTTTGTCTTTGTCCCGAAAGCTATCGGCGAGGTACTTATAGGTTTGAAGGTCTTTGCTGTGAAGGTCGGCTGGCAAGGACCGAACAGCAGACGAGCGGGATTCCTCAGGGTGTGCGATCCGCTCAGTCCTCGACATAACTGGCCGCAAAATCGATTCGATCCGTTGTTTTGCCGCCCGGAATTCCTCAGATTCCAGACGACCAAGCCTGAGTTCGGTCTCCATGGCCTGAAATGCGCTTTCGCAGTCGCCACGCTTCGCCTCCGCCTTCGAACCGTTTCCGTATAGAAACTTGACGAGTTGCAGGAACTCGGTTTTGTGAGCACCCCCATCAGATTCTTCCCATCGCCGCGCGTACGGCTTATATGGTGTGGCGGAGAGGAGCAGTAGTCCCGGCGGATTATCCATTTCTTCGCCGCGCAGCAGTTGCAGCACTCGGGAAGGCTTCTCTTTATCCTTGTCCTCATACTCCTGAATCAAAGCTCGGAAGCGCTGGAACTCGTCGAAGATCACCAGGTCCGGATTCAGTTTGCTCAGATTTGCCGCAGCNNGCAGTTCGAACTCAGCGCGAACCGCTGAATAGAATTCTCGCCGAAGGGTCGCGTTGTCCCTGATTATTTCTTTGTAGTAGTCCACCCATTCTCGCCAGATTCGGTCCTCTGCCAGAGGTCCCGGTTTCAACCGAAAGTCGTCCTGACGGAGCACCCGCAGAAGTCTCGGAAATCGCTGCTTCAACAGCCCAAAGATGAGCGCCCTTTCCGATTGTTGGCCTCTGCGAGTGCGCCCTTCTGAGCGCGGGATGGACGTCTCCGGCGTTAAGGTGTACAGATGCAGGTCGGGATGTTGTGGCGGGTCCGTTGTGCCAACCAGCGTCAACCGATCCACGGTGCATAAAGCCGCAGGCCATTCATTCTTTGGCAAGACTTCCAACAGCTTTCGCCTGTTCTGCGCCACGATTGCCAGACTGCTGCAGACGTAAAAGACAACGAGGGGCCGATTCGCCTCACGACGTTTCTGCAACATCAGCTCGTTTATCACGCCCTGCGCCACCACCGTCTTTCCGAGACCGACTTCGTCAGCCACGAGGAAATGTCNNTCGGTCATTTCGATCTGCCTGTGTCATGGCGGTCCTGCACGAGTTCGCGCCGAATGACGGGCCACACCTTTCGAACCGCGTCCACCGCCTGCCGTTCTTCCGCTGACAACGTATTTTCTTGTGTCTCACGGATCGTGTCGAAATAGCGCGCCACCGCCCGATCCGCAAGTTGAAGCTGCTTCCGGTCGCGTACCCAGGCCTTCAGAGCTTGCTCCAGTGTGGGCACCCAGCCTGAGATAGCGCTTCGCTTCTGGGTGCCTAGTGCACGTTTACCACTATCGTTCCAGTCCCCGCCGCCGTCGCCTGCTATGGAATCGTCCAGAAGACTTCGGACCCATGAGAGAAACGTTCGCACATCGAGATATTCGGCCATGAGCGTCTTATCCCGGTCCCCGGCATTGAATCCAGCAATTGGCGCCAGCTGTACCCATCTGCAACTTCTCTCGCCCAATTGCAGGGAAATTACAACGAATTCAGTAATGCCAGCCGGAGCTGTGGGTGGTAATTGCAGACGAAGAGACCCACGAGACCAAACCTCGAGTGCGCCGCCCAAGCGTCCGGCTCTGATCTCCATGTCGCCCGCAACATCGTGAGGATCATAATCGCCGCACAGCCAGTAGATGTTTCCGCCAATCTCCTGGCGTAAATTCCAGGATGCCGCCAGGGAATTGCGCGCGGACTCCAGTCTTTCTTCGTCGGGGTCGGGTTCTACCGATTTCAAGAGTTCCTCGTACACTTCGCACGTTTCAGAGTCGATAAACGCGTTCAAGCCGTCGGCAACTTCGGAGTCAGCCGACAGACGAACGATGATTTCTGAATTGGGTCCGAGCCACCCACGTTGAGTAGCGTTGGCACTACCTACCCAAAGCGTTCTCCCCCCGGCATGTTCGGCCAAGACCAGCTTTGCGTGCAGACCTCGGGATTCTTGCTCCTCATCCGCGCCGGCGGCCGCACCTTCGGCGTCCGTTTCGACCTCGTCTTCAACCGGCGCTTCCAGATACCTGAGATTGCCCTTAAAACCGGCGAGCGGCTGTTGGACCTGTGGGGCCAGCTTTTGTAGTTCCGGCAGAGTTGACACAAGGACACGTTCGGTGTCGGCATCCCCCCATTTCCCAAAGCGGCCGATGACCGATCCGTCGAGGAATGGCGAAACAACGATGAGTCGCTTCAGTCGAGGTGGGGAATCGGGCAATTCCCGCATTTGGTCGGGCTGCCAGAACCCGAAATCCTCCACTCGGATGCCGCGAGGAATCTTCCATTGGAGTCGATCTAATTCTCGTCCGACGCGGTCTTTTTTGAAGGTATCCAGCCCGGCATGGCTCGCCAGCGATTCAGCAAGCGCACCGATCCCGGCGATCTGTTGTCCTTCCGATGTTGAACTCACCAGGACCAGGCCGAACTCCCATGCCGCCGATCTGGTCAGGTTGCGACTTCCAACCCAGACGCGCCAGGAGGAAGAACCATCTTCTCTGAGGTAGCGGACAAGAGCCGTTTTTGGGTGCCACGAAGTGCTTTCAGCTGTTCCCACCTCACGAACAAACCGGTCCATCAGGTTCAAGATGAGTGAGCCGCGGAGCGGCACCAGAACGCGGCCGCGCTGGCAGAGCACTCGGAATTGCCCGTTCAACCTGTCGAACGCATTTGCAAAATCGACTTTGCTGCCTGAACCACGGTCATCATCCAGGCCGGCAAGGGCGAGCAACGACGCGGCGACAACAACGAGGTCAGCGGAGTAGGTCGTCAGGACTGCAGAGTCCACGACTTCTCCGGGCTCTGGCCGAAGAGCCTGGAGAAACGGGAAACTTCGCCAATGCTTGACTTTAATCATGGTCTTCCAGGTCCAGCAGCATTCGCTTCACATTGCTCCATCGATAGTGGAGTGGCTCCCCCAACGGATGTCTCTCGTTGTCCCACTCTGCCCGCCTCTGTCTGCCGATGGGCGTGGACGCCAGGCGTGCTCTGTTGCCTTTCCGCTTTTGCTCCATTGAAGCGTAGAGCGGAAGAAGCGACTTCGGACCTTCTGAACGGCTGACCCATTGCTGCGTCTGCTCAAGCACCTGAGTGAAAAGTCCGGGAAGGCCGGGCGCATCCTCTCGAACGGCTCGAACTTCGAGATCCAGCGCGTCCTGTCGATACTCCTTGATCATTTCCGGCAGGCTGGACCTGTGCTTGGCGGAAGTTGACAATCCATCGCGCTCCTCCCGAAGCGTCTCAACCAGGGTTGCGTAAACCGCGCGGCCGATGGCCGCCAGTGATGCGGCACGGCGAGCCCTGTCCATGGCCGCCTTGTCGTCCGGGTCGGCAGCGCTGCGGACCGCCCTCTGCCATGGCGCGCTTGCGGTCCGAACGCACCCAGGATTTTCGGATAGTCGCGCCAACAGCGAAGGTTCGTCGGAACCTAACCGGCGGGTTGTAAGTAGCTGTTTTCGCAGAAAAGACTCTTCATCCGCCAGGAGGCGGAAAGTGACGGGCTCGCCATCGGTCAACCATCCCTTCGGTACCGGAGGCAACTTTGCAAAGAGACTGTGGGCTTCCTCAATAGGAACGCTGTCATCATCGTGAATCTGGGTTTGCCTCCACCCGGCCGTCAGCATCCGATGGACAGACGCCCGCGACGGTGCCGACCCATCATCCAGCCTCCGCAAGAGTCCCCAGTTGCTAAGGGCCGACCAGTACACCATTGTGGCTGGCTGGGAACTCGCCCTCCGCTGGTCGAACACCAGCCTTCCGATGACGCCGTCCTTTTCCCCCGAGCCAAGTAGCCGTCCCGTCAGGCGTACTTCTTCTTCGAGGATGACCTTTTCAATCGCTTGTTTTCGCCGCCGCTGGGTATCCAG
>PLEX01000066.1 GCA_003136575.1 Bryobacterales bacterium | reverse complement strand
AACGTTGCCTGCCGATCTCAGGTACTCAAACACGTCGCCGCGAAAATTCCGAAATCGCGCCAGCCCGTTCTCACAGGAAATCAGGTTCTCCGGCTGCAGCACCACCTTCCCCCCTCCACCCGGCGCATCCACCGCGAAATTCGGCACCGCGAGTCCGCTGGTATGGCCCCGAAGCTGGCTGATAATCTCAAGCCCCTTCGCAATCGTTGTCCGGAAATGATCCGCCCCCGCAACCCGGTCGCACTGGTAAAGATAGTAGGGCCGCACTTTGATCCGCATCAACGCGTGCACCAGTGACCTGATCGTTACCGCATCGTCGTTCACGCCGCGCAACAGCACGGTCTGGTTGTTCAGCGGAACGCCATGGCGCAGCAACAGATCGCACGCGCGTGCCGCATCCGCCGTCACCTCGCGCGGATGGTTGAAATGGACGTTAATCCATATCGGGCCAAACCGCTCCAGCATTTCGCACAACTCGCGCGTAATCCGTTGGGGCAATGTCACAGGCACCCGCGATCCGAAGCGGATAATCTCCAGATGCGGAATCGCCCGCAGTTCGCGCAGCAACTCTTCGATGCGCGCGGTCGACCACGTCAGCGGATCGCCGCCCGAGACGATCACATCCCGAATCGTCGGCGTCTTCGCTATGTAATCCGTCATCGCCTTCAACGCGGCGCGATCCGCCGGGGCATCGCCTTCGTGCATGATCCGCTTCCGCGTGCAGTAGCGGCAATACATCGCGCAGGAATTCGTGGCGATCAGAAGACAGCGGTCGGGATAGCGGTGGACGATTCCCGGAACCGGCGACATACTCTGCTCCCCGAGCGGATCCTCGTCGCCTGAAAACAGGTTCACGAATTCCTGCGCGGAGGGCATGGATTGCAGCCGCATCGGATCGGCCGAATCGTCGGGGTCGATCAGCGACAAATAATACGGCGTCACGCCAAGCCGGAACTCCCGCATGACATCTCGCAGATCGCGCCGCTCATCCACCGAAAGCGGGAAGAACCTATTCCACTGCTCCAGCGTCGCGATACGATTGCGGAACTGCCAGCGCCAGTCGTTCCATCGCACATCGGATAGGTGGGGGTAATAGTAATCGCGGTACGAGACTGGCGCGAGGCCGGACTTCGGATAGGCTCCCGGATTCAGTCGAATTGCCGGTTCGTTCGGAACCGCGACGGCCGGAAAATCGCGTGGCGCGACCGTCGGCAAATCCATCTCCGTTTCCAATTCATTCAGGAGCTGTAATGGATGCAAGTAATCTCCCCTAACTGAGTATGTGCGAAGCCCGCGGGCGATGTTTCACATTTTTTAGCAAGGATGAGGTCTCAATCCAGCCGTCCGAGTGCGAGCTTTCGATTCTCCGCCACCTGACGAATCCGCTGCCGCATTGCCGGAAAAAGATCCATCAGTTCCAGAAAATGCCCTCGATGCAGCACCAGACAGACCGAAGGCGCCAGCGCCCGTACAAATGCGGTGCGAGGAGTGTTTTCGAGGAGGGCGATCTCACCGAAGTAGTCGCCATCTCCGAGAACGGCGAGAGGCTCCCGTCCTGCCGAACTATCGCGGAAAACCTCCACCTTCCCCCGCGCGATCAGATAAAACTTATCCCCCGGATCGCCCTGATGGACGATCATGCGGCCTTCCGGAAAGCTCTCCGTCGCAAACAGCGGCGCAATTTCAAGCCGAACCTCCGCGCTCAGTTCTTCGAGAATGGGCACCGTTGCCAACCGCTCGGGATCCACATGCGCGACGCCCGTCCCGGCCGGAACGACGAACCCTCCTTGCTTTTGCCTCATCCGGGCATAGACGCCGCCTCGGCTCATCAACTCGTCATGATGACCGTATTCAACGACTCGTCCGCGATCCAGAACATAAATGCAATCGAAGCTCTCCACCGCGGCCAGGCGGTGCGTCACCGACACAACCGTGCACCCTTCTGCCACTTTCGCCAGCGTCTCGTTGATCGCGGCCTCGGTTGAAACATCCAGCGCCGATGTAGCCTCATCGAGCAGCAACACCGCCGGACGCCGCAATATCGCGCGCGCAATCGCAATCCGCTGCCGCTGCCCGCCGGAAAACCGGCTGCCCCGTTCGCCGGCCACGGTTTCGTAACCCTCGGGCAAACTCGAGATGTAATCGTGAATCTCGGCGGCCCGCGCGGCCTCCACCACCTCCGCGTCGCTCGCCCCCGGCCGCCCGTAGCGGATGTTCTCCCGAATCGGAGCGTTGAACAGAAAACTCTCTTGAAACACCACGCCCAACTGCGAACGCAGCGATTTGAGCGTCGCTGCGCGAATGTCGTGTCCGTCGAACTCCACAGTGCCTTCAGACGCGTCGTAAAAACGCATCAGCAGATTCAGCATCGTGCTTTTCCCACAGCCGCTAGCCCCCACGAATGCCACCGAAGTCCCGGCCGCAATCGCGACGTTGACGTCGTCCAGGTTTTTTCGCCCGCCGTCGTAGCTGAAACTCACATGGCTGAACTCGATCCGCCCGGCAAGCCGCGGAAGCGTCCGGGCGTCGGGTAGATCCGCCACGCGCGGCGTTTCCCGCAGCAGTTCTTCAATCCTCCGCATTCCTCCGCCCGCCTGCACCATGGTCGGGATAAACTGCGCGACGTTGTAGAGTCCGTACGCGAGCATCAGAAACAGAGCCTGAAACGACGTGAGAGTCCCGATCGTGATGTAGCCGTGGAACGCCATCCACGCGCCCGCGCTCACGATGAGAACCTGGAGCACCAGGATGCCGGTCCACGCCGAGCGTTCCATTAGCCCGCCGAGAAAGCTGAGCCGGACGCTGCTGCGAAGAAGCGCGGAATTGCGCGTGCGAAACCACGACAGGGCCAGACCTTCGAGCCCATACGCCTTCACGACCGCCTGCGCGCCGATATTCTCCTGAATGTTGGATACAGTGTCGGCCTCGCGCGCCTTACGCCTGTCGCTCGCCTCGCTCGCTCGCGGCGCGATGATGCGGGGACCCATCAGGCAAAGCGGCCAGATCAGCATCGCCACCAGCGCAAGCCGCCAGTTGAGAGAAAACAGCAGCGCTGTGCTGACTACCACGTCGAACAGGGGCACGATGCCCCACGATACGGCGAGCGAGAGGGAAGACTCGACCCCGGCCAGATCCGTCGAAAAGCGGGCCAGGATGTCCCCGACCTGGCTGCGGGAATAGAAATCCATCGACAGCGCCTGCAGATGCTCGAACATCCGGGAGCGTATGTCGCTGAGGACCCCGTTACCGGTCTTCGCGAAGATGTAGTCGCGCCCCAGTGTGGCCAGCGTGACCACGACAAGCCCTCCGCAAAGAACAGCCACGACGAGCACCAGGCCCTTTTGATCACCCTGGGGAAGAACTGAGTCGATGAGATAACGGAAGCTCAGCGGAACGAGAGTATTCGAGCCCATTTCGAGCAGCGAACCCAGCAGGATCAGAACCACCTGGAGCCGGTAGCGCCTCAGGTGGGGCGCCAGCAACCGGACAAAACCGGCGACATCATGTCCGAGTCCCCGGCCCGGCTCGATTCGTTCTGCGTTCGATTGCTCCGGCAAACTGTTCACCGGCATTATGGCATGGCGTGAGGGGCAATGCGCCGGGCAAGAATGGCCTATGAGCTAAAATGGTCTTGTCGGACCCTGCTGGGAGATCGTCTAACGGTAAGACTGCAGCCTCTGGAGCTGCGTATCGGGGTTCGAATCCCTG
>PLEX01000026.1 GCA_003136575.1 Bryobacterales bacterium | reverse complement strand
GAACTGGAGTCCCGGAACGGCTTCCGATCCTCGTTCAACCTCGTTCCCGGAGAAGAGTACGAAGTGTCGGAGCCGATGCTCCAAAAACTTCACGACTCGGGTTTCGAGGTCGGAGTCCACGGCCTCGAGCACGACGGAAAGCTGTACAACTNNACTCGAAATCCGCATTCGCCCGAAAGGCCGCGAGAATCAACTCGTATCTGAAGCGCTGGGGTGCGTCGGGCTTTCGTTCGCCGCTAATGCAGCACCGCCTCGGATGGCTGCACCGCCTGGATGCCGAGTATGACGCTTCAACATTCGATACGGATCCTTTCGAACCCGAACCGGACGGTGTAAGAACGATATTTCCGTTCTGGGTGCCGTCTCCGGACGGCGGAGGCTTTGTCGAGCTTCCTTACACTCTGGCGCAGGACTTTACGTTATTCGTCGTTCTTCGCCAAACGGACATCGAAATCTGGAAGAAAAAGCTCGATTGGATAGCAAAGCGGGGTGGTATGGCGATGCTCATCACTCACCCCGACTACATGAGCTTTGATGGCGCGAAAACCGAAAGAGACGAGTTCCCAGTCTCGCTCTATGAGGAACTTCTGAAGTACGTCCGCGAACGATACAAAGACCAATACTGGGCCGCACTTCCTCACGAAGTGAACAGCCACTATCGCGCTAGTATGCCGATCGGGGCGAGAAACACGCGAAAGCGTGTCTGCATGATCGCCTACACTCGCTACGACGCCGATAATCGCGTCCGGCGTTATGCCGAAAGCCTCGCGGCACGGGGCGACATTGTCGACGTCGTAGCACTGGAATCCCCGGGGCAGAACTCAGCCTACCAACTGAACGGCGTAAGCGTCTTCGGAATCCAGTACCGGGAGAAAAATGAGGCTGGCAAATGGAGCTACGCCCGGCAGTTGCTCCGCTTTGAGTGGCGGGCATTCAAATTCGTAAGCCGGCGTCACGGCAAAATCCAATACGACCTCGTCCATGTGCACAACGTGCCGGACGTTCTCGTATTCGCGGCCATCTACCCGAAATTGACTGGCGCGAAGATCATTCTGGACATTCACGACCTCGTTCCCGAACTCTTCGAAGAGAAGTTCCAGTCTTCGCCCGATAATGTCTACGTCCGGTCCATCAAACTGGCGGAGCGCGTGTCTGCCAGCTTCGCCGACCATGTCATCATCTCCAATCATCTCTGGCAAGACCGCCTGACGGCGCGTTCCGTACCGGCTGAGAAGTGCTCCGTGTTCGTAAACAACGTGGATACAGCCATATTTTCCCGGCGTACCCGCACCAGAGACGATGGCAAAACCGTTCTTCTGTTCCCCGGAACGTTTCAACCGCATCAGGGACTGGACGTTGCCATCCGAGCCCTTGCGCGGCTCAAAGCTACGCTGCCAAACTGCGAGCTTCATCTCTATGGCGGTGGCGGCGGACGAGGTGCCAAAGACGATCTGGCGAAGCTCGCCTCCGAGCTTGGTCTCGATGGCAGGGTGCGATTCTTCGACTCCGTTCCGCTCGACAGTATTCCGNNTACAGCACCAAGATCATGGAATTCATGTCGCAGGGCGTGCCTGTCGTCGCCTCGCGCACTGCTGTCGATTCCTACTATTTCAGCGATGAGACGGTAGCCTTCTTCAAATCCGGCGACGATGAAGACATGGCGCGGATCCTGTTGAACGTCATTGAAGACCGGGATCTGCGCGACCGTATGTCCCGGAACGGGCTGGAGTACGCAGCGCGTAACGGCTGGGACACCAGGAAGACCGAATACCTCGACCTGGTCGACTCTCTTTGCACGGAGAAGTTTGAGGAAGCGGCGAAGGCAACGGAAGCCCAGCCCCGTGAAGCCCGCGTCTCACCGCCGGGCGGCCCGCGATGACCGGTACGCCGCAGGTTTATGAAATCGATCCGATCGAAGATCCGCGCTGGGGAAAGCTTGTTCTCAGGCACCCGCTCGCTTCCGTGTTTCATTCGCCTCAATGGCTGTCTGCCCTGAGGAAAACCTACGGCTTCAGGCCCGTCGCGCTCTCAACCACTCCCATCGGCCGCGAACTNNACTGCGATGTGCTCGCGGACGACGCAGCCACGATTGACGCGCTCCTGTCAGCCGCAGTCGCGCGATCAAAGGCAGCCCGGCGTCTCTACGTGGAGCTTCGGCCCGCACAGAGCTTCCCTATAAACGGTCGATTCCCCTGCTCCTCGACATCATACTATTTGCACAAGCTGGACCTTCGCCCGAGCCTCGAAACCATTTTCAGTAATTGTCACAANNGCTGGTTTAAGAATCTCATTGCGAATTTCGGAGCGGCACTGAAAATTCGGGTCGCCTATAAATCGGGACGGCCAATCGCGGCGATAGTAACCTTGCGTCATAACGGAGTCGTCGTCTACAAGTACGGGTGCAGCGACTCGCGATTTCACAACCTCGGTTCCATGCAGATTCTGTTCTGGCGGGCCATCGAAGATGCAAAACGCGGTGACCTCACTACACTCGACCTTGGCCGCTCGGATCTGGACACACCCGGCCTCATCCAGTTCAAAGACCGTTGGGGCGCGGAGCGGTCAACCATCGTTTATCGAAGGTTACAGGCACCAGGCAGTGCGAGATTGCATCCCTTCGGCGGCGGGTCCCGAAAGCAGAGCATGCTGCGCGGATTCGTATCGCGCCTTCCGGATCCGGCGCTGCGTTGCGTGGGAAGTCTTTTCTACAAACATGTGGGATGAAATGACCGACCGTGAGATTCATGACAGTGTGGGAATTCCGGCATTTTGTAATCCGATGAGACAAGACTACAATATGAAACGAGATTCGCTCTTGAACATCCGCGCGCACTGCGATCCGAGGACAGAGTGATGTCGAATCGCCCGACCGCGGTCTGCATTATCGACGAGAATCTTTCCGTCCCGCGCGATCCTCGTGTCTGGCGCGAAGCAGTCGCGCTTGCAAGAGCGGGTTACTTGGTCTCCGTAATCTGCCCCAAAGGCAAAGGGTTCGAGAGTTCCTTCGAGAAAATCGACGGCGTTTCGATCCACCGTTATACAGCTTACGAAGCATCGGGACATCTGGACTATCTCGTCGAGTACGCGTGGGCTCTGTTTTGCGAATTCATCCTGGCGCTCAAGATCTACGCTTCGACGCGATTTTCCGTCATCCAGGCCTGTAACCCTCCCGACACGATTTTTCTGATCGCCCGGTTTTTCAAGTTATTCGGCGTTCGGTTCATCTTCGACCAGCACGATCCCGCGCCCGAATTATACGAGGCAAAGTTTCAGCGCAGGGGCTTCCTGTACAGACTGGCAAAAGTCGCGGAGCGTCTGACCTTCCGCACGGCCGACGCGGTAGTCGTGACCAACGAATCATGCCGGGAGATCGCCGTCACCCGCGGCAAAGTCTCTCCGGACCGCGTCTTCGTCGTGCGTAATTGTCCCGATCTCGACGAATTCAGGCTGCCCGATCCTCAGCCGGATTTGAAGCGGGGTCGGACGCACATGGTCGTGTACGTCGGCATCATGGGCACCCAGGACGGCGTCGACATGCTCCTCGAATCCATCGAATATCTCGTCCTGCAAAAAGGCCGAAAGGACACCCTTTTCGTCCTCATCGGTCCCGGCCCGGAGCAACCCCGTCTTAAAGCGCTCGCAACCGCGCGAGGACTCGACGAGTGGGTAACGTTCACCGGCGGTCTCTACGGAGCCGATCTGCTCTCCTACCTGGCTACCTCGGATGTTGCCGTGGCCCCCGATCCGTGCAACGACTTCAACGACAAGCTCAGCATGATAAAAATCCTGGAATATCAGGCCTGCGGCGTTCCAGTCGTGCTGTACGACCTTATCGAAGGTCGCCGATGCGCGGGCGACGCAGCGCTTTTCGCCGACCGCAACGACCCCATCGATTTCGGGAATAAGGTCGCGACTTTGCTGGACTCGGAGCCGCTTCGACACCAATTAGGTTCCAACGGCAGGCGCCGCATTGAAGGCGGTCTCAACTGGGCGGCCGAAAAGGGGAGGCTGCTCAAGGCGTACGAATTCGCTCTCGGAGTAAGCGTCGTGCCCGAGCCGGAGTTGCAAAAGACTATTGATTGAACCCGGTCCCACTCACCACAAATATGCCCAACGTAGTTTGGCGATTCGCGCTGCTGGCTGCCATGTCAGCAGTTGCCTCAGCCCAGGTCGGGCTGGTTAACGTAACATCCTGCGGTCCTCAAAGCGCCGCGACACTCACCTGCACCATACCGTCAACGGAAGCCGGCCATCTCCTTGTCGTCGGCTTCGAAATCGGAGGCGGAGCGAATACCGGTACTACGGTCATCGGCGTGACCGACACCGCCGGAAACAGGTACGCCGAAGCCGGTCCCGCTCAGTCGATCGACGCCTCAGCCGGGTCGGTCGTCGATATTTGGTACGCCAAAAACAGCGCAGCCGGAGCCACCACGGTGACGGTGACTCCGAGCCTGGCCGTCACGAATGCGGGCGTGGCGATCTGGGAGTTCTCGGGCGTCAATACAGCCGCGCCGCTCGATCAGACGGCCGTTCTCAGCAGCCAGCCATCGAGCGCTGCTCCGACGGGGGCGAGCGTGACAACGAAGGCGGCCGCCGAAGTGGTCATTTCCCTCGCCGCCGTAGCCGGAAGCGTCACGGGGATCTCTGCGGGAAACGCCTTCGTCAGCGACTCCTCACTGAAAGGCAACGGCTGGGCGCACCTTGTTACAGCGGCTGTCGGCACGTACGCAGCGCAATGGACTCAAAACCCCGCAGGCACGCTCGCGTCGAGTACGGTCTCTTTCAAAGCCGCCACCGGTATCAGCGCCTGCGATCTGAATGCGGACGGCGCGATCAACCCCGTCGACGTACAGATGGCGACGAATATGAACCTCGGATTGCTGACCTGCACGGCCAATATCGCAGGCCCCGGAGTCTGCAGCCCGCTGGTTATTCAGCAAATCACCAACGCGGCGGTGACCGGAATCTGCACCACCGCCAATCTCCACACCGTGGTTCTGAACTGGACGGCCAGCACGACCCTCAACGTCAACTACAACGTTTACCGCGGGACAACATCCGGCGGGCCGTACACGAAGCTAACCTCTTCCCCCGTCGCCGCAGTCACATATACCGACAGCGCAATCTTCGCTGGCCAGACCTACTATTACGTGACCACCGCGATCGCCGCCGGCTCGGAGAGCGCATACTCAAACGAAGCCCCGGCGACCATCCCGTTCCCCTGACGAGCGCGCGCAGCGCGNNGGGCCGTGCCCGCGCTAGTGGCTCGCCGGTTACTTCGCCTTCTGCCCCATCTTTTCCAGCGCAGCGTTAGCGCTCGAAGCATAAGGGAAGTTCGGCGTCTTCAGCGCCGCCCTCAGCGACCGCGACGCCAGGTCGTAGTTCCTCGCGGTCATGTAAGCCATCCCCAGATGGTACTGGTAAACGGGGTTGGCCGGCGCCTGCTGCGTCGCATCCTTCAGTTCCTTCATCGCCAGGTCGTTCGACCCGATCTTGTAATATGCCCAGCCGAGCGTGTCGCCTGTGATGGGCGACTTCGGAGCCTTCTGTTTCGCCGCCTGCGCCAGCGACAGCGCCACATTGACGTCCCCGCCGTGTTCCAGGTACAGGTACGCAAGCTCATCGGCGATATACGGCGAAGCCGGGTCGATGTCGTGAGCGCTCTGGAACAGCTTCTTCGC
>PLEX01000071.1 GCA_003136575.1 Bryobacterales bacterium | reverse complement strand
TCGTTTTGTAACCAGCATGACCCCGTGGGGGCCATCCACGAGGCATGAAAATGGTCAAGGCGAGGGAGAAAAGCACTACGACAGAACTGCGCGGTGAGCCGAGGCCGAGACATTTATTGTTGGGAAGACCCCGATTTGCAACCTGGTCCGGCCAGCGGATTTGGACCCGGGAATGGTGCGTAGCAGCCCGTGAGGCAAAGTGATGACGGATACGCTGGCTGCTCGTCCGCGCAGAAAGGACGAGGCGATGATCACAATCCCGGTTGTCACAGAACGTTGCGCGGGAATCGATGTTGGCAAGAGAGGTCTGGCAGTGGCCAGGTTGACGAGTCCGGCCGGCAAAGAAGGACTGATCGAGACTCGATGGTTCGGGACCACGGTTCCGGAACTGGAGTCGTTGAAGAACTGGATAATGGCGGCGGGAGTCACTACAGTAGCGATGGAAAGCACGGACTCATACTGGATTCCAGTGAAGAACGTGCTGGAGAGCGACCGGCATGTCGTGCTGGTCTGCTCAAAGAAGTTTGCCGGGGTTGTGGAACGGATGCTGAGTCCGGTAGCGAGCGAGGCTGCGGAACCAAGCCTCGCCGAACTGAACGCCGACGCCGGAACGGATGTAGCCCGACCGAAGCCGGACTGGCGGAAGAATCCGCGACCCGGCGAACTGTCGAATCGGAAGAACCGACGAAGTCGATCTCCCTTCCCGGCAGCCGCAGCAAAGTCTGCCGGGGCAAGCCGGGATTCCGGGCGAGGCAGACTAATCCGTATTCGACTGTCAGGGAGATGCCCGACAGCGCATCCGCAGCAGGCCCCGCCGACAATAGCGCCGCCCGACCGCAACGGTGTAAGAGAAGAAAAGCAATGCCGAACCCAGGACGTGATCCTACACTTGGGAAACATTTTCGAGGCAAACGCCTCACTCTACTCACCTGGCGCCCACACTACCGCCACTTCGATCACCCGGCGGGTAGACTCCGTTTTTTCCCGCCTGCTTTCTCGCCCGCACGCCCTGCACGTGACCCCGTCGAAAGACGCCCCGAAACCCTCATGTTAAAGTTGAGCTTCGGGGATCCGGGCACGCGGCTTTTTCCGCAACCATCCTGTATCTCCCAACTCAAGTTCCAGATGAAAATTCACGAGTACCAGGCCAAGGCGATTCTGGCCAAATATAATGTCCCCGTGCCTCGCGGGGAGGTGGCGTATACCGTCGCCGAAGCCGAGGCGGTTGCGAAGAAGCTCGGCGGAAGCGTCGTCGTCAAAGCGCAGATTCACGCCGGCGGACGCGGCAAGGGCGGCGGCGTGAAAGTCGCGAAGAACGAAGTCGAAGCCGCGGCCATCGCCGAGAAGATCCTCGGCATGACGCTGGTCACGCATCAAACGGGTCCGGAAGGCCGTCTCGTGCAGCGACTGCTCGTGGAAGAAACTCTGCCCATCGATAAGGAACTCTACCTCGGCATCGTGCTCGATCGCGCCACCGGCAAGCTCATCTTCATGGCATCGGCCGCAGGCGGCATGGAAATCGAGGAGGTCGCCGCGAAGGACCCCGACGCGATCCTGAAGGAAGTAATCGACCCCGGTCTCGGCCTGCAACCATACCAGGCGCGCAAGCTCGCATTCGGCATCGGCATCCCGGCAGTCGCGGTGAACGCAGCCGCTGCTGCGATGATCGCGCTCACGAAGGCCTGCCTTGATACGGACGCCTCGCTCGCTGAAATCAATCCCTTCATCACCACGAAGGACAACAAAGTCTACGCGCTCGACGCAAAGATCAACTTCGACGACAACGCGCTGTTTCGCCATAAGGACCTGGCCGAGCTGCGCGACCCGAACGAAGAAGACCCGCTTGAGGTGGAAGCCTCGAAATTCGGCCTCAATTACATTAAGCTCGATGGAACCGTGGGCTGCATGGTGAACGGCGCGGGCCTCGCCATGGGCACCATGGACATCATTAAGTATGCGGGCGGCAGCGCGGCGAACTTTCTCGATGTAGGCGGAAGCGCCAACGCCGAGCAGGTGAAAAACGCCTTCCGAATCCTGCTTTCCGACACGAACGTGAAAGCGGTGCTGATCAATATTTTCGGCGGCATTCTGCGCTGCGACACGCTGGCGACCGGCGTGGTGAACGCCGCGCGCGATCTCGCGATCAAGGTTCCGATCGTCGTCAGGATGGAAGGCACAAACGTGGAGCAGGGCATCAGAATCTTGCTGGATTCCGGGTTTAACTTTACGATCGCCGATGGCATGAAAGACGCGGCCAATAAAGTCGTGGCGCTGGCCGGAGGTGCCCGATGAGCGTACTGGTAAACAAAGAAACACGCCTCATTGTTCAGGGCTTCACGGGCAAGGAAGGTACATTTCACGCCCAGCAGGCCATCGCCTATGGCACCAACGTGGTCGGCGGCGTGACGCCGGGCAAAGGCGGGCAAAACCATCTCGACCGGCCCGTGTTCAACACCGTCAGCCAGGCCGTGAAGGAGACCGGGGCGAACGCAACCGTGATTTTTGTGCCGCCGCCATTTGCAGCGGACGGCATCATGGAGGCGGCTGACGCCGGCATTCCGTTGATTGTCTGCATCACGGAAGGCATTCCCGTCATCGACATGGTGAAGACGTGGGCGTTCCTGAAAGGCAAGAACTCGCGGCTCATTGGGCCGAATTGCCCCGGCGTCATCTCGCCCGGCAAATGCAAGATCGGAATCATGCCGGGTCACATTCATCTCGAAGGCAACGTCGGCGTCGTCTCGCGTTCGGGCACTCTCACATACGAGGCCGTCGGCCAGTTGACGAAGCTCGGCATCGGGCAATCGACCTGCATCGGGATCGGTGGCGACCCGATTATCGGCACCACGTTCATGGACGCGATCCAGCTTTTCGACGCGGACCCCGACACGCACGCCATCGTCATGATCGGCGAAATCGGCGGCAACGCGGAAGAGGCGGCGGCGGCTTACATCGGCAAGCACGTGAAGAAGCCAGTGGTCGGCTTCATCGCCGGCCAGACCGCGCCCCCCGGACGCCGCATGGGTCATGCGGGCGCGATCATTTCCGGCGGTTCCGGTGCGGCTTCCGACAAGATCAAGGCCATGGAAGCGGCGGGGATTACGGTGTGTTCGTCCCCGGCGCAGATTGGCGAAAACATTCAGAAAAGACTGAACCAATAGAAAACATGCAGACGACATTTTCCATCATCAAACCGGACGCGGTGAAGCTCGGCAACGCGGGCAAGATTCTTGCGATTCTCGAAGGCGCGGGTTTCCGTATCAAGGCGCTTCGTATGTTGAAGCTCAGCCAGGCGCAGGCGGAAGGTTTCTACGCCGTTCATCGCGAGCGGCCCTTTTTCGCAGGCCTTGTGAAGTTCATGACCGAGGGTTCGGTTATCGTTATGGCGCTCGAACGCGAAAACGCGGTCTTGAAACTGCGCGAAGTGATGGGCGCGACGAACCCGGCGAACGCCGCGGAGGGGACGATCCGCAAGCTGTTCGCCGAGAGCATCGAGCGGAATTCGATTCACGGCTCCGACGCGCCGGAAACGGCGGCGGAAGAGTTGAAGTATTTCTTCAACACACAGGAACTGAACCAGATTTAACCTGTAGTCCGCGATTTCAGGTGGTTAGCGTTCAGATCTTCGGAACCAAGAACTCATCGGCGACCCGCGCCGCCGAACGGTTTTTCAAAGAGCGCCGCATCACGATTCATTTCGTCGACCTGAAGCAGAAGCCCATGTCTCCAGGCGAGATCCGCCGGTTCATCGAGCGCTTCACGCTTGCGGGCATGGTTGACAGAGAAGGCAAAGCCTGGATCGACGCCGGTCTGGGATACATGAAGATGTCGGACGCGGAGCTTCTCGCGAAGATCGAGCGCGAACCCACCCTGTTGCGACTGCCACTGGTCCGCTGCGTCAACAAGATCAGCGTAGGCCATGACGAGCCGTCGTGGAAAGCGATGCTCGCGGCCGCGCCCGCGAAGTAGACCGGTTCTACTTGCCGTCGTTGTCCAGCAGTTGCCAGTTCTCGCCGAAGAAACCCGCGGCCGCGATCTTCCCCGGCCATCGCGCGTCGGGCGGCGTCGTCAGATCCACCACCGCGTAGTCCGGCAGATACGCCACCTGCAGCGCGTTGTTCGATTCCGCATATTCGCGCATCGTCATGCCGCTGTTGATTACAACGTATTTCTTCGGATTCAGCGGATTCGGATAAATCATCACAGGCGCATTCGTGGCCGACGCGAATTTGCGCGTGCCGAGCGTGATCGAGTCCGCCGTCCATTTCACGGGCAGCTTATCCGCAATCCGAGCCAGCACCTTGTTACTCTGTGGATCGCCCCAAAGCACCAGATTGCTCGAAGCGATATCGGCATCGGTCACGGCCGTGTCGTCCTTCACCGGCGCATCGCCCCGCATCTGCGTCCGCCACATTTTAACGGCGTGGTCGAGTTCGGATTTCGCCCAGTTGCCCACGGCGTCGTTGATGGGAGTACCGGTCGGGCGCACCATCACGAAGCCATCGAAGAACGCGTCGTCGATGGGGCCTTGCAAGTCATGCCGTTTGCGAAGCGTCCTGGAATCGTCGTCGGCCAGGGCCCATTTCGTTCCGGACTTGCCGAAATGCGCAGTCCACGACCCATCGGTCAGCGGACCTCCCGCGGTCAGAGCCTGGCCATCGAGCACCACAGTCACTTTCGTGGCCGGATTCAGCGCCCGCGCTCCTGTGCTGAAGTCGAAAGTCACCGCCGATACGTTGGATGTCTTGGCCTGGATCGTATGATCGCCGTCGATTACAGCGTCCACGCGCGCCCGGTCCCAGTGCTTTTCCAGACCATCGACCACCACCCAGCGCATGCGGTTGTATTTGAGTGTCCATGTGGTGAAGCGGACTTCGCGCGGCCACTGATCCCGGCCCCTCCCGGCGATGGCATCGACCATCTCGTTGATCTGCGCGATCGCCGCGGGCGTGTATGCGTGCCCGATATTCTGTCCGATGACGCGCGACAGCGTCAGCCCCTCCGCTTCCATATTCTTCGCCATGATGTCAGCCGCCTGCTTCTGCGCGTCCTGATCGCCGTTATACGCGATGACGGGCACGTTGAAGAAATTGGCGGCATAATCCGTTGCATTGGTCAGATGCTGTAGCTTGTCTTCAAACCACGTCAGCTGGATGCCACGGCGGGATTGACCGGTGAACTCCATTGTCTCGGCAAAACCGGCGCCGGGCGCGACGGCCGCGAATTCGGTGCCATAGTGCGCGCCGATGTGCCACGCGGATGCGCCGCCCATGCTGAAACCGCGAACCAGAATCCGGTTATCGTCGACGCTGTAGTTCTTCTTCACATCGGCGAGCGCCTCAAACATATCGGCTTCGCCGGCGAACGTGCTGGCGTTGCAGAAGCGGCCATAGAGATGCAGCACGATCGTGTCGCGCGGCTGAAACTGACCAGGGTTGAAGATCCGGTCCCACAGGAAATTCACTTCGCTCAGCGTTTCGGTACGCCCGTGGAACCACGTATCCACGCGCCAGGAGTGCGGCTTATCGGGAGCGAAAGTCGGTGGAACAACAAGACCGTAAGGCTGCACGCTGCCATCGATCCTCGAGACGTAGCCGCGCACCACAAGGCCGGTCGCCCGTGTCCAGGGCGCATCGCCGCGCGCGAGTTGGTCCGCGCGTTCCGTTCCCATGCGAAGCAATTCTTTGCCGCGGAAGACCTCTTCCTGGGTGAAGAACTCGTTGCCGTCGAGTGCATAACGGACGGCTTTTTCGAAGATCTGAACGTCGGCCAGATGCGGGTTGCCTTTAAGTGCGTCGATCTTCCCGCTCAGCCGCGTCACGGCGGTTCGCAGAGCCTTCTGGTCAGCATCGGCCACGACAACTCCGGGGGGCGGAATCAGATGAAGCTGGTTACCACGGCCCTGGCCTCCGGACTGGCCAGCGGGACGCGCGGCGGGTTGCGGCGCCGCGGGCGTGGCCGCCTGTTGGGCGATCAGAGCAACCGCCGATGCGGTTAACGCGAGACCGATGATCCATTTCATAGACGAGACATTATCATAACCCGCCGCTCGCCAACTTGGCCGACCTGGTAAGGATTGGGCGGGCGATTCAACGCAAACGTGTGTCCGGGTATCGGAAAATGCGGGATACTGGATTCGTGTCACGCGGCTGGGAAAGCAAGTCCGTCGAGTCCCAGATGGAAGATGCGGCGTCAGGACGCTCCGCCGTGCGCGGGACTCCGCGACCCCCCGAGGCGATCCGCGCGCAAAGTGAACGGGAGAGCCTCGAATTGTCGCGCAAACGGGTTCTCAACGACCTCGATGCAGCCACTCACCCGCGCCGCCGGGAGCAACTCCTGAGCGCGCTGCGTTACCTGGAGAGCAAGATCGCCGCCTTGCCGTAATCCCGCGTCGGGGCGCAGCGTAGAATTGTCTCCATGAACTGGAGCGCGGTCGCCGCGATATTGATGGGTCTGGGGGTGGGAATCGGCGCGGTTGGCGCGCATGGACTGAAGGGCCGCCTCGACGATTATTCAATGGGCATTTACGAAAAAGCCGTCCTCTATCACTTCTTTCACGCGCTGGGGCTTCTTGTGGTTTCAATCCTGCCGCGCGTTGGCGCGATCTCGCAATTGGCCGGGACATGGGTCTGCTCGTTGCTCTTCGGCGGAATCCTTCTGTTTTCAGGCAGCCTCTACGTGCTCGCGCTGAGCGGAGTGAAGGCGCTGGGGGCGGTGACGCCTCTCGGCGGACTGGCGTTCCTGGCCGCGTGGTTCATGCTGGCCTGGCAATTGCTTCGCGGCAACGCGACGCAATGATTTTCGACGGCGTGATTCGAGTCTCCCGAAACGCGTATATAATGGATCTGCCTATGGAACGAAGAACATTTCTCGTCAATACGGCGGTCGCCGCGGCGTCTGCCTCTCTAGCCAAGGGGGCGACCAGCCCCAACGACACGGTTCGTGTCGCCGTAGTCGGCATGCACGGGCGCGGCAAGTCGCATATCGACGCATGGACGAAGCTGGCGAACGTCGATCTGGTCGCGCTGTGCGACGTCGACGAAACGGTGCTCAACACGGCGAGCAAGTCCGTGGAGTCGAAGCGCGGTAAAGCGCCGGTACTTTATAAAGACCTCCGCAAGCTGCTCGAAGACAAATCGATTGACGCCATTTCCATTGCGACTCCGAACCACCAGCACACGTTGCAGACTATCTGGGCGGTGCAGGCGGGCAAGGACGTCTATGTCGAGAAACCCTGCTCGCACGACATGTTCGAGGCGAAGCAGATCGTAGCCGCGACGCGCAAGTACGGCAGAATCGTTCAGATGGGCAGCCAGAGCCGCTCCGATCTGGCTCTGATGGAAGGCGTGCAGAAGATGCGCGAAGGCGTCATCGGCGACGTTTACATGGCGCGCGGCCTTTGCTACAAGTGGCGCGACACCATCGGCAAGGCGCAACCGGAGCCGATACCGGCCGGAGTGGAGTACGACCTGTGGGTCGGACCGGCGCCCATGAAGCCGTTCACGAAGAATCGCTTCCATTACAACTGGCACTGGCAGTGGGATTACGGCAATGGCGATCTGGGCAATCAGGGCATCCACGAGGTCGATATCGCGCGCTGGGGTTTGGGTGTGAAGTATCCGACGAAGATCTCCGCCATCGGCGGCCACTTCATGTTCGACGACGACCAGGAAACGCCGAACACGATGACCTGCGCTTTCGAGTTCGAAGAAGCCGGCAAGCCGAAGAAGATGATGACGTTCGAAGTGCGGCACTGGATGACGCACCACGAAGCCGACATCGGCGAGTTCGATAAGAGCGTGAAGAGCAATACAATCGGGAATATCTTTTACGGCTCGAACGGCTACCTGGCGATTGACGGTTACGACAGGTATGTGTCGTTCCTCGGCAAGGACCAGAAGCCTGGACCGGCGCGCAAAGACAACGGCGATCACTTCGCGAACTTCATCACCGGCGTTCGCAGCCGGAATCGCGGCGAGTTGACGGCTGAGATTGAGGAAGGCGCGATTTCAACGACGCTGGTGCATCTGGCAAACATTTCCTACCGCCTGGGCCGTACGCTCGATTTCGACGCCGCGACGTATTCAGTGAAAAATGACAAGGAAGCGAACGCCATGTTCCGGCGGCAGTATCGGGCGCCGTTTGTCGTGCCGCAGATCGCCTGACGTTTACCTGACAGGCGCGTCGACGAGTGTTCCTCCTGACCCGGGTATAGTTGTGCCCTTCCGCGGTCGCCACGATGCATTTTCGGCGGTTCGCGATGTCGGTTTCGCGAGTTCTATCTATAAGTCTGGAACCTGATCCGCCGAAGACACATCCAAGCTTAGTAGCGGAACGATGGATCGGCCCGCGTGGACGATCTTCTCGTCTCCCCATGCGTTCGGGCCGTCCGGAATGCTTGGTACAATCGGCTAAGGCCGGAGTGGGGGGAAGATTATCCGCAGTACTGGAAAACGGGGGGATCCGCCGATGTCTTTAGCTCGCTCATTGGGTGGGATCTGGCTGTTATGCCTTGTTCCGGCTCTGCACGCCCAGAATCCGGCGATTACGTCCTTCTCCGCCAGTTCCTACATCCTTTTCCCCGGCGCGTCTACCACTCTGAGTTGGTCCGCCGTGTGTCCGACCAGCGGTTGCACTAACTCTATCGATCAGGGCGTTGGGGTGGTAGGCGCCTCGGGTACGCTTGTCGTGAGTCCGCGGTCCACCACAACATACACCTTGCAGGTCAATGCCGCTCCGGTGGGCATTTATGAGGCGACCGTGACGATATTCGTCGGGATGGGAAACCTCGCGGTCAATCAATCGACCGCCCCGTCGAACGGCGGACCCGGTTGCACAACGGTGCTCCAGTACGGTGTTTGCGAAATCACCTTCACGTACGCTGCCGCGGGATGCGCCTCGTACGTTCCGGCCGTGACCGGTTGCTCGGGCGGAACCGTGACGAACCCGTGGGAAAATGTGACGATTTCCGCCACCTTCACCGGCCAGAACACCGGGCTGAAATACAATATCGGCGGCTTCTACATGGGGGCTGGCGCAACAAACAACGGAAATCAGTGGGCCGTTCGGTTCTCGCCGCCAAAGGCGGATGTCTGGAACTATGCGGCGGTTTTTTCTTCGCCCACAGACTACAAAACGTTGGTCACCACGGGTCTGTTTACTTCGACGGCGAACCCGAACGCGCACGGTTTCCTTGCCGTCAACAACGCGAACAGGAACATCCTTCAGACTGCGGACAGCGCGGCCTTTTATCCGTTCATGTTCAATATCAACGGCCTCACCGATTTGGGGGACAATCAGGTGTCGATATCGGCGCTGGTTGGCTCGTTGGGCACCGGGCAGGCACCGCCCTCCGGCCTGACGATGGGACTCCCCGGGGCGGGGGATTATCTCGGTCCATGGGCCACAAGCGGCTTCAACATAGCCCGCGACATTTCCAACACCGAGACAACCTCCTGGGTAATTTCCAGTCTTGGCGTAAACAACAACGTCTACCTTGCGGGCAATGGCGGCGTCAGTAACAGCGTCGGTTCGATGACCTGGGACGCGCTGCTGCGCGACGAAGCGGCTCTCGGCCTGCACGCCTGGTTCACTCCGGTAAACAATCCCTACAATCTGATCCCCGGCGGAAACGTGTTCGCGAGTGGCGCGACGACGCAGCAATACCTGCACGCCTGGCAATACATCATCAACAGATTCGGGGCATACGTGGACGTCTGGGAACTCGGGAACGAACTGGCTCCGGTCAGTGGCTACATGACCACGATCGCCGCGTGGGTGAAGCAGCAGGATCCGTATTCCCACCTCACCGCGATCAGTTATCCCGGCAGCGGGCCGATTGCAAATCTGGACCTGCAATCGAACCATTCCTACTATGTCTACTCCGTCGCTCCTACCGTGACCCTCGCCGGCTCGATAGGCTCCGCCGTTCAGTCGCAGCGAGCCGCAATCGGGGCGTCGCCGATCGTTTATGGCGAGTTAGGTCAGGCGGGAATGTCGGGAGTGCTTTCGGACCCTCCGTACAATTCCGATTTCCGCCAGTGGGAAAATGCGTTGTTCTTCAACCAGGCCTTCGGATCTCCCTACCCGGGCGGCGGCTGCAACGGGACCGGCGGCTTCAACGGAGAATGTGTCGGCTCGATCCAGATGGCGCAGATGGCAATAAGCGCCTCCTTCTTCAATTCGATCGATCCGGCCGCGACTCCGCTGGCGATTACGGTGGCTCCGCCAAAAGGCGTCACGCTGACTGGCTACGCGCTGGGCAGCGCCACCGATCTGGCGGGCTGGATCGTCAACGCTACGAATGCTTCCACCGTCTCCGGCGCCACGATGCGGGTGACGGTTCCCGCCGCCAACATGGCGGGAGAGTGGATTGCGCCCGCCACCGGTGCCGTCATCTCGACCTTCACAACCGCGGTCTCGGCAGGATCCCAGACGTTTGCTATTCCCAGTTTCTGTACGACCATCCAGACCTGCGACATCTGGTTCCGTATCCGCTCGACCGCTAGTCCGGTGGTCATGACCAATGCGGCACCCGGCTGCCTTCAGGGCACAATCTGCTCCCTCAATCTGGTGGCCAAAGGCGGCACCGGCGCCTACAACTGGGCGGTAACGGCCGGCGCTTTGCCTCCGGGGCTGACGATCAACGGAGCTAACGGATCGATCACAGGTCAGGCTGCTGTCGCTGGGAACTGGAATTTTGCAGTGGTAGCGACGGATAGTTCAGGAGGGGCGAGTCCGGTGCAGAGGCTTATTCTTGTCGTATATCCTCCGATTGCCGTGGGGGCTTCGCAAACCAACAACCTCACGGTAGGGGCCAGCGCCAACATTGGACTCGTCATTACCGGAGGAGTGCCGCCGGTGAAGTGCTCAGTCACCGGTAACTCGCCCCCGGGCATCGGTTACAACGGCTTTTGCGCGGGAACCGGGACGCCGGTAAACGGTGGAACATACAACTTCTCGGTCACCGGAACCGATGGCAATAACAACACGGCCGGGCCGGTTACAGTGACTACATCGGTGAACGCGACTACGGTCGGGATTCTCAACGGGCAGAGCAACAGCGGCACCGTAAGGACTCCCTACAACTGGCGCATATTCGCGCAACACGGTACCTCGCCATACACGTTTACCGTCAGTTCGGGATCGCTTCCGAACGGGCTGAGAATCTCATCGGTCTCGAGCTACGGATACGTGACGGGTACGCCGACGACGGTCGGCTCGACCAGTTTTTCTCTCGCCGTGAGGGACAGCGCGGGCAACGTTTCCGCCGCGGTTCCGTACACGATTACCATTAACTCGGCGCCTTATCTCGCTCAGTCGTCTGTTTCGGGCTTCGTTCCAGGATCCGCATATTATTCCTCGGTAGGCGCGGGCGGGGGTACAGCGCCGCTGTGGTGCTCGGTCGCCGGAGCCCTTCCGGCGGGCTTTTTGATGGACCCGGCGTCCTGCGAAATTTATGGAACAACGGCGGCTACCGGCTCATTCCCCGTAACAGTGACAGTTTGGGATAGTGCCGGGGCGAGTGCGTCGGCTCCCTACACGCTCACTTCCATGGCGATGATTAACATGAACCCGCCACAGACCATTTTGTTTGGGGCGCTGAGCGACGTGATATCCGGCACGGCATTTTCCCTTTTCGCGACGTCCAGCTCAGGGTTGCCGGTCGGATTCGCCTCGACCACCCCCGACGTTTGCACTGTTAACGTAACCAGCGTTACGACCGCGGGATCGGGAATCTGCTCTATCGTCGCATCCCAGGTCGGCGACGGATCGGTGGGACCCGCTCTACCTGTGTCGCAGAGCCTGAACGTTCAGGCCGTCGGCTACAGCGGGCCCTATATCAATCCAGGCGGTGTGACGCCATTGTTCAGCGCTTCCAACTCGATCACTCCTGGCTCATGGGTGTCCATTTACGGAAGCAATCTGGCGGCCCAAACCGCGATGTGGAACGGCGATTTTCCAACCAACCTCGGGGGCGTTACAGTCACGATTAATGGCAGACAGGCATATCTGAGTTACGTGGGGCCGATTCAGATCAACCTTCAGGCGCCGGACGATGCCACGACGGGAATCGTGCCGGTGACCGTGACTAACGAATCCGGAAGTTGGACCGCCGCGGTGACGCTTGGGCAGTTCTCCCCGTCATTCGATCTTTTCGACGCGACTCACGTTGCCGGAATTATCATCAGGTCCGACGGCTCTGGAGCCTACGATAACGGCGTCTACGACCTTCTGGGCCCCACCGGGACCACGTTTGGCTATCCGCAGCCCGCCGTGGCGGCGAAGGCGGGCGATACGGTGGTACTTTATGGCGTTGGTTTCGGCCCCACGAATCCTCCGGTTCCGTCAGGGCAGGCTTATTCCGGCTCGGCGCTGGCTGTCGTGCCGGTGGGGCTGACGATAGGCGGCGCCTCAGTGCCGTGCGCCGCGGGGATGGGCTCGGCCGGCCTGTACCAGCTCAACGTAACGATTCCGGCGGGTCTGGGAACCGGCGATCTGCCGATAATTGCGGCGGCCGGGGCGTCTGGCAACGATCCGGGTGTTCAGACACAGAGCGGCCTGGTTATATCCCTCCAGTAGCGATTTACCCAAGCCGCTGCGGAAGCAAGCGAGCCTTGCGAGAATCGTATTCGTGCCCGACCGACCCTCGGGGCGAAACGGCGGGCAGTCCCGGATTCCGGAAACCTCCGAACAACCCGGAATTCCAGGTGACAGAATTCCATTCTCAGCCCACCCGATAAAGCGCATTCAAGTCGCGCGCCGCGATAACCGACTGTGCCAAGGAAAGCACGTGGTTTGGCAGCGAGACGGGCAGGCGCACGAGGCACCGATTAAGCTATACTGCTTCTATTGGAAAACAGGCTGGTCCTTTCCCGAGGTTGGATCCATTAGGCATAGATCATTTGAAATCCGGATCGGAGAGTACGCGAATATTGAATGAGCGGGACTTACAATGACGTTTGCCTGACTTGTTGGTGCCTTCGGATTTTCCTTGCGCGAGGTGTTACCAAAGCGGACAGGCATTCGGGCGAATCGCGCTCCTCCGGCGACGCCGAGCGACGGATGTGGCTTCGCGAACCATGGACGGTAGAGATCTTATTGCGGAGAGCCAACGCCCGGGTGACGGGACCACTCTGGCAGTGGCTCGCGAACGAAAGCAAATTGCGCCCGAACGGAATGTGCAATGGTCTTCAATACGATCCCGTATTATTTGTTTTTCTTGTTTCCCGCAGCGATCGCGTTTCGGCTTGCCTCGCCAAACCTGCGACCCTGGATCTGTTCGGTTTTTGGCTGCGCCTTCTTTGTGTTCTTCTCCAGCGACCGTCGCGGCGCGTTCTGTCTGGCGATTTTTATATGGGAGGCATTGTTCAGCAGGCTGTACCGGAAAGGTTCCGGCCTTTGCTGGATCGGTGTTCTCCAGAGCGTAGTCTTGCTCACCATCTTTAAATACCGGAACTTTCTTACGGGACTGTATTTCGGCCCGTCCGACCACAATCCATGGCATTGGTATGGAGCATTCCTGCCGCTCGGCATCTCTTTCTTTACCTTTGAATTCATCCACTACGCCGTCGACCGCTATCTGGGACGTGCTGAGGCAGGGACTCCGGCCGAGTATATGTGCTTCATTCTCTTTTTCCCGACGATGGTAGCCGGTCCCATCAAGCGGTATCAGGATTTTCTGCCAAAACTTCGCAATCCCGTGCTGGATTCGCGGACAAACTGGCGGCTCGGTTGTACTCGGATACTTTCAGGGCTGGTCAAGAAGTTCGCGATAGCGGACCTGATGACCGCCTTTACGGATCACCTGAATCGCGCGGACATTGCGGTCGCGCGTCGTTGGGTACTTCCAGTATGGCTGTTAGCGTACGGCGTCAAAATATACTTTGATTTTTCGGGATACTCCGATATTGCGATCGGATCGGCCCGCTTGTTTGGAATTTTGGTCCCGGAGAATTTCAACTGGCCTTACTTCCGAACCAGTATCGTAACTTTCTGGAGATGCTGGCACATTTCCCTGTCCGCCTGGCTAACCGACTACGTGTTCATTCCGCTTGGGGGATCGCGAGTATCCGCGGGCCGGGTGTACCTTAATCTCTTCGTCACCATGCTGGTGAGCGGTATCTGGCACGGGGCCGGACTGAATTTCCTTGTCTGGGGCGGCTGGCACGGCGCGCTGCTGGTGCTTCACCGGATGTGGACGCAATGGCGTGGTCCGGCCCGGGCTGATCGCCCGTTCTATCGGTCCGCGCTCTGTTGCGCCGGCACGTTTCTGTGGGTAAACACGGGCTGGGCATTCTTCTGCATGGACCTGTCGACCGCTTCCGTATTTTTTCACCGTCTGTTTTGGGGACAAACTTAATGCTTCGCCTGTTGAATCGAATAAAGGCGACACTCGAGTATCTGGGCGGCGTTACTGAAACGCCCGCCGTGCAATCGTTTGGTTGGTTGCAGGGGCCGATTTGGTGGGGCGTCTGGTGGGCGGCGCTTGTCTTGCTGATTCTCGCGTTTTCCGGCCAGGCCTCCAGGTTCATTTATATAGACTTCTGATTCCAATGTCGCGACGCGAGGTTTTAGTTGCGTTGATAATTGCGGTCGTCGTTGTCGGTCTGGCGGATCTGCTGACGCGGCGTAGGACGGCGAACGTCGTGCCGCGTCAGGTAATTCGAACGATCGCTTCGGCGCCGCCGCACGTCGACGTGCTCGGTATCGGCAACTCTCTCATTGCAGCCGACTTCGACCGCAGCGCGATAGAACGAACGTACCGGGAATCCGGCCGCTCCTGCGCCGCCATCAACGGCGGGTTGGGCTCAAGCGGGGTGATCGAACATCTCGCGCTGACGCGGCTCGCGTTGCGGGATCGTACGGTTGATACGCTCGTTTATGGGTTTTTCGACCAGCAGATGTTTCTCGATGTTGCTGCCAGTAACTCCGAGCTCGTAGGGAACTACAACATGCACTATTATCTCGAGCCGCAACTGACATTGGAGTATGCCCGCTTCAACACGTTCGAACGATTGTCGTTTCAGGCGTATCGCTTCTCCGCCTTGCTTCGGGAGCGAGGTTCCATTTGGGCGGACGTCGAAAAGCTGCGCCGCGCAATTGGCTCAGTCGGAATGCCCCCGGCCGAAGCCAGTCAGTTTGGCAGGAAAGCCGATTTCGCCCTTCTGGAAGCCGGTAGCGCAAACAGTTTTCTCCGGAGGTGTCAAAGATTGATTCGATCCGGCGATTTTCTCGCTCCGCCGATTCAGGCTTTGTTGCGGCAGGCACGGGAACGGGGCGTCACGGTCGTCGTGGTCGAGATGCCAGTCCACCCACGTCACTTTAGTCGCTATTACAGTCAGCCGATTTGGGATGAGTTCCGCAGGGGAACCCGATTGGCCGTGGAAAGAATGGGGGCATCCTACATAAATGCCAGCGCGTGGACGCCCGACGCGAGTCTTTTTGTCGATCCGTTGCACTTGTCGAAGGAAGGCGCCAAACAATTCAGCGAACGTCTCGCCAGGCAGATGTTGCAACGACCGCAATAGTGCTGGTCAAGAGGTCGACCCCGTCTTTTGGCCTATTTGCGCCAAGAGCGCCACCGGTTGAACGGAATGCTGAACCGTTTCGCTTGCACGACATAAGACGCCTGGCTTCGCGACGAGGCAGCTCGCGCCCCCGTGTGCGGCTCGCACCGGTCAAGCCCACAACAGGGCGTCTACGACCTTCTGGGCCCCACCGGGACCACGTTTGGCTATCCGCAGCCCGCCGTGGCGGCGAAGGCGGGCGATACGGTGGTTCTTTTTGGTGTCGGTTTCGGCCCCACAAATCCGAGGGTCCCGTCCGGACAGGCATTTTCCGGTTCGGCGATGGCAATGGTATCGGCGGGCCTCACCATCGGCGGCGCCCGGTCCCGTGCGCCGCCAGAATTGGCTCTGCCGGCCTGTACCAGATCAACATAACGGTCCCGCCGGGTGTGGGAACCGGCGACATACCGATAACGGCAACGGCCGAAGCTTCTGGCAACCATCCGGGTGTGCAGACGCACAGCGGCCTGGTTATATCCCTCCAGTAGCGATCCGCCAAACCGCTGCGGACTTTGTGAAGCACTGTTCTTGCCACGCCCGGCCTTTGCGGCAACCGGCGGTCAGCCCCGCCGGGGGAGCGAAAAGCGCATTCTGCGATCTACCACTCGTTCGGTGGCCGCGCGAGAAACAGCTTCGCCGGCAGACCCGACTCGTCGGGCAATCCTGTCACATCGCCCGCCGTGTGCGACGCACCGGCATTCTTTATTTTCGAAGCCAGAGTCCGAAGCGCCGCGTCGTCCGGCGCAATCTTCAGCGCCTGTCCAATTGCCGATTCCGCCGCATCCAGATGCTCGGGTCCCGCGCGAAGCGAGCTTTCGGCCAGCGCGTAATATACTTCCGGACTGTGCGCGCCCAGCGCGACGGCGGTCTCCAGATCCTTGCGCGCAAGGTCATTGTGCAGATGAGCCAGCGAAATGACCCCCTGCGCCGCCCATACGGAGGGCACTTCCGGCCAGCGGTGCTGCGCATCGGTCAGAAGCTTCTCCGCATCCCCGGTCTTCCCCGCCAGTTCCAGCACTGCTGCCTGCATCACGGGGATTTCCACTTCCTGGGGAAGCGATCTCGCGGCTTGATCCAGGAGTTGCAAAGCTTCATCCGTGCGATGGTTCGCGGTCATCGTCGCCGCCGCCTCCCAGTACAAATCGGGACGCGTCGGCTCGGCTTTCAACGCCATCCGCATTGCGATAATGGCGTCGTTCGGCATCGCCGCCGCGTTGAGTATCTGCGCCTTCGTCCGGTAATAGTCGCCGCCCCGTTTAGGCTCGGGTACGCGGTCAAGTCGCGCGAGTCCCGCGGACGGGCCGTCGGTATGAAAGTCGGCGATTGCCATCTCCAACCCCAGATCCGTATCCGGCGCGGCCGTTTCGGCGCGCTCCAGCATCTCTTTCGCCAGTGCATACCGATTCGCTCCCAACAACGCGCGGCCTGCGTCCGCCAGCACCGTCGGACCCGGCTTCAGCGCCAGGATCTGACGCGCCGCCGCATCCTCCCGATCGGGCTGTCCGTCGCCGATCGACAGTTTCAGGTACAGCACCTGCATGGCAACGTCGTCGGGATGCTCCTTGATTCCCTTTTCCACGCGCGCCCGGTAATCGGCGTGCTGCTGCTCGGGCGTGAGGCTCAGATAATCCATTACTCCGCGCGCCATCACGTTCGCGCCGCCGCCCAATTCCTTATAGCGCTGCATGAACTTGTGCGATTCTTCCGTCTGCCCCGCCGCGCCCAGAGCGTTGGCGACATGAAGCTGAGTCTTGGCATTATCTGGCGACAACTCCGCAGCGCGCCGCAATACGCGAAGTGCGTCGGCAACACGGTCCACCAGCAGATAGGTTTGCCCCAGCCGGTCCAGCACCAGCGGATTGTTCGGTTGCTTCGAGGCCGCGAATTCGAGATCCGAAAGTGCGGCCTCCGCCCGCCCCTGCTGATAATTGAGAGCGCCCCGCGCCGAGCGCGCTTCCACGAAATCCGGCTCAATCGCGACTGCTTTGTCCAGGGTGGCGAGCGCTTTTTCGGGATCGTCCACGCCCTGCGCGACGCCGAGTTCCCACAAGCCTGTGGCATCGTTGGGATGCCGTTCGGCGTACCATTCGAGATCCGTGATGCCGTTGGGCTGCTTGATGTGCGCCCTCGCGAAACCGCGCTCCCTTCGCCCGGTATCGTCGTCCGGCGCGAGAGCGACATAACGATCCCACGCGGCAACCGAATCGTCGTAGGCCTGTATATCGCCGGCGGTAATGGCCAGCAACCTTTGTATGTCGGCTCGCTGCGGTGCAAGCCGCGCGGCCTGCGCGAGCAACCGCACAGCCGCTTCCGATTGCTTCAGCGCGTTGTAAACGAAGGCAAGACTGTAAAGCACGTCGACGTTCTGCGGCTGCTGACGCAGGGCCTTTTCGAACACCTCTCTTGCCCGTTCGTTATGGCCGGCGTGCGAGGCGATCAGGCCAAGCTGATTCAACAGGCCGAAGTTCGCCGGGTCCGCCGCCAGCGCGTGCGTTAGAAACGTTTCCGCCTGATCGAACTGGCCGGCCTGTGCGAGAGTTCTGCCCAGCGCGGTGCTCATTTGCGGATTGTTCTCGGTCGCCGCAGCGAGGCGGTCAAACACCAAACCGGCTTCCGTGCGATTGCCGACCTGGTCCAGCGCGATTAGTCGGAAGACCGCGACGCTTGGCGTTTCCAGTTGCTGCGCAGGCAAATGATCCAGATACCCCAACGCTTCCTGGCCGTGGTTCGCCTTCAGCGCCAATTGAGCCAGTTGCACGTTGGCGTAATCGTCGCCCGGTTCGAGCGCCACAGCCCTGAGAAAAATCTCGCGTGCGCCCTGCGGATTGCCCGTGAACAGCAGATGGTTGCCGTAATTATTCAGGATCCCGGCGGAGTTGGGCGAATTCGCCATCGCCAGCTTGTGGTTTTGCCCGGCCTCTTCGAACTTCTTCTGGTTATCGAACACGGCGCCGAGCAGGCTCAGTGCTTCAGCTTCTGTCGGATGGAGTTTCAGTTCGGCCAGGATCTTTTGTTCCGCGGTTGGCAGATCCCCGCGCTGTAGTGCGGCGACGGCATCGCGGAATTCAGGGCTGTCCGCGGCAGCGCGTCCGGCGGGAGCGCAGGGGAACAGCGACGCGAACACAACGACCAGACCGGCCAGCGAGATGGACTCGGCACGTGACACTTTCTTGCTCACCAACTCCTCTTCTAATTGATGATATCGGCTTCGCGTTCATTCCTTCGGCAGGCTGGAAGAGTCATTCCGGGAAAAGGTTTCTTACGGGCCGCGTTCAGCGAACCGGGGAAGGGTTAATGAAGCCGTTCCGGTTTATCTGATCCAGCCAGGTGAATTTGTCTGCGCCTGTGGTGGTCGGCGTGGTCCGCTAACGCCGGAGCTAAGATGAAACCATTCAAAGAGAGTACGCCCACCGATTGCTGGATCAGCTTGACCCCGGGCAGTTCGAGGCCGTTGGCCGGCTATTCGAAGTGATGGCCGGCCCGGTGGAGCGCGCTTTGTCGGCGGCTCCGGCCGACGATGAGCCCGTTACGGAGCAAGACCGCCGCCTCGGCGACTACCGGGTTCTCTTCAACTTCATTGGCGGCTCGATGGGGATTTTCGGCGTAAGGCACAGATCCGAGGCTTACCGCTGAGACGATTCGTGCGTGGGCTGAATGTCCTGGAAACCTTGGATGGCCCCGTAATGGAGTACGTCCAGTCACGCCCCCAAACTACCCTTCCGCCACTGCTGCGCTAGAATGAAGCCCAGGTCATAGCCATCCGCTCCGCAGACGTCAGTAACCGAATCGCGCGATACGTCCGATGGCCGCTGCGTCTGCTCATCATCCCTCTAGCCATCGCCGCCGGTTGGTGGCTGCTCTCGTCAGCCTCGGGCCAGAACAACTCCCGCGAAGTCCCCATCTCGATCATCGTAGTCGCCTCCGAATCCGAAGCTGCGCAAATCGCCGTTCAGCTGAAAAACGGCGCGGATTTCGGTGCCATCGCCCGCGCCAAATCCACCGATCCCACCGCGAACGACGCCGGCTATATGGGTACGCTTGCCCCTGCCCGGCTGCGGCCAGAGTTGCGTGAAGCGATACAGGGCGTAGCGCCAGGCCAGATCAGCGCTGTCGCGAAGATTCCCTCCGGGTACGCCATTCTGAAAGTCCTGACCGGCCCGCCCGTCGCGAAGCCCGATGTTGCGGACACGGGACGCGCGCTGGCCCTTTCGAGCCAATCCGCCATCCTTCCGACGCCCGACTTCGCCGGTTATTCCGAAGCGAACCTCGCCTTCAGCCGCTTCCCCAAGCCAGCTGGTTGGGAACTTGATATCGCTCAGGGCTGTTCGGCGCGGACGCAATCCGTAGCCGACCTCACGAGCCAGCTCGAAGCCTATCTGAAAGGCCCGAATCCCGACCCCGCGACAATCGGCGACGTGAATTCCGCGGTTTCGAACCTTCATTCATTCAACGGCGAAATGGCCGAAACCATCGCATTTCGCGAAACGGCTCTGCGGTTGGCGGAGAAGGACGCGCCCGCGAAAGTGCCGCTGCTTGAAGAAGGGCTGGGAGTCGCATATCTGCATCGCGCGGGAATGACGCTGTATGACAAGTTCGTCTTCCCTATCCCTCTCAGCCCGGCTCAGATCGGGCCGCAACAGAAAGCCGATCTCGTAAAATCCGCCGCTTACTTCCAGCAATACCTCCAGCGCGCTCCCGACAACACCGACGTGAAATGGCTGCTGAACCTGACGTATATGCTCTCGGGCCAGTATCCGGCCGCGGTTCCCGCTCGGTTCCTCATTCCATCCACGGCCTTTGAATCGAAGGAGAGCGTCGTTCACTTCACAGACGTTGCGGGCGCGGCCGGACTCAACCGTCGCGGCATGGCCGGCGGACTGATCGTCGACGACTTCGATAATGATGGCCTGTTCGACATCGTGATATCCAGCCAGGACGATTGCGTGCCGCTCCGTTTCTTCCACAATAACGGCGACGGCACCTTCACCGACCGCGCGACCCAGGCCGGCCTCGGCAATCAGACCGGTGGCCTGAACGTCATTCAGACCGATTACAACAACGATGGCTGCAAAGACATTCTGATTCTTCGCGGCGGCTGGGAGTGGGCGCGGCGAAAATCGCTGCTGCGCAATAACTGCGACGGCACGTTTACCGACGTTACGCGCGAGGCCGGTCTGCTTGAACCCGTTCGCTCCACCCAGACCGCCGTTTGGACGGATATCGATAACGACGGCAAGCTGGACCTGTTCATCGGCAACGAAAACGCGCCCGCGCAGCTTTTTCTCAACCAAGGCGATGGCACGTTCGTCGATATCGCCGAATCGGCCGGCGTCAATAAGACCGGTTTTATCAAGGCCGTAGTAGCGGGCGATTACGATAACGACGGCTACCCGGATCTGTACGTCTCCAATTTCCGCGGCCAGCACTTTCTCTATCACAACAATCGCGACAAGACCTTTACCGAAGTCGGCCAGCAAGCGGGCCTGGGTACCCAGGGTCCCACCTTCGGCGCGTGGTTCTTCGATTACGATAACGACGGCTTTCCCGACCTGTTCGTTGGTGGCTACTACTCGTCGCTCGGCGACATCGTGTCCGGCTACCTCGGAACTCCGCAGCGCGGCGAGACCCTGCGTTTATACAGGAATCTGGGGAACGGCAAGTTCACAGACGTGACGGTTGAGACCGGCCTTGACCACGTCTTCCTGCCGATGGGAATCAACTTCGGCGATGTCGATAACGATGGCTTCCTCGATTTCTACCTCGGCGTTGGCAGCCCGTCCTTCGCCATGGCGACTCCCAACGTCCTGTTTCACAACGACGGCGGCAAGCATTTTACCGACATAACCACGTCGTCCGGGACCGGCATTATGCCGAAAGGCCACGGCATCGCCTTCGCCGACCTCGATAACGATGGCGACGAAGACCTTGTGGTCGTGATGGGCGGCGCGGTGCGCGGCGACCAGCACAACACGAGGCTGTTCGAAAATCCCGGCAACGGTAACGACTGGCTCGGCGTTCATCTGACGGGCGTAAAGTCGAATCGGGCGGCGATCGGCGCGCGCATCAAAGTGACCGTGCGGAATGGAGGGAAAGCGGATCGCGAAATCTACCGCACCGTCGGCAGCGGTGGCTCTTTTGGCGCAAACCCGTACGAGCAGCACATCGGCCTGGGCAAATCGGCGAGCATCGCGTCGGTGGAAGTCTGGTGGCCGTCGAGCGGGGTGCGGCAGTCCTTTGCAAATGTGGAGAAGAACCAGGTCATTGAAATTCGCGAATCGGAAAAGACCTTAACGAAGGTTCAGCGCGAGTCCTTCCACCTCGGAGGCCAGAAGACTCCATGAACCGAACGACCGCGGTGGGCTGAGTTGAGGAACTGTTGGCCTTCCCCACGACAAACCGCTCCCCGCCAGAGCAAAACGGATCGGCCCAGGCGGACGGTCGGATTCGATGATATGCTTTTGGCATGTTCAAGGCTCTGTGCTGTATTCTGCTGACCGGCTATGGTTTGACCGGTCAGACGGCGCATCCGGCGGCGCCACCAGCCTCGCAGTCCATCCTGAAGCTGGATTCGACGTTAACGGCATTGAAAAACGCGAGTGCGCCCCCCGGTTCCCTGAGCCGGCAATTGGCGGAGATTATGATGACGCTGGCAGTCCCGGACAGCCAGCCAGCGCGGTCCGAGGTGGTTGGCTTTACCGACGAGTTTGCGCGCGCCCTCGCCGGCACCCGATTCAGTAACGACCAGATGGCGGCACTGCGGCAATGCCTTGTGGATGTAATGCACACTGCGGGAACATCGAACTTCGCGCTGGCCCGGCGCCTTCAGGACATACTGACGGCGATCCGTGTGGATGATCGGAAGGCGAGCCTCGTCATCCGGCGATTCCTGGCTATTCGCGAAGCGGTTCGCGGGCCGGACGATACGGGAATTGAAAGGCTGGAATAATCAAAAATAGACTCCGAATTTCCCGAAGTCACCCGCACCCCGTCACAAGGAAGGCCGGCCACAGCCTGTGCATGCTTCGATTCACCACGTCTTAAGCTTTTTCGTTCACCTCGGTGCTTTCGGGTTGTTCCTGCTCGCAGTCGGGGACGATTCGTTTCTCTTCCTGCCGGTCGGTACCGATCTGCTTCTCGTGGTCCTCGCCGCCAGACACCACAGCCAACTCCCGGTGTACGCCGTGACGACTGCGGCTGGTTCGACAATCGGGATACTCCTGCTGGACCTGGTTTGCCGCAACGCCGGCGAAAAAGGTCTGCGCCGCATAGTGAAGCCGAAGCTTCTCGCCTATCTCAACGGGAAGATGGAGCGGCACGCGACAATAGCTCTGGTGATCGCATGTCTGGCGCCGCCTCCGTTTCCATTCGGCGCTTCGATCGCCGTAGCCAGCGCGCTCCAGTATCCACGGCCGCGGTTGCTGGGTCTGGTCTTCGTCGTCCGCGTCGCTCGGTATGCGCTGGTCGGTTGGGCCGCCGTCTATTTCGGACGCGGAATTCTGCGCATTGCGAGCTCGGCGGATTTCGAGTGGGCCATGGGCGCTTTCATCGCCCTGTGTGTGGTCGGTAGCGCCGTATCCATCGTCAGTTGGGTCCGGCTCGGAAATCGGTGATAGCCTATGGCCGCGCCGCCGGACGATTCATCACCTCCTCCACAAGATCGCCCAGTTGTTTCGCCGTGTAGAGGTTCCCTTCGATATTCGCCGCCAGCTTCCCATTGCGATCGATCACTGCAGTATGCAGCGAGTGCGTCAGTATCCCTTCGTCCTGCCACGCCGCCACTCCGAAGATGCCGCAAACACGTTGCACTTCGGCGAGGGGTCCGGTCAGAAAATGCCACGCCTTCAGATCTGCATTCCAGATGTGGGCATAATCCGCCATGACAGCCGGTGTGTCGTGAACGGGGTCGAACGTGATCGTCACCAGGATCAGATCCCGGCCCATCCGCGCGGCGAAGCGCTTCTGCAGTTGCGCGAGGTTATTCGAAAGCCGGAAGCAATAATCGGGCAGGGGACACCGCGTATAAACGAAGTTGAGCGCGACCACTTTGCCCGCAAACTGCGCCAGGCTCGTCGCGCGGTTGCTCTGGTCCGGCAAAGTAAAATTCGGCACCGGTTGCCCCACGCCTAACTGATTCGCCTTGCTTTTCCCGATAATCGATTCGATCAGCCCCAGCCGCCGCGCCTGTTCCGGATCGCGTTCCGCGCTCCAGAACTCCACTGGATGCAGCTTTTCGATCCAGGAGGATCCGTTTTCCACCACCAGCGTGAAATCCACCTTCGTCCCCGGAACCAGGCCGTTCAGCGACGCGGCGTCTTTCACCCGGAACGGCATGGCCATCGCATCCATGTATCCCGGAATGCTTTCGTGCGAAATGACGACGGTTTGCCTCGCCCGGTCGACCGAAATCGTCAGCCCCGTAGCGTTATAACGCCGGGCTGCAAAGCCGGCGCTGATCCCGGCAAGCAGTACGGTAATTGATATCAATCGGCTGGCATGCATCAGACGCGCCCGAACCCAGCCTAGCAGCAAAAGGCGCACCGTGTCAGCCACGTACCCCAGTCGCATCAACCCGGAGAAAGCCGCGCCAGCCGCAGGTCCCGGCACCACCCGACCAGCATTCTTTTCTCGCCGCGATGCTATCCTCAACATGATGACGCGCCGCGAAATACTCTCGCTCTCCGCGCTGGCGCTTCCGGCCCTGATCCCTCGCGCGCGCGCTCAGCAATACGGCTCCATGGGCACGCAGCGCGTCAAGGCGCTTCCCCGCGGCAAACCCTCCGGCCTCCCTTTTCACGCCGGTTTTGTCAACGTTGCCGCGCAGGCCGGCCTCCATTCGCCGATCGTCTCCGGAGACGAGGGCAAGGTCGACTACATCCTCGAATCCCTGGGCTCCGGCGTTGCGTTTATCGACTACGATAACGATGGCTGGCAGGACATCCTCACCCTCACCGGCCAGCGCAGATTCACGCCAAATCCCCCCGACGCCACCATCCGCCTTTACCACAACAATCGCGACGGTACGTTCAAAGACGTCACCGCAAGATCCGGGCTCGGCCGCGGCGGCATCTGGGCCGAGGGCATTACCATCGGCGATTACGATAACGACGGCTTTGACGACATCTTCATCACCTGCTATGGCCAGAACATCCTGTTCCATAACAACGGCAACGGCACTTTCACCGACGTCACCGAAAAGGCCGGCCTCCTGCACTCAGGCGTACGGTTCGGCGCAGGCTGCACCTGGGTCGATTACGACCGCGACGGTCGTCTTGACCTGTTTGTCTCGCACTACCTCGTCTTCGATTCCGATAAAGTCCCTATTCGCGGCAAGAACCCAGACTGCACCTGGAAGGGCGTTCCTGTCTATTGCGGGCCGCTGGGACTCCAGCAGGAACAGTGCCGCCTCTATCACAACGATGGCAACGGCAAGTTCACCGACGTCAGCGACCAGTCCGGCATTTCATTGATCGACCCCACCACCGGCCGGAAGAGGAAGCCGGGTTTTGGTCTGACCGCCGTCGCTACCGATTTCGACGGCGACGGCTGGCCCGATATCTACGTGGCCTGCGATACTACCCCCAGCCTCCTGTTCCGCAACAACCACGACGGCACGTTCACGGAGTGCGGCCTCGACAACGGCGTTGCCGTCAATCAGGACGGTCGCGAGCAGGAGGGCATGGGCCTCGGCCTCGGCGACTACGATACCGATGGCTACCTCGATATCTTTAAAACCCACTTCAGCGACGATACGAACGTCCTTTACCACAACAACGGCAAAGGCTACTTTCAGGACGTGACGATCAAAGCCGGCCTCGGCGTCGAGACCCGCTTCGTCGGCTGGGGCGCCGCCATCGAAGACTTCGATAACGATGGCCTTCCGGACCTGTTCTACACAACCGGAATGGTGTACCCGGATGCCGTCGACAAGGTCCCCGATTCTCCCTGGAAAACGCCCGATGTTCTGTTCCGCAACCTCGGTGGCGGCAAGTTTGAGGAACTGTTGGATCAGGCCGGGCCGGCCATGGCCGAGGTTCATTCGAGCCGCGGCGCCGCCTTCGGCGACTTTGATAACGATGGCGACATGGACGTTCTCATCATGAACATCAACGAGCCTCCTTCGCTTCTGCGCAACGACGTATCCGGCGACAGTCACTGGCTGAAGGTGCAACTGGTGGGGGTCACATCCAACCGTAGCGCGATTGGCGCACAGGTCGTGGCTGTCTACGGCGGACGACGCCAGGCGAAGGCCGTCCTCGCACAGTCCTCGTATCTTTCCGTGAACGACCGACGCCTCCACTTTGGACTGGGCGCCGAAACCAAAGCGGATCTGGAGATCCTCTGGCCCAATGGCCAGCGGGAGAAGGTCGCGAACGTGACCGGCGATCGGCTGGTAGTCGTTCGCGAAGGTTCCGGTATCGTCGGCAGCCAGAGTTTTGCGTCGCGAACCGCACGGTAGCCCGATCACCGGATCAGCGCACCCGCGCCAGGAACGTTCGTTTATTCACTTTTCGCCGGAAAATGCGTCTGTCGCCACCCTGTAAAACGTCGCGTAACGCTTACAAGAAGAATAGTATTTTTTTTTACATTCAAGTACGGCACATTCCCAAGTTAGGACCAATGCTGACAGACCAGTGCCTCTGTAATGTAAATTTTATTACCAGTTTTTCCTTTCCCGAAGCGTTACTCATTCACGGTGTCAAGCCTGGTCATCCGGTTACCCAAAAACGACCCCGAAAAATACAAAGAAGCGGAGCAAATATGGCATCGGTTATGACATTTCATATGTCTGGAAGTCCCACAAAACGTGGAGGATAATTTTTTTTGATGTGTACGATTCAGACCCTTGACGACATGATGAAAACGATGATAATTTAACTCAAAGACACATCTTTACGTTTGCGTGAAGATTTGTTCCTTTCGGACCGGCGCGTGGCCCGGCCACGGCGCTCCGAATGATGGGGTCATACAAACTGTCGGTTTACCAATCAAGGGGTTCTAAATGAAATTGAAAGACATAACGCGCATCGTTTCTGCGCTGGC
>PLEX01000203.1 GCA_003136575.1 Bryobacterales bacterium | reverse complement strand
TCTCAGAGGCCTGAACTGTTACCGACGATGTCGCCAGCCTGCGGTGCGAGAGCTGTCAGACGATGACCGGGTGGCCCGGCAGAACTTGAAGCAGGGTCGCAAGAGCTGAGAAACTGGCTGGCATCGCCGACACCATTGCGTATAAAATTGCGCAGCGGACGGAACGCCCCCTCATCGCCTGTAATCGTCGGGATGAATTTGAGTGCGTAATGAAATCCGATTTTGGCAAGCGCTCGGAAGTAGAACGCGGTGACCTCTCCCGTGAAAAACTGCCGGGGAACGCTCCCGCCTTTCCTCCTTTGCATCGGTACGCTCTGGTTGATTTCGGCGAATAGCGTCTGCACTCTTTCTTCGTCACCGGAAGCCGCGATGATCAACGCTTTTACATTGGAAGCAGTGACTCGCCCCTTGGACAAGAGTTCCGACTGCTCACGGCCGGTTTTTATCTCCGTCGGAATCGGAATGTGTTCAACAGCATTGTCTTGCGCATTGAGAATAACGATCTGGGAAATCTCCTTGACTGTGCCGGGCTTCGTATCGGTCTGCCAGAGAATATCTATCCCGGATTCCGGGTCGGGTGCAAGGAAATAGAGGTGCCTGCCGCCAATGTTCTCAGGCTGATAGATCTGTGCTTTTCGGTTCTTTTTCCCGGCATTCTGGCCTTTTATCCAGTTCGTGCTCCGCAGAACGGCTTCCGGGCTTTTCCGGCAGAACTCCCGCTCAACGGTGCTGCCAATCGCGTGATTGCAGGCATTGCACAGCCGATCGCGCAAAGGCTCGAAATTCTCGAATCGCCCAAGGCACTGCGGAAGATAGTGCTCACGAGCATCGGCTTCGCCCTCCTTGCAGTAAATGCAGAGCATTCGTGCCCATTGTAACGGTCGCTATTGCGCGACAGCGCTACGCCTGATCGCTGTCACCGGCAGGCATATTCGTGCTGGGTTCGTCGAGTATTGACTATCAGCATGAACAACGGCGAACAGCAGAGCCTGGAGCAGACCCGGGCAATCATGTAAGGCAATGAAGGGGTGACATTCAAAGCGGGTAGTCGAAGGGAAACCTATGCATGGGTACAGGCAACCCTGTGCCGGCAGAGCTACGGCAGTCTGCCGCGCCAGGAAAAGGACTGCTGAAGCGGTATGTTTCGAAGGCGACGGGAATGAGCCGGGCGCAGGCGACACGGCTGATCGCGCAGCACGTGGCCAGTTTGAACGGTCGAGGTACGGCGGGGAAAGGAAAGCATTCACCGCGAGCTATACGCCCGACGACATCAAGCTTCTGCGGAGGTGGACGAGGCGCATAAAACCCTAGAGCGGGCCGGCCACGCGGAAGCTGCTGTACCGTGGCTACTACGAATTCGCCGACGCGCGCTACGAGCGGCTGGCGAACATCTCGTCGGCGCACATCTATAACCTGCGAAAGCTGCGCAGTTACCGGGAAAGGGTGATGGTATTCACCAAAACCCGGCCCACGCCGATATCCATCGGGACGCGCCGCAGACCGGAGCCGGGAGGACGGCCGGGCTATATAAGGGTGGATACGGTGCGGGCCCTGAATGAGCCGACATGGGCCGGATTATCAGGTGACAAGCTGAGCTTGCGTCTTCGATCAGGGTCAGGCGATCTGGACGGCGTGAAGGGCATCTACCACATCAACATGGTGGATGAAGTGACGGAGTGGGAAGAGCTGGGAGCGGTGCAGCGCATCTCGGAAAACCACCTGGAACCCCTGCTACAGCGTCTTCTGATGCGTTTTCCGTTCCGCGCTCTCGGCTTTCATTCGGAAAACGGAAGCGAATTCATCAACCACCGGATCGCCGGGATGCTGAACAAGCCGCTGATCGAGCAGACCAAATCGCGGCCGCGGAAATCCAACGACAACGGTCTGGTGGAATCGAAGAACGGCGGCGTGCTGCGCAAGCATATGGGCTTCGACCATATCGGCTCGGAGCATGCCGACGCGATCAACGCGTTCTACGAGCAATACTTCAATCCGTATCTGAACTTCCACCGGCCGTGCGCGGTGCCGGAGCGGACCATCGACGGCAAAGGCAAGACCGTCAGCACTTACAAGTGGTACGCCACGCCGTGGGAAATACTGCGCCAGTTTCCCGGACTGGCCGGATATCTGAAGGACGACGCGACCGTGGAACAAATGGATAAGGTGGCTGGCGCGGACAGCGATACAGGCGCGGCGACGAAGATGCGCAAAGCGAAACAAAAGCTGTTTGCCGGATTCGAACAACGGCGGACCGCATGACGAACGTCGGGCCGCGGAAGGGCCGTGGAAATGGCGGGCTGTGGGCGGCGCGGAAAACCAGAACCGGGTTTCCCTCGCCGCCCACGAGCCCTTGGAAATCGCGCAGCGATTTCCACATTCCCGCAGCCTCGAAGATTCCGGCCGCATCGCTCATCTCAGGATTGGAAAACGCTGCTAGAATTACGTCAAGCACAATGTCGGTACTGGGAAAACTGTCGCTAACGCTGACCAGGCGGTGATCATTCTTGCAGATCGTGCAGACGGTTCACTTGTTGGCCCATATCGCACCATGTGGCAATTTCGGCATAAGTAAGCCATTGACTCTGTTGCGTTAAATGGCGGAGAGGGGGGGATTCGTACACTTGCATGACCAACAGGCCGCGTAACTTGCAGAATCCACGTTGCCGGGGATGCCGGAATCACCGTCAATGCCGCGTTCCATTGCCCTAGATTGCCCTGAGACCTCCCTGCCCGCTGTTTCACGATGTTTCACATGTAACGGCTTTCCATCCTCTCTCAAGGATGTCCGTGGATGCGTTTTTCTGTCTGGCGCTGGGTGAGTAGCGGACGCTCGCAAAGCTGCGCTGGTGGGGGCTGGATTTTGGAGAAGGCGGCATTTCAAAGACGGGGCCGGGCGAAGAGTCCGTTCAGCCCCTGCCCGGTCCCCGCTTCATGGCATGACTGCACGCGATTAAAGTACTTTGATCTCGTGATATTGCAATATCCTCAAATGACAAGATCGCGGTATTACTGTTTGATGCAATCACGATTTCACAAAGCCTCAGTGTTGTAGCCGTACAACACTGCGATATGAAAGAACCAAGCAACGCCGATTTCATAATCGTTCGGATGCACGATGTTGTAGTATCTCGGTCCCGAAGTATCATGATCTCGCGAAACCGCGACATCACAACCTCATAGCCCCACAGGTGAAATCATGAAAATGCACCGTGACGCCGACGCACTGGCCGCCCGGATTGCAGAAGCGGCTAGTCAACCCGCCGCCTTCGTTGCAAACGTGCCAAGCATCGCTCCTAAGCCGGTGAAAACAGCCGAACCGAAGGAGGCCGCTGCATTGAAGCCTCTACGCAAAGCGACAAAAGAGAGACTTCCAGATGGAGACACGGTAGGAATCAGCCTGCGGCCTCATCGAAAATTGTTGGGCCGCTATGTCCTGAAAGCGGCAGACCGTACACGAGAGGCGGGCCGGGTGATTTCGGCTCAAGAAATCATGCTTGAAGTATTGGAGCGAGGCGCATGAACAAACCCAATATGAACGTCGTATTCGTCGGTGGCACGAAGGGTGGCGTTGGAAAATCAGCGACGGCGCATCTGGCGTGCCTCGGCGCAATTCTGCGTAATCAGCCTGCCGCGTATGTGCTCACTGATCCTCGCCGGAAAATTCGCGGGCAGGGGAGGCCATACAGCGTACTTGACGGCAGGGAACCGAATCAATTGGCCAACATTCTCGGCGCAAGCCACCTCACGCTTAACGGCTGGCTGATTATCGACGGTGGTGGCAATCGTCCGGCCTTCGACGAGGCAATCGCCGCCGAAGCCAGCTTGTGCCTTTTGCCGTTCCGGGCCTCCGAAGAAGATTTGGATACGGTTGCGGACGATATGAGGCGGATACCGAACGCTTTTGCATGGCCCACGGCGTGGCCGACAAATGCCTTTGCTGAGCGGGCAGCGCTCTACTACGTCGAGGCGTTGGCGAAGGCATTCCCGCTGAGGGTAATCAACACGGCCATTCCGTTCGTCAACTCGGTTTCTGAATTGTTGGCTGCATCGCTCGACGCTCCGTCGTCACCCGTTCGGCAACTGGCGCGGCGGGTATTCGACATCATGTCCGATACGTTCGATGAACGGCAAACCAAACTCACAGCGCAAGCGATAGCCAGCTAATTCAACTGCGGGATTTTCACGCTACCAGATCGTGTTAACAGACGACGCCCGTATCCGCCCGTCACGGCTGATAACAGGGACACCAAGGTGAATGCCGGTGGCCGCTACGATCCGATCCGGCATATCGGGCACGTCGGCACGAGATACCTTGAGCATCGCGTCCACGATCTCACCGTTAAACGGCGCTTCCTCGATCACATATTCCGGGTCGGCGAGCGCGGTCTTCAAATCCGCGTAGGCCGATGCGGGCAGGCGGTTCTTTTCGACCAGATAGACAATCTCCGCCAGACTGATCGGGGAAAGCACAATGTCGTATCCGGCATTGGCGGCACTATCCATGAATTGTCGTGCGGTGGCCGAAAGACGGGGGTTTTTCAGCAAATACCACAGGGCCGCGTGAGTGTCGGCAACGCCCGCTATCACGGTGCAAGCTCGCCGAAGCCGCTAAACATCTCCCTGCGGTTTTCGTCGATCTCTTCGTCCGTGGGGCCGGGACCGTATTTGGCAAGCAGGCCATATGCGGATTTCTTCGGCTTGAGCGGTTGTCCTTCGGGTTGTCCATTCGCAGTGGGGCTGGGCTGGACATGGAGCGCACGCTCGACGATTTCGCGGAGGTAGCTTTCTTTGGGCATGTGCGCTGCCCGCGCCTGTGCCTCAAGCGCGGCGGCATTTTTGTCGGATAAGTCGATAGTGACGTGCATGGCTATCCTCCCTCTATCGTAATCTCTTACCACAGTTCGGCGGAGGCGTCACGCCCGAGAAAGCCCGCCCGCCCGAACCCTTTCTTCCTACTGCCTCTGTGCGAGCGTAGCGAGCTTCTGTTGAGTATCGCCGCGTTAGCGGCGATTCCGCAGTTGCCCTTGACTGATTTCGCGACAACAGACAGAAGAATAAGTTATTGAGGGTGGTTTCTTTCCAGTTTGTAGACTCCAGTAAAATTGGCCTTATTTAACACCAAGCGACCTGCCAAGGCTTGCAAGCGCTGCCGCGACCGTATCGCGGGGATCGCTCTCAAGTTGGGCCACGATTGCCGCGACACTCCGGCCTTCTTGCCTGTCGATGCATGCCTGTTCAATGAGAGAGGGCAGGGGCGGGCAGGCTCCCCAAGTTGCCGGATGCGGAGATCCTGCTTCATCTGCGCTAACGTAGCCGCGCCACTGCGTCGTCGGCAGGATCGCATATGCATTTGTTTCCTGCCTAAGAGCAAAGCGCCCGCACTCGTCGCGGTCCTCGCAGCAACGCCGCATCCAGTTGATGATGCCGAGCTGCTTTAGAATTGCCAGCGCCGAGGCGATTGTTTGGCGGCACAGGCGTGTCGTTCGCTGCAACGCGCTGTAGGACGGATCGAGGCGTCCCGTTCTGTGATTGAGGAAATCGAAAATCAACGTGTGCAATACGAGCAGTACATTGCTTCCGATCAGGCCACCATGCCGTCCGGCGAGCTTGCCGCGCCGGTTCCATTCGACAGCCCTGTGGTAGATGCGAATGGCGGCCTTCTTTGACATCGGCACAAAACGCGCATTCTTCGTCGTGCTGCCGGACCAGACCGGCCACGGCGCATACGTGACACCGTTGCGTAGGTCGGCAACAAAGGGCAGACACGCGGAAACGTGCTGGGTCCGGCGTCTAACGCGCTCGGCATGGCTTGTCGGGCGTACAAGGCTGTTGGTCTGCATGGAATCCTCCCTTGGGTTGTGGTTGAACCCGCGCGGAAGGGCCGAAAATCGGCGCAAAACGACCCGTTAACGGAAGTGAGATTTTTCCGCTTGACTTGGGCGTTGATTTCGGGGAAATTCGGTCTTGCGACAGACTTTGAGATTCCCCGGTTTACACCGGACTGTACGGCCCGCCACTGGCGGGCTTTGCTGTTTCTGGGCTTCGTTTAACCGAAAAGTTATGAGGCAAGACGCGGCAACCGCGCCGCGTAACGGCGGAGTTTGAATCCTTCTCTGATTCGTGTCGAGCCGAATTTTCGTCGCAGGTCCAAAACCCGCGCAGGTGTTGCCGACGAGGGCGGGTCGGCGTTCAGTCCGACTGCTCGAGTCTCTGGCTGGCGGTTGCGTGGTGTTTTGCGTCAAGCTCGATGTCGATGTAATGGCGTCCCATTCCGTGCCTATGCAGTAGCGACAACAGCGCCGAAGGGCGTTACTTTGGGTGCCGGGAACGCCGCTATCATGTGCGTGCACGTCAAACATGCTGCGAACCTAACACATTTATGGGCCAGAATGTAGCGCACGATGCTCCGGTTACCAGCGAAGTCCCGTTGGCGGGGAACGCAGGCGTCTGGCAAAAACGAAAGTAAATCCCATCACTTCTCTACACCAAGTAGCTTCCGGAAGTCGCTCTCCAGAGCTTTCCGCGCTTCGGGAATTGCCTGTTGGCACGCTTCCAGCGCCGCCGTAAAGGTCCTGCTCTTCTGTTCCAGAACGTCAGCCCGCGCGAAGTCGTTCACTCCACTGAAACTATAGACCGCGACGACGGCTTTGCGAATCTCACGGATAATATTGTCGAGCAACTGACATGTTTGCTCGGGAAGATAGATGCGGCTCGCTTCAAAGAAGAAATACAAATCCGAAAATGTTCGTTCGAGTTCCTTAAAACCTTCCTGCCGGTTCACCTCTCCGAACTGGTATACGTATAATTCCGAATCGATAGACTGCCTCACAATTCGCGAATAGAGGTCAGCCATTCTCTTCGCCCGCTCCTCGTGAAGATTAGAAAATCTGACTTGATGCTCAGTCGCCATCTGCTGTAAGTGGCTCTTAACCCGCTCAAGTTCTATGTCGCCCTTGGCCTTCAAGTCGAAACGAATACGTTCCATCTCGGTGGCAGCTTTACTTTGTAAGTCGGACTCGAATTTCTTCAGGTCCTTCGCCAACAAATTCTGGATCAGCGAACGAGCAAGAAATGCCAAAACGGTCAAGAGTACTGCATCACCGCCAAAGGCGAGTAAAATTTGGTCGAAAATGCTCATGGCCACTACTGTACGACAAATCGCGGCAAAGCGGCGGTCGGTTCACGCACTGCGATCCTGCCGCGAGTCATTGGCCGGATACAAAACGCTAATCAAATAGCCCAGAAAATTCATGTATCCCGATTGCACTTCGGAAGGGTCGATCTCCTGCCCGTCGAAATCCTCGTTGCAGGGAATCTCGATTTCCATTAACCACCAGCGGTCAACTTTAACGAGCAACTGATATATGGTGACAAGCTTGCGTTCATCGATTTGAACGTCTGGCTTGAGCAAGAGATTCGGGAGGGTGTGTGCGATTTCATTTCGATGCTCGCGAAGCTGTAGAAAATCTTGGAACTCCTGTTCCGTCAAGACTCCGGCCTGTTGCCACCATCGCAATGACGCGATGAGTGTATTTCTTGGGTGGAGATTTAATACGACCTCCTTGTAGTGTTCATCTGTGGGGCGGCCCATAGTGAAGAACCCCTTCGGACGGTCGATGATCGCGTCCTTGAGCATCTCGTAGGCAAGGACGTACAGACCGGCCTTAGCGAGATTTTCCTTCAAGACATCTTTGTCAAGAAGCCGTAGCAGTTTTTCTTGATCGTCCATCTCTATTAACGCCACAGTTTCTCGAACCGTGCCGGATTGGTGGCAGTATACCTGACGGTGTGCTGGATATTCCGATGCCCGAGGTAATCCTGAATGAGCCGGGTATCCGCGCCTTGATCGGCAAGGGCGAAGCCGCAAGCGTGGCGGAGCATGTGGGGATGGGCGAGCAGGGGCAGGGATGCGGCGGCGCTGTATTTTCGCAAAGCCAGATTGACCGTGGATCGGTGCAACGGCTTCCGCTGCTCACTGACAAAGAAGGTCCTGCCGGTCGGCTTCATCCGGGCGCGTTCTTTCAGCCATGCGCCGATGGCCCTCAACTCATCGCCGCGCAACGGCTGCGTCGTCGATAGCCCGGCCTTCAATCGAGCGACGTGCAGCACGCGGCTTTCGGTATCCACCTGATCGATTTTCATCTGGCAGGCTTCCGAGACGCGCAAGCCGTGACGGAACATCAGGAGGAATAGGCAACGGTCGCGAGCTTCGTTCCGGCTGCTCTTCGTCGCCTCGATCAACCGTTCAACCTCGCGCCCGGTGAGGTGCTTCCGGTCGCTGTCACCGTCGTCCTGCCAAGCGACTTTTTTCCTACCGCCTGCGAGTGGCTCCCGCCCCGTTTTTGCGCTTTTGCGTCCGTTCATCATTTTGTCGAGAGTTTCCCGTGGCGGATGCCCCGGAAACCCTTGTATGACGGGCAGGGGGCTTTTGGACTATCGACGAAATGCCTTATTTTGTCGATAGTGGTTCCGGGGAATGCCCCCGAAAATACCTCGCCAGATAAACCTGTTACTATGAAGTCGTACTCACGCATCAATCCTGCAATCTGCCAGCCAAAAACTTTCTTTACAAGGGGCGCATAATTTATGCCCACGATTACAGTTGGATTTCTCGCGACATTGACTAAAGACGGAGCGCAGGACATCACCTTGCTGGTTCACAGCTACTACCTTGGGAAACCATCGCCTTCCGTCACGATAGAAAACGGGGTGAACCTCGGTCTTACGGGCGGACATCCCGATCCTCTTGAGCTAACATTCCAGATCGCAGTTGATCGTCATCCGGGATACACCGTTAAAAAGCGCACGGCTATCGAAATGGAAGCGCCGGACTACACCGCGCTGCGCATGGCGGCTCTTGAAGCCGAAAAGAGTGACACGACCGCGCCGCAACGATGACATACACGTCGGGGAAGTAGGGGAGAATTTGGATTTGAGTGAGATTGAGATCGATCACCGGGATTGGGTTCTTAAATGCTTTTGCTACGAAAAAGTCGCTTTCGACAAATCTGATTCTCGCCTTTGCGAAGAGGCAAGTAACATCATCGAGTGCGTCTGTGTAGATTTGCAGATAACCCGTCCGAACGTACTTTGGCTGCGCGCTGCGGACCCGACCGTTGTAGCCGCTGCCTTCAATAGCTACAGCACGCCATCGCCAGCCATTCACCCCACGTATGCACGAATTCCATGCTCGGACCTTCGATGCTCCGACGAGCCGGACGGATATACACCGAGGGCCGTTGCCAACGAAATATGGCTTCTGATGAACTTGCCATTCCAAAAACTCGCATTCGTCGCGGCGCACGAAATGCGGCATTTATGGCAGAAGACACAAGTGGGCAAATTTAGCGACAGGTGCGACGCGGAGTGTGACGCCTACGCATATACGTACATCATTCTTAAGAAGTATTTGGCGAGTGCAAATCGCCTTACCGCCGAAGTTGAATCAGAACTTGACCAAAACCGGGAAAGGCGGCGGCAGGATTACGTGGGCTGCTGCCCCGGCTTCAGGTGCCCACACTTGCGACAGACATCTGCAACATCTGATGGCCTCTGTTTACAAGCCTTACCACAATGATGCGACACTTACCCAATATGAAACGCGGCGGGGGTGGTTGAAAGGATGAGGCCGCTTTGCTATAAAGCGATGGCCCCGGAACAACTGCCGGGACAGGGAAAGGGAGGCCCGTTGGTCATGAGAACAGCTTTGATCGTTTGTGCTGCGGTCGCGGTAGTCGCGTTTAGTTATGTTTCAGTAAGAGCGGATGATGCTCCAATGAAAGCGGATGATGCGAGTACGTGGAATCTTCCGGTTCAGGTATCTAAAATCCCAACAAAAGATGAACTGGCGAAGCTGGAAGCCGACGCAGAAAAGGGAGACGCGGAAGCTCAAACTGATTTGGGAATTTTGTATTATCGTGGGCGTGGCGTCCCGAAGGATTACGCCAAAGCAGTAGAATTGTGGCGAAAAGCCGCTGCACAGGGAGATGCGCAGGCTGAGAATAACCTTGGCGAAGCTCATGAGGCGGGAGCGGGCGTTCCGCAGAATTATGAGGAGGCGGCCAAGTGGAATCTAAAAGCTGCGGAGCAGGGACACCCCGTAGCGCAGTTTGAACTTGGGGGTATGTACGCAACCGGGAGGGGGGTGTCGCGTGATTTAGTAAAAGCCTATGTGTGGTCAAGCTTGGCGGCGGAGCGAGACATTAAGCCCGCAAAAGCAAATCTGGATAAGATTGCCGGTCAAATGACGCCTGACGAAAAAGCAGAGTCCGAAACGCTGTTGAAGTTGAAGAAATCAACTTCGCTTTCGGCCTCTGATTAAGGGTCAGGGATTTAATGCGGTTGGGGTGGTGATTTTGTTACCTTTTCAATACAGTAGCCATCATTATGGCAATCGGCTATCTGTTGGGTGATACTGTCTTGGCCTTGCCTAAATTGTTGTCCCATCTTAATCGCCGGTTTGGCAAGCGATAATGAGCCTTCCATCCCGCCGCCGACGCCTTGGCCAAGGTCAGTGAGGTAGCCAATACCCTTATCGATAGCCTGATCCATCAGATACCCTTCTAAGTCGCCGAGTGTTGGCAATTGGGGATCGTAAGAGCCAACGGCAGTGTCAGAATTGGAGGCATTCGATTGAAGCGCCCCAAGTCCCAATGGATCGCCAGAACACCCACCGACCGTGCCACCACTTGCTGAAGAGGCTGGTATGCACAATCCCCCGCCGCCGGACTCATCGCCACTTGCGCCGCCGCTGTAGCACAAATCCTGCAATGCACAGGTAGGTCCAACCAACCCGCCGCCCCCGCTGTCGCCAGAGCCGCTGCAAAGAATGGAACCGCTTGGGCAGCCTCCGCCCCCTGATCCGTTTCCTCCGCCGTAGCAGAGATCGGACAGGCCGCAACCGCCGCTACCGGGATCAAGCCCGTACACGTCGCGGAACCTGAACGGATTGGCGTTTGCATACTGATACGTCGCCATTCCTCCGGCGAGGCCAATCGGGTCGGTGCTGAAATACAGCCCCGTGAGCGGAACGTACTCGCGTGCGCCGTTGTGGTAGAGGCTGGTTTCAGGATCGGCGTACATTCCGGGCAAGCGCAGGTTTTGCGTGATGCCGTTCGGGTTGGTGATGGTGCCGGTCGCGCCGAAGGGCGTATAGGTCGTGCTCCATTGCACCGTCTGGCTGCTGGCGGGGCCGGTCACGACTTGCGGCGTGCCGAGCCGGTCGGCGTGGATGTAGTAAACGTCATACGTATCGGGGTAAATGCCGGGGACGCCGATCATCGCCACGGGATAGAAGGCGTCACGCGGCGAGGACGGATCGAGCGGAATGTAATCCGTGGTCTGTCCGACCGTGTTGGTTTCCTCCATCAGGTTGCCAAGCGGCCCGTAGAAAAACGCCGTCCCGACGGCGGCGGTCTTTCCAAGCCGCTGCCCGAAGCCGTCATATGCGTAGATGACGGCGGCCGGCGACGTGAGGCATGGGGCGAAAGTCTCCGAAAGCATCTGCTCGGACTGGTTCCACGCTTCGCAGGACAGCGACGAGCTGTATTGGCTGATGGCGGTGCCTGCTCCCGCGCCGTTATAGCTTACGCCGAAGCCGCTGTAGCTGGTCGTGTCCAGCTTATTGGTGTTGGTGTAATAGCTATAGGTATCCGTCGTCCCGCCGTTCAGCGTCTCGCTCGTGCGGTTGCCGTTCGCATCCCACGTCCACACATAGGAGCCATAGCCACTCATGCCGCTTGCGGCGGTGAGAACCCTGTCCATGTAGTCGTAGGTCATGCTCTGGCTGTTCGCCGCGGTCACGCTGTCGGTAATGCCGGTGACGTTGTTGTTCGCGTCGTAAGCATAGCTGAGGTTGAGAAACGCGGTCGGCGTGCTGTTCTCGTCGGTCGTGTTGGTGAGCTTGTAATCGAGGTCATACGTATTGGTGCGCGTGATGCCGTTCTGGAAGGGCAGGAGTATGGCCGGGCCAAACGGTTCATGCGTGATGAACGTGCTGCTGCCGTTGCCAACGAGGGCCACAGGTGTGGACGGTGCGAGGGGGGTGCTGTACGCTATCCAGTTCACTTGCCCCGCCGCGTCCCTCCCCCATCCCGCAAAGTAGCCGTCCGGGGTCGTAATCACATTAATGCGGCTTGCGGCGTCGTAGGATTTCAAGATGACGAAGTTGTAGGCTCCAAGCGTGTGCAGTTCCACGATGTCGTTGCCGCGCTCGTCATAGCCGATGTAAAGCGTTTGCCCCGCATCCGTCATCGTCGTCAGATGGCCGACGCCGTAACCGTAGCCTCCCGTCTGGTCGTAGGTCTTGTACACGTCCTCCGCCGAATTGCCGGGGAAGGTCCGGGTTATCTCGCGGTTGACGGCATCAAAGGTGCGGTTGGTCACCACGCTTGCGCCGTCCGTCTTCTGCGTGAGGTTGTTGGCCTTGTCGTAGACATAATTGGACGTGCCGCTGTCCGGGCTGGCTAACTGCGTCACCCGCTCGAAGCCATCGCGGGTGTAGTTGGTGTCGTTGCCATTCGGGTCGGTCACTTGCGTTACGGCGTCGTGCGCGTCACTGGTGATATAGGTGTAATTGCTGAGCCTGTCCTTGATCTTGTATACACGGTTGAGCGCGTCGTAATACGGATAGGTCGTGTGGCCGTTCGGATCTTCGATGCTCGTTGCGTTGCCGTTGGGATCGTAGGCGTAAGTGGTAGTGTTGGACGCCATGCTGGTCGTCCATGCGAGATCGGTGAGGATGCGACCCAGCGCGTCGAACGTCGCCGTGTGCTTGCGGGTAAGCGTGCTGCCGGCGTTATAGATGTTCGACACGGTGCGGTCGCCGAGGTAATCCAGCGTAAAGCTGATATATTCCCCGAGCGCGTTGGTAATCGTCGTCAGCCGGTTCGCCGCGTCGTAACCATATTGGAGATACGAACTATCGGGTAACGTGACCTGTGTCAGGCGGTTCGCCGCGTCATGCGCGTAACTGGTCACGTAGGGGCCTCCGGCGAGCGCGCCGGGGTCGAGCGTGCGGGTGTGCAGGTTCAGCCGCGCATCGTAGGCCAGCGTCGTCACCACGCCGTTCGGGTCGGTGATCTCGGTCGGCAACCCGCCGCCCGTATAGGTGTTGACCGTCGTTGTATGGCTGAGCGCGTCCGTGATCGAGGTCAGCATGCCGGTATTCGAGCCGCTCGCCGGGTAGCCGAAACTGGTCGCATGCGAAAGCGGGTCGGTGACCGACGTTAGCAATCCAATATTCGCGCCCGTTCCCCATGTGTTTGTCCATACCCGCGTGTACGTGCCGGAACTGGTCGCGCAGGCGGTGCCGCCGTCCGCCGTGTCGGTTTCTGCGCGGTAGTGCACGTTGCCGCTACCGTCGTAGGTGAAGGCGAGCGTGTTGCCCGTCGTCGTGATGCAGTCGGGTTCATGAACCCATGTGCCGTCATAGGTGATACTGGTCGTGCGGGATACGGACGGACTGGATGAGCCATAGGCTTGCACGATGCTCGTCGGGTCGCCGTGGCTGTCGTTCGTGATGTTGGTCTGGTTAGTGTTCCAGTCTTTCTTCTCGCTGAGATACCCGTTGGCGTCATAGTAGAAATACTCATGTGCGGCTGCCGTGGTGCCGGTCGATGCGCGGTCGATCTCCGTCAGTTTCGGCACGTTTTGATAGGTGCTGAAATTGTATGTGTCCGCCACACTGTAGGCATTGGTTACCGTGGTCGTGCCGGTGTTATAGGAGAAAGTCGTGTAGTTAGCGTCAAGACCGCCGGTGCCCTGCTGGCTGCTGACCGCCCGGCCTGCGGCGTCAAAGGTCCAGCTTGCCGCCGTGTTGCCGTTCTCGTCGGTGATGCTGGTGATTTCGTAAGGCCATGGCGACGTGGTGGCGTAGGCGTAAGTCTGGCTCGTCGTCGGGCTGGTGTTGTACGAAACCGAAGTGAGCATATTACCGACACTCCCCATGTAGAACCCGAGAGCGCCGTAAGAAGTATAGCCATAGCTGACAACGAGGGAATCGGGCGTCGATACCGAGGTCAGCAACCCGCTTGTATAGCTGAGAGAGAGGCTCCGGCCATAGCTGTCGGTGACGGTGCAAAGCTCGGTGCCGCCCGCGCAACCCGTCGCGGCGGTATACGACATGGTTTGCTGATAGCCGTTGCGCAAGGTGATGGTCTGAAGCACGCCTTCGCCGCTCCCGGCGTCGTTGTAAACCTCGACCGTATCGTTATGGTCCGTCAGCGTCCATGTCGAGCCGGAATTCGTCAGCGTGTAATCCACGTCGGTATCCGGCGTCCATACGCTGCTGATCAGCGTGAACGTAATTTGCTGGCCGTCGGCCCGTTCGGCGATAACGGTTGTGGGGCTGGGATCGGGCGAGATTTGCAAATAGCGGTCGTAGTTGGTGCGCCAATTCAACGGAGCGGCGGTGACTTGGTTGTCATACAGGATGGCGGTGTAAGAGCCGAGAGCGGCAGTGAAAGTACTAAGGTTGGAAAAATCGGCCATGCTGTTGTAGTAGCGGATGAACTGAAGCGGGTTCTGGCCCGGCGTCGTGTAATCCATGACGTGCAGAAACACATTGCCGCTCGCCACATCAACCGGATCGCCTGCCGTGGGGCTGCCGGGGATGTCGCTCGGAGCGCCTATTGACTTGCCGGTGGACGCGTCAGCACCCAAACAGATTACTGGATAGCTCAGATAATTATCAGCGACGTAACACCCCGGACCTTGCGCCTGGGCCGCGTGCGGCGTCGCCAGCGCGGCCCCGGCCAGTATCATCGTCGTCAGAATTGCCTGTCCGCCGTAGCCTTGGCGTAGGCGGATGTTTCGGGTTTTTGTTTTGGCCTGCCAGAATAAGCAGGCCGTAAGCATTTGAGAGATAAACCACAACAATCCGTTGCGTGTCATACACCTTCCTTGAATGTGGCCGGATCGAGTCCCGCCGTATTCTGTAATTCTAGAATTCTGTATGACTGTAATTCAAGTATTCTGTAATTAAAGAATGTTCATGTGTACCATGCTCTGTTTTTACAGCGTCCTTATTTGCCGAGAGTTCTTGAACGCTATAATCATTGGTTTCAATGACTTCCAAACGCACGCCCGACGAAGAACCGGCGCAAGCCGAGTTCGTGAATAAAATGTTCCGGTTAAGGCCGGATGCGGCGCAAGCGTTTGAAATTCTCAAGGCGAAACAAGGGCCGCGTTCCGGGCCGCGCCTCGCCGCTGAAATGGTCGATCTGCTTTTGGTCAAGCATGGAGAAAAGCCAGTGGGGCCGCTCCGTCCCGGCGCTGCCAGTAAACGCGAAGGCCATAAACCGAAATAAGGGAAGCGTCGGGAACCCGCCTAGTGGCGGGCGGAAGGATCGGCAACGGTGTGTTGCATTTCTTCGTCTTCGTCTTCGTCTTCCGGGTCCGGCGGAAACGGCATTTCTGGTTTCGCGTCAACTGGCCGTAGCAGGATGTGGCCGTCGAATCCGCTTACCGGCAAAGTCTCAAGGTAGATTTTGAGGCCGATGCCATCATCGGCGACGGTTGCAAAGCCCGTCTCGATCCAGCGGCCTGCGGCGCGACGCCCTGCACGCAGGGAGCAATAGGCGCGGTATGTCGGTGGTTTCTTCGCGGTCATGGGGCTGTTCTTATCATGCTCGCGGGCGCGGGAAAAGAGGGCGTGAACGGCGCGGCTGTGCGCGTTGCCGGACATTCCGGGCAAGGCGGCGCATGCGGTTGTAATTCGCGCGGTGCTGTTGCCATCTGACCGTATCCCACAAGAGCGGCGCTGCGTCCGGCACGGGCGGAAACCTGAACCCGTCGCCGGCGCTCTCTTCGCGCCGGTTTTCCGGCTGCGGGGCCGGGTGCCGGTTGGTCAGCCATGCGGCAAGCTCGCGGAACTGTCGCCGGATAGCGCGTAGTGGTTTCGTGACGATCTGTGCGGCCATTCGGAAAGCGCCGGTCACTGTGAGCGTTTCGACGACACGCGGCGGTTTCCGGTCGGTTGGCGGGATGCTCTGGTTGTCGCCTCGGGGTTCCCGATACCCGAAGCTCCTATCGGTCTCGCCCGCCTCCGTCACGCTGTCGCTGTCTTTCGGCCTCGCGTTCGTTCTCCTGCTGCTGGCGCTGCCGCGCAGCCTCGGCGGTATATCGCGAATAGTCGATACTGTCTTCCGCTTCGGCCTCGCGCCGGTGCCGGGCGTTATCGGCCTTCTGTGCTTCCTGCGGCGTGAGCGTCGGGGCAAACAGGGAACCAAAAGCATCGGCGACGGAATGAAGGACACCGCCAACGCCGATGGCCGTTTTCCCGAGGGCCGCAGCCGGTGCCTTGATATTTTTCGCGACGGTGCGGGAAAAGTCTTTGATGTTGGTCGCGTTCTCAAGCCGGATCGCTTCTCGATCGGCGGCGCGGTGCTGCGCTCGTTTGTCCGATACCTTCAAGGCGTCGTCGATGCCCGGCAACGGGCTTCCGTTATCAAACCCCTTCACAAATTTGGTAGCAAGGGACTGGTCGATCTTATGGACGCGGAGCGGCTCGACGATCCCGCCGTTACGCCGGTATTCCGGGCGCTGTTCTGTGACAATGACAATCTCACGTTCCTTGAAGCGCTGGGCACGGTTGCCGATTGCTTTCGCAAACTCGGCCTCTCTGTGGCTCCTTTGCGCTTCCTCGCCGGTCGCGGCGGCGAATGTAATACCTTTATCATCGAGTGCGGCGGCGAAGGCTTGGGCGCTGTCGCTCTGCTGCCATGCCGTCCACACATGCGCGGCTGGTCCTTTCAGGTTTTCCACGCGGTCGTCACGGGTTGCCTCGGTCGCGGCCCTCTCGAAACCCGGCCATGATTGATGCTGCGGGGGATGAATGGGCCAAACTTTTTCTTCCCTACTGCCCGGCTGTGTCTGTTCGCGCCCGGCGCGTGTTTCTTCTTTCTCCCGGTCCTTCGGCTCCACGAATTGCCGCTCTCTGTTTTCCTTCGCAATCGCGGCCTTGTCTAACGCATCCTGCCACTGGATTTCATCGCGGACGGGGTCGCGGCGGGTATATTCCTGTTCGGCTGCGAGTTGCTTTTGAACTTCCGCCAATTGCCGCGTGAGCTTGTCCACGCGGTCGCGGGGCAGGTCGAGCATAAATTCACGGGCCTGCTCGATGGTTGGCATTTGGGCGCGGTCAAGATCGGCGAGCTTCGCGCGGACTTCGCCCGCCGATACGCCGAGAATGCGTTTGCCGAGGGCGTGTAACCCTCCCGCATGATCGATCACGACGTAATCGCGCCGGGTGCCCTGTGCGAGGATCAAGCCGTTATTCGCCAGTTCATCATCGAAACCGCGTCCGTTATCGGAACGCTCCCAACAGGCGCGGATGGTGTTTCGGATCGCGTCTTTGTCAACGCCAAGACGCTGCGCCTGCTGCTGCTCATTCTTCGTCGCCGCATAAAGGATCGGGCCGTCCCGCTCGTTCTTCACCCGCGTGATGTCGAATTCCACTTCCAACTCGCGGGCAAGGGCCTTGAGCCGGAATTTGAAAAACGGCAGGGGCTTCGCCTTCATCTCCTCGGCGTCAATCAGTGACCAAGCGACATGCATATGCCGTTCGCCCGTCCGGTCGTTGATGTGAAACGTAATCGCGCGGGGCTGGCCGGTCAGACCTAATCGTTTTTCCGTCCGGTCGGCGGTGTGTTCCCATTGCTCGGGGGTCAGCCGTTCGTGGTCCGGCAACCGGATTTGAACATGAAACAACGCGTTGTCGGCCTTGGTCGCCTCGGCCATGATTTCAAGATCGCGGAACGCGTCGGCGATAGTCCCGGCTTCCCCGAATTCCTTCATTTGGTAAAGCTCGGCGCGTTCGCCCTTCCGGGCGTCGCCGTTCATCATGTAGCTGGCGAGTTTGCCGCCGTTGTTATGCCTGTTCCCCTTGATGATCATTGCGTTCCTTGCGGCCCACGGCCTCGCGTATGGTGCGGGCGGCGTCGCGGATTTCGGCTATAGCTGCGGCGCATTCGCGCCCGAGCATGACCGCGCCGCCCGCGTTTAGCCGGTGGGCAAACTGATTGACCACGTTCCCGGCGCGGTTAAGCGCGGCGATGCCGTGGCCGAATAACTGAGCGTGAAGCGGCGGCGTCCGCTTCGCGCGGGGGCCGGGTGTTCCCAACAGAACGGCACGGCCATAGCTGGAGCGCGAAAGCCCGCTACTGGCGGCGCGTTCGATGGCGATGGCTTCCTCGGCTTCGGTCAAGGCGATGCGCCATGATCTGACACGCTGGCGGTTCTGGCTGCCGCTGCGTCCGCTGGCAACATGCGGGTGTGCGGCGGCGCTCCCGGGTTCCCCGCCAGACGGGGAAACGGGCGGCGCGTTGTCGTAAGGCGTCATGGCCGCACCTCGCGGAACCATGACGGCGCAACGACGCTGCATAAGCCGAATGGCGCGGAAACGGGCACGGTTTCCGCATGCCGCGCAAAGCGGCAAGGGGGATGCAATGGGGGGCCTCCCCCTTGCCAAGTTGTCCTACAGGGAAGGCGCTTATGCGCCTCCCCTGTGGCCGCGTGGAACACGCGGACAACTTGCTGCCTGCCTTATCTGCGTTTTTCATACGGCGACTGAATCGAAGAATCACAAACGCCGCAAGCGATTTTGTATTTCGGCTGCGGAATAATCCGCCGTCGAAATACGGGAAAGTCAGTCCGCTTCGCGGGCTGGCTTTCAGACGAGACNNACATAACATCAAGCGACAAGGCGCTAAAGCGACTTACAGCGCCGCAAGCCGATAGTGGGGAGCTTGGGCAGTAGGAAGAAAGACGCGCAACTGGATTTCGAGGCTGCATGTACCGATGAGGAAGGAGCAAAGTGCATGAACGCCTTGCCCCGACGGGTGACTACCTGCCGCCCTCCTTTGTCGAGGTATACGGATTCTCAAAGCTCAGTTTGAGAATTGCCGGGTCTTCCATTGGTTCTCCAACCGGGAGGCCGCGTCTTTCGGGCTGGATAGGCAATAGGGAGAAAAAAGCGAGAGTGAATTTTCGTTCCCGCATGTCATGCACTGAGTACGCTCCCGTGATAACTGATGCATTTTGTATTAGGATTGTTTCACCAACGCCCTTAGGTCTTCCACATTGCAAAGAATGCCGTCGGTTGCGGTGCGCCGTAAAAAATGTTAAATGTATAAATGTACGTTCCCCCCGAAGAACTTAATTCATAAGTGCTTGAATTATTTAGTACTTATCTTGACTTGCGCTTGAATTTGTCCCTATGATCGTGTTAGGGAAGACGTGTGCCTGTCACGAGGTTTCAGCAGAAGCGCCTACTAAGAACGCGGGGTCAGCGTTGCGTGGACCCGAGCTGCGTAGCGTTTCATTTGTTCACGCTTCGCAGAGGGAATGTGGCCTCGCCCTCGCGGAAAATCCCTTTGCACCGCAGCCATAACATGTACATCGATCTCGTCGATCAAATTGTGCTGCTGATATTTGACAGTGTTAAGCGGATGACCGTATTGACTAACTTGGGCCTCCGCCCATCTGAAAAGAGTCGCGTGGTTAAGCCCGATGATCTCCGAAGCGCGTTCAGGGGAATAAAAAAATCTGCCATTGAGCGGGATCGGCTGCTGCACGCAGGAACGGCTCCACAGTGTGGTTGCATAGGGTTCCGACAAATTAAACCGGACCTCAGCGTGGCGCAAGCTTCAAAGTGCCTGACGCGAGGAAATTTAATCTCTTGGGGGTACTTATCGAGTTGAAATAGCAGCAAAAAACCCGGCCCGAGCCTGACCGTCTAAAGTAGGGCTCGGAAACCGGGCGTGTCGTGGAATGTCAGGCTTGATGGCCTTTTCATCCCCCTCCCACCATAGCAAATTCTCAGGGCGCGGGACGACCATCAAGCCCAAAAATCAATCGGAATAGAACGATCAGAAAAGGAGTGTCTTCATGGACAGCTTGACGGCTGTGCAGTTGCCCCCGTGCGCGAGCACCATACTCGCGGTGGGCGAACTTACGTGGATTCCAATGGCAGCGGTTGCATGGCTCACCACCCAAAACGAAATTGCGGTGGCCGTAGCTGCGGACAAGTCAGAATCGGGACGGCACGTTCTTGTCAGACTTTGGCGCAAGGACGGTAGCCTCTTGTGCCGTTCCGCTGCCTTCGAAGCAGACGGCAGTTACGCCGTCGCTGCGGCGGTCATTGCCCAATGGGATGGGTCGGCGTTCACTGACCTGACGCTCTATCCCGTCATAGAACCCGGCGAGGAATTCTGAATATCTCTCAGCCGGATTTCTTATGAATAACGATCACGACAAGCCTGTGTCACGCAAATACATCGGCGCGGCATCGCCAGTGACCACAAACCAGACAGCGCTAACAGCGGCTGAAAGCGGGTCAATACCGCCGGGCACGATTTCGAGCTTCGATTTCGAGCCGGTCACGGAACACGACGAGTTATGGGGAACCGGACCGAATGGCACTTACGCATGGAGGAATCAGGCAGACGGATTTTTCGAGTGAGGTGAATGAAATGAAAAGAATCAACGTAACAAACGAGAACGGAAAAGTAGAAGCCATGCGGCGTCGGTTCGCCGCATACAAGGCAAAGCTGGATCAGGCAGTTGTCCGCGATCAGAAAGCGAAAGCAAAATTGCTGAAGCGCGAATTCGCCGACGTGGGCGAGACTCTTTGCCGTTTCGCAGCGACATCGCCAGAGTTTCAAGGCGCTCTGAAACAGATGGTAGCGGCGGCAATAACGGTAGCGGATGAACCGACGCGCAAATTCCTGTCGGGCCGGGGATGGTTCTGAGGAGAACGAAAGGAATCTATGGACCCTATAACGTTAGCTGTTCTTGGCCTGTTCGGATTGTTCGGAGGGCTGTTCGTCGCCGAGAGTCGCAGAAAAGCCGCGCAGCGGGAACGGATTGAGCAGGCGTACAAGTTTGGTCCCGCCAATGTACACGGCGCGGCCAGATTCGCCAACGATGAAGACATCCAGAAGGCTTCTCTCTTCAAAAGAATCGGAATTCGGATCGGGTTCTCACTCGACAGTGGTCGAAAGTTATTCATCAACAATTCCGGTCATATTCTGACATGCGCCGGGGCCAGAACAGGCAAGTTTGTAACTGTCCTCTGCGAAGCAATCCTGTCGCTGCCGAGGTCCTATGGCCTATGTATTGTCGACCCCAAGGCAGAGATTACCTGTATCTGCGCGCATTATTTGAAGTCGCGCGGTCGCGCGGTATACGTGCTCAACCCTTTCGGAATTTGGCTTGATCGTATGAAGGGTTTGAAGCTCGCGTCGTTCAACCCTATGTCGAGCCTCGACCCGAAGTCGCTTTCGTTCCATGCAGACTGTGACAAGCTCGCGGACGCCATCTGCCACGAGGACGGACATTCGTCGGATAGCCACTGGATTAACAGCGCACGGCTACTTATCTCCGGCGTCATCGGTGCGCTGGCGAAATATGGCACTCCAGCGGAAAAGTCTTTAATCGCCGTGCGAACCGTTATTACCGGAAGCAACGGTGCTTCGCTTTTCGAGTTCTGTCGCGAAAGCATGAAGTCGCCGGACCCCTATATCCGGCAGAAGTTGGCGCGGTTCGCGGCTCCTGGCGCTGAAGACAACAAGGAGCTGAACGGCATAGTCAGCACCGCTGATACCCAGACCGGTTTCATGGCGAACGAAGCAATTGCTGGAAGCCTCAAGGGCGGCGTCGATGAGATAAGCTTTCGAGATCTCAAACGCAAGCCGGGCACGGTGATTTCCATCTGTTTGCCGCTCGATCAACTGCCGGTTACCCACAAATGGTTCAGGATTCTCGCGGCAACAATGATCTCGGACACGCTCAAGGAAGGCCTGCGAGGAAAGGGTGCTCCGGTAATCGCGATCCTCGATGAGGTGTTTCAAATTGGCCATTTAAAGATACTTGCTGACGCTTGGGGAATGGCGGCGGGTGCCGCGTCCTTGCAACTATGGGCCGTTTATCAGGACGTTTCCCAAATCATGGCGCAATTCAAGACCGGGTGGCAAACGATGGTCCAGAATTCAGGGACCGCTATGTATTTCGGTGTGAGAGACCAACAGACTGCCGAGTTCGTAGCAAAACAATGTGGCGTCACCGAGGTCCTCAGCCATTCCCGGAGCGTGAGCATCGATGTGCGCACCGGCGAACCGATAGTAAGTGACTCGGCAACGCAATCCGCGCGACCGCTGTTGCATCCCGATCAGGTTCGTTTCGGCCTCCAAGACGATGAAATGCTCATGTTCTGTGACGGAGTACCCGGTGTCATACGCGCCAAAAGAAAGCCCTACTTCAAATGCCGAGATTTGAAGGGCAAGTACCGTGACAACCCGTATTTCACGAAATCCGGGGGCTGGTTCAGTTGGCTTTGGAAGTGAGGCCGCATTATGCCCGCAACACAACAGCAACCGAAATTCACGCAACAAGAGGCGGAACGTTTCGCCGCGCTCGTGGCGGGCTTCGATACCGGCACCACGCCAGAGCCGGAAGCGATGCTAAAGGGCCGCATGATGCTCCGCATGGCCGCTGCGAAGGGCCTGCGTCTCGTGGATGTGTTCGAGCTGCCGGAAATCAGGAAGGCGCTCGACGATCAGATGCAGCCAGTGCGGCAAGGTGGTCCAGAGTTGCAAGCGGCCATGGAGAAGGTGGCGGCGCTACGTGAGGAACTAATCGCGCGTACCCGTGACGTTCGGAATCTGATGGAAGAGAGGAACGAGTTAAAAGAAATCCTTCTCCGGCGGCAACGCGAATTCGACGATTTCCGAAAGCGTGTCGCGAACGGAGGCATGGCCCCTCCTCCGGCTGCCGCTGCTCCGCCTCCTGCCCGGCCCCGTGTGCCACCTACTCTCATGGGCCGGTCGTGGTCGTTCCAAGTTTTGTGTTTCTTTGTGTTTCTGGTGCTGGAAGTCATGGATTGGTGTGAAAACGTGTTCGGTTGAAGGGCTTATTTGAAAGGAGCTTTTTATGAACTGGAAGGATTGGGACAGCGTGAAAGAGAACATACAGCGCGGCTACTTGAAGGCGGCGCAATGGTTCCTTTTCGGCAACGTGCTGCTGTTCTTTGTCGCCTGCGCCGTGGCGGGTGGTCCGGTGGGACCGATTGGCTATATCGAGTTCCTCTATCACTGCTGCCACTGGCGCGTGAAAGGCGGCGGATAGCCATGGCCGATCAACGAATTGATTATTCGCGCTTCACGGGTGCCATAGAGCCGGAAGGCGTGAGTCACCAGAAACACCCGGAACGTGAGACAAGGCCGCAAGCGGAGAAGGAACGCGCACCGGATTACACACGCCGCGCTATGGAGCGCGAAGGCCGTAGCGAATGGAGCGGCGGAAGCATGGGTGGCGGTACATGGGCGGGTAGGTCGAGATAACGAGGAAAAAATAATGAGCAACGTACCTGAGAAATGGCGGAACGATGAGAAGGCCCTCGATGTCGAGCGGCGATTACTGAACGAGGCTTTGGCGAAGATGGAGCGAGCGGAATTGAAATACAGGGAAGCGGGCCGTCTGATTTTCGGCCTCGATCTGACCGGGAGCCGGGAAGCGAGTCTGGCTCACGCGCGGATCGCCACGGCGGCGATGTTGGACACCATCAAGGCTGTCGGCGCGGTCGCGGTCAAGCTGGTTTACTATCGCGGGACGAATGAATGCCGGGCCAGCGCGTGGCATAACGATCCGGGCGTGGTCAGCGACGCCATGCGGCGGTTGTCCTGCGAGGCGGGCTATACCCAGATTGCCCGGCTGCTGCGGGTGGCTCTGGCCGAGAAAGAAAAAGTATCCGGCGTTGTCCTTGTCCTCGATCATTGCGAGGACGATGCCGACGAATTACTGGACCTCGCCCGCACGCTCGGCGAACGCTCGATGCCGCTCTACGTGTTTCATGAATGCGCCGACTACAGTAAGCGGTCTTTGAAGGCAAAGCCGCTATTCAAGCGCATGGCCGAAACCAGCGGCGGGGTCTATGTCGAGTTCAAACCCGATAGCGGCGCTGTGCTGCGCGAAATGCTTTCGACCGTGGCGGCATTTACGGCGGGNNAGAAGGCGTCAGGCAGGTAGGCCGCGCGGTCACGCCGGAAGCGCGGCAATTGCGGAGTAGCCTTCTGCTGCTTTCTGACGGAACCGAAAGAAAGTAAGGGGCTGTCATGTCTCAAAAACGCGAACCCGAATACTATTCCGGCGATGGCGATTGCCCGCATTGCCACGCAATCGACGCATTGGAATATCCGGTTGATAAGGGCGTCGTGCATTGGGTCGTCGATGGATGCACGGTTCACGGCGTTCTGGATTTTCGACGCTGCGAAGCCTGCCGTCAAAGCTCCTACTGCGTTGCGCTCGATATTATCCGCAACCCGAATGTTAGCGACGAACTGACGCAGGAATACTTTTGGAGCAACAAACCGAGACAAGGGCACACAACGGTATCGACCATAAGCCCCGGCTGGAAGATTCGCGGGCTGCCGACGGAGTGGCGGGTATATCAGACCGAAACCTTGGACGGCGTAATCGAGCGGCATTTCTTCGGGCCTTTTCCAGATGATCGAAAACTGTGGTCGCCGAGCGATTCCAGCAAAGAACCGTGGAAACACGCATTACGAATCATCTGCCGGGTTACTAAACGGCTGACACGGCGAACGAGGCGCGGGCACTGACGGGAAGCCGGGTGGCACGCAATGAAATTCCTCGCTCCGGTGGCCGCTGGTGCCGATTTCCGAGGGTGGCCGGTGGGTGGGTATCCCCCCTGCCCCGTTTACCCTCTGGAAATCCAATCCGGTGGGCCGGAGCGGAGCTTTCAGAAACGCTTGGCTCCGAGAATCGGGCCGGGTAGGATGTCGTCGATTCAGGTGGGCAGTAGGAAGAAAGATGTTTTATGACTGACCAAGAGCTTGAGACCTTCAAAACCGCAATTGATCTCCGGGCCTATGCTGCCGGGCAAGGCTACCAGCTTGACGGCAAGGCAAGCTGGCGCGGGTCGTCGGTCATGCGTCACCCGGTCAGTGATGACAAGGTAATCGTCAAGCGCGGCATTGACGGGCACTACGTTTATTTCTCGGTACGTGATGATCGCGATAACGGTACTATCGTCGATTTCGTGCAGCACCGCCAGAGGGTGACAATCGGCACGGTACGTAAAGAACTGCGGCCATGGATCGGTCAACCGCCTGTCCCGGTTCCTTCCTTCCCTGCGCTGCCCAAAACCGAAAAGGACCGCATGAAGGTCGAAGCGGCCTATGCCCGCATGGAGGATGCCGTCAACGGCCATCCGTATCTTGAGCGTGAACGCGCCCTGCCCGGCGCCCTGCTCGCTCTTGAACGTTTTGCTGGCCGGGTCCGCATTGATGATCGGGGTAACGCGGCCTTCCCGCACTTCGATCAGGACGGATTATGCGGATATGAAATTCGCAATACCAATTTCAAAGGCTTCGCCTCCGGCGGAACCAAAGCCTTGTGGCTGTCTCAGCAATTGCCGGATGATAACCGGCTCGTCGTCACTGAGGGAGCAATCGACGCGTTATCTCACGCGGTTTTGTTCCCTGACAATCACGCCCGGTACGCCTCGATTGGTGGCACTCCCAACCCGCAACAAACGGAATTGATCCGGGCGGCTGTCGCGCGGATGCCGCTGTCCTCTGAAATTGTTTCCGCGATGGATGCGGATGCGACTGGCCGCGAGCTTGCAGAAATCGTGCGCCGGGCCGTGGAACTGTCGGGCCGTCAGGATTTGAAATTCATCGTGCAGGAGCCTGTCGGACACAAGGACTGGAACGATCAGCTACGCGCAAAACCTCAACCCTTCCTTCCCTACCGCCCGCAGGTGCCTTCGGTCGCATGAGCCTATGCCTGTCGAGAATTCAACTTTCGAGAAGCATTACCGGGTCAGTGAACTCGCGCGGCTGTGGGGTCTTGGCCGCGAAACTGTGCGCCTGTTGATCAAGGATGACCCCGGCGTGATTAAGATACGCATGGGTCGCAAAAAAGCGCATACGCTCTACAGCGTCCCGGAATCCGCGGCGTCGCGCATACACACGCGGCTGCTCAACGGGTTTTAAATGTCGCTGCTTCCCTACACCGTCGTTTCTCACTATCGTGCTGCTTATCGCTGATATAACAATCCGTTTTGACAAAAAGGAGGCTGAACTCATTTTAAGAGTCTGGGGCGGACTGCGTTTCGACGAACCGACTGCCGAAGGGGACGCCATTCAGGACTTCTTGCAAACGCTATCGGCAAAACTATTTGCAGCCGATGCGCGGTCTGAGCGCAAAGTCAAATCCATCGCCCAAGGGAAGTTTCAGAAAGGGTAGTACTCGCCCCGCCCGACCCCGCTAACCGCGCCCGCCGTCAATCGCGACAAGCTTCGGTTTGCCTTCAAAGGCTTCCTGCAAAATCTTCGTGAGCCGCGCCTGACGCTCTGGCACCCATGCGCCGTAATGCTTGCGGATCATCTCTTCGGTGTTGCCGAGAAGCTCCGCAACGTCCCTGACGGTTACGCCCGGCTTTTGCAGGAGAATACGCGCGAAAGTATGCCGGAACCGATGCGGCGTCGGTTTTTCCTTCCACGGGCCGCATAGGTCCCAAACCTTGTTCAGCTTCCTGCGCCAAATGTCGGTAATCACGTCAAGGCTCTTGGTGGTATGTGCGCCGAAGATCAGCGGGCCATGCTGCTTGGCTCGCGCAGTGATGCGGTCTTGAAGCCATTGGGGAACCCATGTGCATACATGCGTCCCGGCCTTCGTTGTGCGGACAACAATCTCCCCGTTCGGGCGCAAGCGGTCGATGTGAAACAGCGCCACGTCGGAAATACGCAGCCCGGTATAGACCGATAACGATATGAAGTCGCCCAAGTCATCGCCGGTCACTTTGTGCCGGTAGGTGTTGGGGTATTTCTTCGTGGCCGCGTACATGCGCGTCAGCTCGTCGTCCGTGAAGGGCAGCTTTTGTTCGCCTCGTTTCTCGCTGGCATCCCTGCCCCGTGGGTTCTTGACCATCCGCGCCGGGTTGCTCGTGAGCCATTTGTTCGCGACGCTGTATTCAAAGAACGGCTTCACCATGCTCATGTTGCGGCCTGCCGTTTGCGGGCTGACACCCCATGACGTTCGGAACTCGCGCACGTCGGACGGTTCCCACTGGTCCATCATCACGTAGCCGCGCTTCTCTGAGAACTCGACGAACCGCTTCAGGAGCAGCCGATATTTTTTGTGGGTTGCGAAAGCGAGCGTCTCGTGTAGCTCGGCAAGGAACGCCTTAACAGCGCGGTCGATGGTGACCCGATGCGGTTGCGCCGGTTGCGGCAATGGCTCCGGCACGGTGGTTTCGCCGTCCCATGAGCCCGCCTTTTCCCATTCAGCGGCGACGGCCTTGGCTTCATCCCAATTGCCCTTGCCGGTGTATCTGCGCTTGAACTTGCCGGACAGTGTTCCGCTCGCGAATATGAAACACCCGCAGCGCTTCCAGCCTCGCTTGCGTTCTTCAAATTCGCCGGTCTTTGACTCGGCGGGAAACTGTGCCTCGCATCCTCGCTGGTGACGGCGATAGAGGTTCAGAGCCACAACTCATTGTAACTCCGCTTGCCCTGTATTGCCCTGAAAAAGTGCGGCTTGTCCGTATCTTGCTGAAAATAAACTGGCGGAGAGGGGGGGATTCGAACCCCCGGTAGAGTTTTTGACCCTACGACGGTTTAGCAAACCGCTGCTTTCGACCACTCAGCCACCTCTCCGTTGTTTTTGGGGCTTAAACTCAGCTATTTGCGGTCACTGTCACTATACCATGTTGGCCCTTTCTGCCCTCCTCGGTACGATTGTCACTACTTTGTCACAGGTACCCAACTTCGAGACCGCTCTGCGCTTCGAATCATCATTGGAATGGGGATAGCGCACCGTCGTGCAGATATTGGCATGTCCAGGCAGGTCTTTCACCGTCACGATGTCTACGCCGCTTCTTGTGAGCCGGGAAGCAAACGTATCGCGGAACATGTGCCAGGTTACCTTGCCCAGTCCCGCACGTTTCACGGCTGCGATCAGTGCGCCCTTGACATCCTTGTGGCGGTCACCGGTCATCGGGCTGTAGAAAACATATGGCCCGTGCTGGTTGCCCAGTCGCGATTCGATGACCCCGAAAGCGGCATCGTTGAGCGGGATGCTTAGCGGGCGCTGGTTCTACTTCACCATCATCTTCAGTCGTCGTTGCTCTATATCCACGTCCTCCCATTTCCGATTGAAAATCTCGTTCGTCCGGAGTCCGATATTCATTGCGAACAGGATCATCTCGCGCAGTTAAGGCGGCGACGCTTCGAGCAAGCGCCGTTCCTCGTCTTCGCCCAGAGTTTTTGAATTGCAGGTTGTTCTCCGGCGGGAACTTCACCCACCGAACGGGATTGGCCCCGTGATGCATCTGCCAGCGCTCGCCCATGTTGAACATGTGTTTGAGCGGGGCAGTCTCACGGTTGACGGTCGCCGGAGAGACCTGTTGGGCGCTGTGCTGCTGGTATTCCTCCATCCGAACAGGGGTGACGACCACCAGATTCACCGCGCCAAGAAAAGTCCCAACGTTCCCGTACATCTGTTCGTCCCGTTTCCAGGACCGTTTATGCGTCCTGGCGTAAGCGAAATACCGCTCTCACAATTCCGGCAGCGTATGGTGCACCGGCACGGGGTTAACGTAAACGCCACGCTGCGCCTCTGAAATGCGCTAAGCGTTTGTCGCAAAATAAATAGAACGATTCAGCCTGGTCGGGGATGGATGGTGCAGTTCCATTCTCCGTGGAACGGGTCGCGTTGGAGGAGGACCTCGTTGACCTGTTGGTGGGAGATCTTGATTCCTTTGGGGTATTTGCCGCGATCAGGTTCGGCACGGACTTGCAAGCCGGTCTTAGTGGTTGTGGCGGCAATCAGATTGACGATCACCTTGGTGACTTACCAGCGGTTTGCCGCGCCAGTTCAGACGGATGAACGAAAACATCCGGTGCTCGATTTTGTTCCGCTTGCTGGTTCCTGGCGGCAGGTGACAGACTGAGATCTCCAGTCCTGTCTCGTCGGCCAGTTTCTGTAGTTCCACTTTCCAGAGCCGGACTCTGGCTCCGTTGCTGCCGCCGGAATCGGCCGTAATCAGAAGCCGGGCGGCTTCCGGATAAGCGTTCGCGCCCATCGACTCCCACCAGCGGCGGATGCTCTGAGCGGCGAAGGCTGACGTATCGTTGTCGGTTCCCACGCTTACCCATCCGTCGTTCTTTGTCACATCGCAGACCCCGTACGGCGCCAGGCTCGCCGGGATTGCCGCTTCCGGCTGTCCGGCAGGCAATTCCCGTTCGTTCCCGCACGGAATCCGCTTCATCGCCCATGAAAACAAATCAGTTAGCGCCTGAATTTTGCGCCGGAAGGTAGTTAAGCTAGCGGACGATCTAAAAGCGGTGTGTAATTCGGGCCTGGACCACGCCTCGGGCAGGACCGCCAGTCGCCAGTGCCACCTGAGCGCCAATTAGCCTAAAGATTCCGGCGACAAGCGTCGATCATTGCCGAGAGAATGAAACACGGCGCAAACTATGCTGACCGACGGGAAACCGTACGGAAACATACACTGAGGGCACCTAATGAGGGCGTGAATCGGGCCTTCTCTGAGCAGTAAATATTTTGGGACGCGCCATAGAATTCTGGCCGTTTTGGCCGATAATCATAAAAGAGTGCCATTACCCTCCAAGCATCGAAATTCCCAGACTCAGCTGCCGCCGCTGATTCTGCACCCCTTCGGTGGCGATTCTGGTACGGCGCAATTGCTGGACGGGTCGCGCGCAGCCCTCGCTCTGCAAAAGGCGACGCTGGCGAATCCGCAGTATGCGGAACTGCAAAAGCGCGTTGTGCTGGGGCGCTATCAGGAGATTCGAATGCTGGTCTTCCTCGGCAAGGACATTTTCCGCTGGATCGACCAGTGTATGGACCAGATGAGCCGGACGGGAGAGACGGGGCTGCGAATCAATCCTCAATGTTTCTCGGCGCTGGTGGTGGATTCGCCGCCGGAGGCTGTAAAAACGAAGCTGGAAGGCTGGGGCGTCACCGACCGGCGGGCGGTGTTTTCGCGCGCCATCGGCATTCGGTGTCTTTTCGAGGAGCCACCGGAGATTGAAACCCTGTCGCCGATGTTTCTGGAGCACTACCATCGGTTTGCCGACTATGCGTATATCTGCTTCCAACAGATGAAGGCGTATCAGCCGATGGATGGCGCTCAATACGATTTTCAGATCTATGCGTCGGAGGAGTACTCGCGCAAGCTCTCCGAACAGTGGCAGATACGGTAGCCTTGGATTTCCGGCTGAGCGCCGCCGTTGATATAATTCCGCTGTGACCTTTTCTCGCATGATTCTGGTGGGCCAGAACTTTCCCGACCAGCGGCTGACGGACATACCCGGTGAAGTGCGCCGGGAACTGAATTCATCGGATTTTGGCACGGGTCTTGCGCCCGGTTCGCTCGTCGCTATCGGCGTCGGCAGCCGCGGAATCAGTAACATCGACGTGATCGCGCGGGCCGTCGTCGACTTCTGGAAATCCAGGCAGTGCGTTCCCTTCATTTTTCCCGCCATGGGAAGCCACGGCGCCGCGACGGCCGAAGGGCAGACTGATGTTCTGGCGCATTACGGCATAACACAGGAAACGATGGGCTGCGAGATCCGCAGTTCGCTCGACGTTGTCGATTTGGGGCGGTCTCCGGAAGGCATTGAGGTGTTCCTGGACCGCCACGCTTCCGGCGCAAGCGGCGTTTTCCTCGTGGGCAGAATCAAGCAGCATACGGATTTTGCCGGAAAAATCGAGAGCGGCCTGTACAAGATGATGGCGATCGGCCTCGGCAAATGGGCTGGCGCGAAGAATTACCACATGCACGCGAGGCGCATCGGGCTTGAGGCCGTGATTCGCTCGGTGGGGCGGCAGGTGCTGAGTTCGGGCAAGATTCTCGGTGGGCTGGCAATTCTGGAAGACGCTTATCACAACACCGCGAAGCTGGCGGCTGTTCCGGCGGCCAATATGGAAGCCCGCGAAGAAGAATTGCTGGCGCTGTCGAAAACCTGGGCTGCGACTCTCCCTTGCGACCTGGACCTGCTGATCGTCGATGAGATGGGGAAGATCTACAGCGGCGCGGGCATGGATACGAAGATCGTGAACCGTGGCGTCGATGGCGAAATCAACCCCTGGCCGGGATTGCCGCACGTGGAGCGGATTTTCGTGCGCGGGCTGAGCAGCCGGAGCTACGGCAACGCTTCCGGCATCGGGATGGCCGAAGTGATTACGGACCGTTTGGCCGCGGCCATCGATAACAACGCGACCTGGCTGAACGTTTTGACGGCGACGACGCCGCGCTGCGGCAAACTGCCGATTCACTTTCCGACCGATCGCGAATGTGTCGAGCGGATTGCGCCGACGCTGGGCAAGCCAAACATGGCGGACGTTCGGATTGGGTGGATTCCCAATACGCTGGCTGTTTCGCCTATCGCTCTGAGCGAGAACATGCGCGCGGAAATTGAGTCGAACCCGCGGCTGACCATTCTGGGCGAACCGTCAGAACTGGCTTTTGGAGCCGACGGAAATCTGCTCGACTTGTTTGGCGCGCCAGGGGATCACTGATCCGCGCGCCCATCGTCTGGCCGGAAGGGCGGAATCATGCAGCATCCGATGGCAAGGAATTCTGCCTCAGGCCCCGATCCGAAAGCCGGGAAAACGCTTGCCGACGGATCAGGTCCGATCCTCTTCGCACTCGAATGAAAGCCTCGCCCCTTCATTGCATTGGGCCGGCCGCCTTCCCCTGAAAGTTACCGTAAGAGAGAATAGTGGGGCGACCGGATGCATCTCGTTCAACCTTGACGTCCACCCAGTAGGAGCGGTCTACGAAATGATCCCGGCTCAGTGGAATGAGCGCGGTAACATAGCCCGACGGCCACCGCATGTGCAACTCTGTACTCTCAACGGTCAACGAAACCGCTGCGTTGGGTTGGTAAAAGTCCGGACCGAACCGGAACAAACCCTTACATGTGTTCAGTTCAGCCGGGCTCGGCGGCGGTTCCATCATACGAAGTGGCTCGCAAGGAAGACCGAGGGACAAGGCAGCGATGTCACAGCCGATGGTAGTTGTCGCCGACGAATAGACATTGCTCAATACAACGACGGTCATATGTGCATTTGGCAGATAAAGGACGAACGAGCTAAAGCCCGGAGCTCTGCCATTCATGTAGTACGCGGTCTCGCCCAGCCGCTGGTCCGGGCCTTTGAACCAGCCATAACCGGACGTCAGGGCACGATCCATCACAGTATCGCGCGATGATTCGCTCAGTTCGTGGCCTCGAAACAGCTCATCAACCCATCGTGCTTCGTCGTGTGCCGTCGCATACGCTGAGGCATTCCCCGTCTTGGCCGACCAGTGAATTGCGGTGGCCCGTTTCAATCCGTAGGTCCCTGCCGGCTCATAGCCTACGGCTAGTGCGGAGGCGTGCGCCACAGAATCGTCGTCGATCCCGGATGCAGACAATCCCATCGGCCGGAAGACCAAACGTTCGACAGCAGTGGCAAATGGAAAGCCCGTCTTTTTCTCCACGATGAGAGCGAGAAGGTTGTAGGCGGAGTGCTCTTCATGCAGGAATTTCGTTCCGGGTTCGAAAAGGAGAGGACGCCCCTCGATCCTGGCGACGAGGCTGGCAGGAGTCTGATGATGTTGAAGAATATCGTTGTAATCTGAGAGAGCGTTGATATCTGGCAACCCGGAGCGCTCCGTGAGGAGATCGCGAATCGAAATTTTGTTCGCCCCATCGATGCCCGGAGCGAAATCCCCCACACGCCAGTCCAGGCTGATTGAGCCTCTGTCTGCGAGCCGCAGGACAGCAGCCGCGGTGAACTGCATCGACATTGACGCAATGTGAAACCTTGTGGAAGCCGTATTGCGGATGCGACGCTCGCGGTCGGAATAGCCGTAGGCCTTCTCGAATACGACTTTCCCGTTCTTCTCAACCAGAACGTCTCCCGCGAGGTTCCCACTCTGAATGTACGGCTGAAGATACGCATCAATGGCTGAGGGATTGGCGTTGTTTTGCGCCAGGCTCTCACAGGCCCAGACGGCTATAAACATTACCGCTGCAAGTGGTCTCATCCACGTTTGCTACGAAAATACTGTTCGTTTAGTTCAGTGGCTCGACGCATTCCGGATCGCGTCCGCCGAACCACCCGCCGCTGACGGCGAAGTATCGGGTTTCGTCCGGCGCTCGTGGAAACTGCGGCGGAAAACATTCACCTCCGAACGAATCTATTAAAAAACGCTCGTTCGCCGCATGAGGCATGTCACGAGTGGCTCCTGAATTTGCCAACTGAGTTACCGCCGTTTCCCGATGCGCCACACCGTTGGTACGCAGACGGTTTAGTCCTGGTGCGCGTGATTCCAGTGCGAGGCGGCCTCGCCGCCCGTTGTGTCTAATCCTGCGCGGTTTTGCCCGAAATGAGCAGGAAGCGGACCCCGCGCGCCGTATAGACCCCGGCGCTGACGGCCGCAAGCGCGACCACGCACCAGACCAGCCGGTCTGAGATCTCCGCGAACGCCGCATTTCCGTAGGCGCGGGCCGCCATGACTCCGACGGCCGTCATGATCTGCGCGAACGTGCTCGCTTTACCCCAGGCGCTCGGTTGCAACTCCCGGAATTTCGTAAACCGAAGCGCAACGCCGGATAACGCGAGGATCCACAAATCGCGCGCAAAGACGACCACCACCACCCAGGCCGGAATCGCGTGGCCGAGCATCAGGCCAATGTAGATGCCGCTGAGCAGCAGCTTGTCGGCAATGGGATCGAGATAAAGTCCCACGCGCGACTGCGAATTGAACCTGCGGGCGACAAAGCCGTCGAGTGTGTCGGTGAACGCCGCCGCGCCGAACGTCCACCCGGCGACCAGGTAACGTCCGCGCGCCAGTTCGAGCAGGATGTACGGTGTCATCGCCACGCGCAACATCGTGAACAGATTGGGAATGGTCAGCCACATGCCGGAGATCACATCATACGGTACCAACGTCGCGAATGTTCGGGCTTAAGGGTAAACGCGGGTTTCCCCGAAGCGGCAAAATCGGGAACGGCGGTCGCTCGTCGCGCGATTGTAACTTCATGCAAACATTTCCGAATTCGTGAGCCCGCGACCGGCTCCACCGCATTCCATCAAGTAGAATCGATGCATGGTTACGGATGCGACGATTAGTCCCGCAGTCGCCAAATTAAATGCGGTTCGTTCGGAAATTGGCAAGATCATCGTGGGACAGCAGAGTGTTGTGGACGGCGTCCTGATCTGCCTTGTGGCGGGCGGACACGTTCTGCTGGAAGGCGTTCCGGGCCTCGGAAAAACCACCCTTTTGCGCACTCTGGGGCGCACGCTCGGCCTGCGTTATTCGCGCATTCAGTTCACTCCGGACCTCATGCCGGCCGACATCGTGGGCAGCATGATCATGGAAACCGACGATCGCGGCCACAAGAGTTTCCGTTTCCAGGAAGGCCCCATTTTCGCCAATCTGGTGCTGGCGGACGAAATCAACCGCGCCACGCCAAAGACGCAGTCCGCGCTACTCGAAGCCATGCAGGAACGTACCGTGACGAGCGGCACGACAACCCACCACCTGGAGTCTCCGTTTCTGGTGATGGCGACGCAGAATCCGATCGAAATGGAAGGCACGTATCCGCTGCCCGAAGCGCAACTCGACCGGTTCCTGATGAAGATCGTCGTGACCTACCCGTCGCACACCGAGTTGTCGCGCATCGTGGAACGCACCATCGCGCGCGAAGAGGCCACCGTTCATGCCGTTCTCGATCGTGCCGACATCCTCGATATCCGGTCCGTCTGCCACGATATCCTGATTGCGCCGCATGTGCTGGAGTACGCCGTTCAGCTGGTCATGGCGACCCAGTCCGACAACAAAGAAGCGCACGAAGACACGAAGCGGTATGTTCGCTACGGAAGTTCACCGCGCGGCGCGCAATCGCTGGTGGAGTGCGGACGCGTTCTGGCGCTGATGCGCGGGCGACTGCATCTCAGCGTCGACGATATAAAGGAAGTCGCCCCTTCCGTTCTGCGGCATCGCATCATTTTAAACTTCGACGCGCATGCCGACGGCAAGACGCCGGACAACATTATCGCCAGTATCATTTCCGGCGTCCCGGTGCTGGCGGCGGCGTAAAGCGGGAGGAATTTCGTGGCCAACGCTCCGCTTCTCGACAGAAAATTTCTCGAACGCCTGGAGCGTCTCACCATCCACTGGCAGAAGTCGTTCCCCGGGCTTGTCGGCGGTCATAACCGCTCGCGACTGCCGGGCGGGGGGCAGGAATTTCTCGATCACCGGCACTATCTTCAGGGCGACGATCTGCGTGCCGTCAACTGGCGCGCCTACATGCGCCTGGACAAGATGTTCCTGAAGCTGTTCCAGGTGGAGCCGCGGGTGCCCGTTCGCATGTTGATCGACGTTTCCGCATCCATGGCGGCGGGCGATGGCGGCAAGTTCGATTTCGTTCGTAAACTCGCGGGCGCGCTCTGTTATGTGGGCCTGGTTCGCCTCGATACAATCGAAGTTCTTCCGTTCGCGACTAAGTTGCAGGAAGGCAAAACGTGTGGCGGCGGCAGGCATCGGTTCACGCCGCTGGCGCACTTTCTCGAAGATCTGAAGTCGGGCGGAACCACCAATTTTCTGAAAGTGGTTCGCGAGTTCCTGAATGATTACCCGCAGCGCGGCCTCGTAATCGTCGTCTCCGATTTCCTGGACGAAAATGGTTGCGACAAAGCGCTGCAGTTCCTCGCCGACTACGGTAACGAACTCATGCTGATCCAGTTGTGGTCGGACGAAGACCGCACGCCGCCGTGGAACGGAGAATGCGATCTGGTGGAAGCGGAGAGCGGGGCGAGGCTCCACATCCACGTCGATGCCGAAGCTCGCGCGCGCTATACGGAGGAGTTCGACAAGTTCGCGGCCGGGATCCGCGCCGTCGCAATGAGGAATTCGGGGCGCTATGCCGGCATTCCGACGTCGACGCCGCTCGAGGACGCGATATTCGGGAAGCTGCTGCAATCGAGGAGCGTGGCATGACGCTTTGTGGAGTAGGCCTTTGGCCTGCGCCTTTTTCCGGTGCCTCGCGGGCTAATGGTGCGCCGTGTTCCTGAACCTCAACCTGGGCGAATTCCTCGCCATCTTTGGCGGAATCGGCGTAGTCACGATTGCCCTTTATCTGCTCGATCGTACCCGTCGAAGACAGGTCGTTTCCACACTGCGCTTCTGGGTCACTCCGGGTCTTCCGAGTCCGGTGACCCGCCGCCGTAAAATACAACAGCCGATTTCCCTCCTCCTCCAGTTGCTGGGCATGCTGCTCCTCCTGCTCGCCGTCGCGGAGTTGCACTGGGGCGGCAGCGCATCCGGAGCGCGGCGGGACCACGTTCTCATCATCGACACCAGCGCGTGGATGCGGGCCGGCGCTCCCGGCCGTCCGAACGGAACGCTGATGGATCTGGCGCGAGCCAACGCGATTTCCTGGCTGCGCGCCGTCCCGGAATCGGACCGCGTCCTGCTGCTGCGCGCCGACGCGCTGGCGACCCCTGCAACGTCCTGGGAGTCAAACCATGTCAAGGTCGCGCGCGCCATTCTGGAGACAAAGCCAGGCGCCACGGCAATCAATCTGACGCAGAGCATCGAGTTTGCCCGCCAGTTGCAGAAACAGACCGGGTCCGTGGGCGGCGAAATCGTTTACGACGGACCGGGCCGTATCAGCGCAGCCGAGGGCGATGCCGGCTCGACCGTGAATGTCCCGATCCTCCGTTATCTACAGGTTGCCGATCCATCGGAAAACGTCGGTCTGCGCAACGTGGGAGCGAGGCGTTCCAGTGCCGCGCGCGATTCGTGGGACGTTCTGGTCCGCGTTCGCAACTACGGCAAAATCGCGCGCACCGTCAACGTCACGCTGAACCTGGGACACGCGCCCGTCGGCCTGCATTCACTGACGATCCCGCCTTCGGACGATCAGGAGACGACCTTCCCGGTCCACACGAAGGCTGCGGGGCTGCTGGAAGTCCGAATCTATCCGCAGGACGCCTTCGCCGCGGACAACTACGCATCTCTGGAGTTGCCCGCGCAGCGCAGTTTACATGTGGTCGTCTACTCGGACTCGCCGGAAGAATGGAAGCCGGCTCTCGAAGCCGACCCTCGGGTCGTTCCCGAGTTCCGCCGGAAGGCCGAATATACGCCGGCCAACGACGGACTGGTCATATTGGACCGCTTCCGCCCGGAACCAGCGCCAGCCGGCAATGTTTTGTGGGTCGATCCGCCCGAGAAGTCGCCGATTTCGATTCGCGAACGCGTGGGCGAACCGACCGGACTCCGATGGGCCCCGGATCAGGCGCTTTCGGCCGGCCTGCGCGAGCACGATCTTCAAATCCCATCCACGGCTATTCTCGAAACCGGTACGAACGACATCAAAGTAGCCGAAGTGGATCGCGGCCCGGTGATCGCCGCGCGCGTGATCGACGACGGCAAAGGGAAGATCGCGCGAATCATCGTGATGGGCTTCAATCCGTTCGCGGGGTCTCTGCGCTATGAACTCGCTGCGCCGTTGCTCCTCGCGAACGAACTTCGCTGGTTCGCTCCCGAAGTGTTTCGCGACGTCGATGTCGCGGCCCAGTCCGCGGGCACTGTCTCCGATTCTTTCAACGCACCGGCCAATGGCGACGTGCAGGTGGTCACCGACGCCGGCACGAATCTGCCGTTCAATCTGCACGACGGCAAGATTCAGTTCTTCACCGGTGAAGCCGCGCGCGTCAACGTGATTTCGGCCAACGCCGAGCGCGTCTACTCCCTCACGCTCCCCGAAATGTGGGATCGGAAGTGGACGCCTCCGGCTGGTGTGCGCCGCGGCATTCCGGCGTGGAACGATTCCATCCGGCGCGGCACCGATCTCTGGCCGTGGCTCGCGCTGCTGGGCGCGGCCTTGTTGCTGCTCGAATATCTTCTGTATGGCCGAGAGATGTCGGCGCTGCTGCGAGTGGTTCGCGCGCACATGGAACGCGCGGGCGACGCCGCCGGAGCGGGAGGGAGGGCGGCATGACGTTTGATCGACCATGGCTCCTATTGCTCTCCATTCTGCCCTTCGCGTGGTGCTTTTACGAATGGAACAAACACAGGCGCCACTTCGCGCTGATGGCGAAATCCGTGATGCTGCTGATGGTTGCTCTGGCGCTGGCCGGGCCCGTGCTTTCGTGGAATGAGCGAAAAGTGGCACTGGCGGTTGTGGCGGATACTTCCGCCAGCCTTTCCAGCCAGGATCTGGCGCATGAGCAAAACATTCTGAAACAGATCGATTCGGCGAAGGGGTCGAACGAGATGGATGTGATTCCGTTCGCCCGTTCACCGCGCGCGCTCACGCCGACGGAAACCGGTTTTAAGCTCGCGACCACCGCCGGATCGAATGGCCGGGGAACGAATCTCGAAGCGCCCGTGCGGCAAGCGCTGGCGTCGCTGCCCGCCGGCATGCTGCATCGGATACTACTGATCAGCGACGGCAACGAGAACGAAGGCGCGCTGACGCGGGCCGCCTGGCAGGCGCGTGAACTGGGTGTGCCCATCGATACGATCGCGCTCGCCGGACGCCAGAAGCCGCAGATTCTCGCCGAGGCGGTCGGACTGCCGACCGCCGTTTTCACCGGCGAACAATTCCCCGTCGATCTCACCGTTTACGCGCCGCGGGCGATTAACGCCACAGTCGAGTTGAACGCCGAAGGCAAGTCCATCGGGACTCACGCCGTAGCTCTCACGGCGGGTGAAAACCGCATTCGCATGAGGGCCAGTCTGAATGCCGCCGGAGCTATCGACATCAGCGGCCGCGTCCTCGCCGAAGGGCTGGGAGAATCGCGCTTCGAAGCCGCTCTCTCGGTCCGCCGGCCTCGCGTGCTTTGGATAACCCAGGATCCGGCGGGTTCGGAGAAACACATCGCCGGCCTTCTCGCCGCGAACAAGTTCGATATGACTCTGGCCCGCGCGTTGCCCGCCGATCTGGACGACACCCAATTGATCGTCTTCAATAACGTCAACTTCGAGCAGATGAATCCGGACGATAAAGAGCGCACTGAAAAGTTCGTGCAGGGCGGCGGCGGCGCCTTGTGGATCGCCGGCGAAAACAACATGTACGTGGATCGCAAGAATCTGCCCGAAGACGCGTTGGAGCGAACTTTCCCCGCGAAGCTAGCCCCGCCGCGCGAGCCGGAAGACACGGTGGTCGTCCTGGTCATCGACAAATCCGCATCCATGGAAGGCAAGAAGATCGAGCTTTCGCGGGCGGCGGCGACGGGCGTTGTGGAGAATCTGCGCCCGGAAGATCAGGTCGGCATTCTGATTTTCGATAACTCGTTCCAGTGGACGGTGCCGATCAGCCCGGCGAGCGACAAGGCCCGGCTGAAAAGGCTGATTGCGGGCATCAATCCGGATGGCGGCACGCAGATCCCCGCCGCGCTGACCGAGGCCTACAAGAAGATGCTGCCTTTCGATAAAGCCACGTTCCGGCATATCGTGCTGCTGACCGATGGCATTTCGGAAGAGGGCGACAGCGCGCGTCTCGCGAAGGACGCGGCGGACCATAAGATCACGATCTCCACCATCGGCCTGGGGCAGGATGTGAACCGGCCGTTTCTGGAGAAGATCGCAACAGCGGCCGGCGGTAAGTCTTATTTCCTGAACGATCCGAGCGGCCTCGAACAAATCCTGTTGCACGACGTGAAAGAGCACACCGGCACGGTTGCTATCGAGAAGTCCATCGCCGTGGATGTGAAGCACCCTTCCGACCTTCTCGATAAGGTCGACATGACGAAGGCGCCCAACCTTCAGGGCTACGTGCGGTTCGATCCAAAGAGCAGCGCGACCGAAGTTCTTCAGGTGGATGGGAAGGACCCGCTGCTGGTGCGCTGGCAATACGGGCTGGGGCGGGCGACGGTGTTCGCTTCCGACGCCAAGAGCCGCTGGTCGGCCGACTGGGTCGCGTGGACCGGCTTCGACACGCTCTGGACGAACATCTTCCGCGATCTTTTGCCGCGCGGCACCGAGAGCGAAGCCAATGCCAGCTTCGATTCGGCCAATCAGGAACTCGTGGTGGACTATCATTTGTCGAACCGTTCCGCGGCTCCCGAGACGCCGCCGGAGATCTATGCGATCGGCCCCGGCGATTTCAGGAAGCCGGTTCAGTTGGCGCGGGTTTCGACGCTGGACTATCGTGCGCGCGTGCGCATCGGCGAGGTGCAGGGCCTGTTCCGCGTGCGGCCTTTGAACGAGAGCAGGATTTTCCCGGAAGTGGGGTTGTACAGGCCGGAAGAGGAGCTGACGGAGTACGGTTCCAACCAGCAGCTGCTGAAATCGGTGGCGCTGGCGACGGGGGGGCGGTTTAATCCGGACCCGGACCAGGCGTTCGAGACGAGCGGGCAGTCGATTGAATCGACTGCGCGGCTGTGGCCTCTTTTGCTCAGTCTGGCAATTCTGCTGAACCTTGTGGAACTGGTGATGCGGAAATGGCGCGGGATTGTGGAATCGGTCAAGGGTGTGCGGGTGGCCGCGGCCAGTTGAGCCGCGCCCGACGGGCGTGGCTACTGCCCGCAGGCGTCACGACAGGCCCGCGGTTGAATCCGGATGCGCTTCCGGAGTCGCTTTCGGGTCGCATCCTCATGGAAAAGGGCTGCCCGTCAGGCCGGAACCGGCGCAGTTTCCGAGTGGCGCGCAAACCGGACGGAGCAGCGGAACCAGCGGCCACAAGCCGACTTAACGTTACTAACGCGATCAGTCGCGGCCTGACATCGGTATATAACGTAACCTGTCAGCATGGACCGCAAAGCCAGTCAGATAGTCGAGCGACTGCTGACGTCAATGCAACTTTTGGTCCAGAGCTACCACCCCGAAGTGCGGAAGACAGGCTCAACGCTCTCCGACCTTATTCCTGGGACGGCATTCTTCCCCGGAGGCACAGGTCTGTGGAGAGGTAATCAGCCGTTCGGGAGTGTACCGGATCTGTTCCCCGACGCGCCCGTCATGTTCGTCGGTCACAATTTCGACAGCGTCCGTGGCTACCATCATTCGATGCTGAAAGGCGGGGAGGCGCATTCGTTCTTCTGGGGAATCGTGCTTGCATATCTGGCGCACGCACAGATATGCCCGGAACAGTGTTTCTTCACCAACGTTCTGATGGGGCTCAAGCCCGGAAGTGCGGTCGGCCCCATGCCTGCGGTGGCGGGGTACCACGATGAATGCCAAGCATTCCTTGGTAGTCAGATCGAAATAGTGAACCCATCGCTGGTCGTGGCACTAGGTCAAAAAGCGTTCTCGCAGGTCTCGAAACTATGCCCGGCAGTTCGCTTGGTCAGTTTGCTCCATCCCTCCGCGAGGGAGTTGAAGCCCTGCGCCACGAGACGAGAGCTAATCGAGCGTGAGGGCAACGTGTTGCGTCGCGCTTACACACTCGGACCACGCGCTCTCGACCTGTCGTGCGAGGCCGTGCCCGCGAAGAAAGCCCGCCGCCTTTGATCCTCAATTCGTTGCGAAATGCGCGGGCGCTGGCCGACTCATCGTTCCTAACATCGCAGGACCAATATCTGAACCGTCTCGCCGACCGCAACTTCGGCGATTTTCCGGCGCTCCAAATTGGATCATGTCGGGTCCATAGAAAATCGCGGGGCATCGGTTGATTGGATAAAATCGATTCCAGCGATTCTATTATGGGCGACCTGTATTTCGACAACATCGAAGATCACAAAATTTATCCCGACGAGGCGATTCTTCGGGACCTGCGTGCGATGGTGACAGCGGGCGACAGAGAGGGACCCCTGCTGGACTACAAGGCGGACATCTCTGAGAAGGACAACTGGCCGGAAACAGCAGCGGCGTTCGCGAATAGCTTCGGCGGCCTAATCGTCTTTGGTGTCGAGGGCAAGGATGACCAGCCGCGGAGACTGACAGGTTTTGACCCGAGAGGCGTAGAAGTGAAGACCAAGCTGGCGAATATGCTCCTCTCACGCATTCGACCTCGAATTGATTTTTCCGTTCGGGTACCGACCTTCGATCAGGACCCCACAAAGGAGGTGGCGCTTGTCCGAGTTGCGGAAGGACAAATCCCGCCTTATATGCACTCCAGAGGGGACGAGCACCGAATTTATCTGCGCGTATCGGCACGGAAAACCGAGGCAGACTACCTGCAACTCTCAAGTCTGCTCGAAAAGCGAAGCATTGCGGGGCTGGTAGCGGCAGCCTCTGCGACGGAGTTGTTTGGCAACGATTCCCAGCTTCACGTGACCAAACCCGGCAGCAATCTGATCTGCTCGGAGTGGTACAGATTCGTGCTTTCGCCACGACATATTGGTTCCGGTCCGCGCCTCAACCTGGAAACCGAGCATTTATTCGTCCAGTGCATGAATGACGTATTAGGAGCACCGCCCCTTTGATGGCCCTATCATCCGAACAAGGAAAACCACGATATTCCGGAGGGGAGCGGGCAATTACATTGAACAGCGGTTCGGAGTTGCCGTGCGAGGTGGTCTTGGATTCATCTCGCCCTGCATCCAGTTGGAGAGTACCGGAGCACATTTCGTTCCGGTCGATTTCTGTCGGCAATTTCTGGATTTCATCGGCGTTTCGGCCCTGTTTTACGAAAGGGCAAGCCGCTACTACGGCCCGTGCGTTCTGGACGTGAATGTCGTGATCCCAGAAGCTAAGCTGTTTCCTGGCTTTCCTACGGCCAATGACCAGATCCAAGGCGATGACCTTTTTACGCCGCCGCTTAACGTCATAAGGGTCAACGCCGGTACACAGATCGACTTCTCTTTATTTCCGATTTCGCCTGACCATTTGCGAGACTACCTGGAAGCTGTTTTGATCGACATGGTGAGGCCCTCAGGCAGCGTTCTGGACTCCAGGTTTCACACCGCGGTGCAGCCCCTCGTTGAGGAGTCGGTAAGGCGCCTTTCCGCTGCACGCATGAACGGCTTGGCGTGACGAACACTGACTTGATCTTCTTCCTGATAGTGACAACGGGCGCGGGGGGCATCGTCAGCGTCATAAACACACGCCCGATGCGCTTGGCGTACGTTCAGCCACGACGCCGACGATCCGCTCGAAACCGAACCCGACGCCGCGCCGCCGGAATCCATCTCCATGTTCACGCCAACACGGAGCAGCGGATGAGTTCCAGCGGGCCGAGGCCCGGGAATCGTCGGGGTCTGTTTCGATAGCGCCCCGTATGGCCTCAAAATCGGCTGCGTTGTTGTGGATCAACGGCATCCCGTTAACAAGCGCAGTCGCTGCGACGATGCCGTCAAAGCGCAATCGCGCGAGACGGTCCTGCCGGGATTCCGCCAGCCGATGCGAACGGCGAGGCGGCGTCGGCGGATCCGGAACCAGCGCCATGATCTCCCCGGCAACGATTGCAACGGCAGCATCGATCGGCAGAACATTGGCGAGACGACTCAGGTATGCGACGCGGGCAGCCTCAACTCCCGTTCGCGCTTCGGGCACGGCGCGACGCCAAAGGGTACTGTAGCCACGCACCCTCTCGATCACTGTCGCCGCGGAGACCGAGACCGAATGGATGCGCAGATATCTCCGCAGCCACGCCGTGGTATCGCCGTTTCCACGCGCAAGCCATCCCTCGGCGCTCGTGTCGAACAGGAAGGGACCCGCGGCAGGATCGATCATTCGCCGCGTCTCAGCCGGCGCCTGGACGCCACGGGCTCCAGCATGACGCCGTCGAGCACCGCGAGTTCATCCTGCGAAAAACCGGCAAAGGCTTTGCGGTAATTGGCCAGGATCTGGCCGGTCCGCTGCTTCGCCGTCTCGAACTGCAAACCAGCGGCGACAGCTTCTGCGATGACCGTGCTCAGATTCACTCGCCGCGAATCGGCTATTCTTTGAGCCTGCAGCAGGGAGTCCGTGGGCAGTGTGAGGGTTGTGCGACGTTTGAGGCCGATCTGTTTTCGCTCCATAGATGCAGTATGGCATCTTGAAGCGCATCGGATCGTATCATTGGAAATGCGGGTTGCGTTCGCGCGGGACGCCCGGAATTCGGTAGTGTCCTGATTCACGACACTACCCGGAATTCAATCGCCAACCTGGCCGGCAACACGCTCGTGACCGGTCGGGGAAGCCCGCCGCCCGGTGGCGCGGGGCCTGTTCTCCAGCGCCGAAGACATCGCGCGCTTCTTCCCGCAGTCCGCTGCAAAGGCGTTATCCGTGATCGTCATTCGCATCAACCCCTGCGCCGCAGACCAGCAGTAGTGCGGCAACCTCCGGCTTGCCGCCAATATACGACACATCGATTCGGGGGATCTCAACCCGGCCGCCACCGAATGCGGACGGGCGATCACCCGAATGAATTCTTCCGCCCGGTTACCTCCGGAGTCAACCGGTCAAATTGCGACCGAAGTGGTCCTATGCGCGCTGTGCCGGCGGCTTACGTACGGAACGTCCATGCCGTCCATCGAACTATCCCGAGCTAAGACTTAGAACGGGATTTTCACGACCAGGTTTTGCCACTCGCCCTCCCGGTCGTCAGCCCATATCAGAATCAGCGTCTCAACTACTTCCATGATCGGTGCGCTTTGGGGAATTACGAGAAGCACGCCCGCACTCGTGCCGCCTGAAGCGACCAGAGAAGACAGCGCTTTCGGCATCGTACGTTTATCGTGGCTAACGAGAATTCGGGACTGCGACGCCGCGAAGCGCAGAACAGCCGCGTCGTCAAGTTCGTCCAGGCGGGCCGCTTGGGCACTTTGGAAATCGATGCGGGGCTCGCGGCGAAGTGTCGCATCAACGATTACTCTATTCAGGTCGTTGTCCGCCTGAAATCGAATGCTCAATGCTTCGCCAGATCCTGGTCGGCCAACTCGCGGCGGGCGCACTCAAGACGAGCGTAAAGTCCGGGGCGGCTCTCGCTCAAGGGCGGGACGGCGCGCCGAACCTCCAGTTCTCCGTCCCGAATACTGGCCTCGACCTCACACTCGTGGGCGAGGTAGAAGGCGATTGCTCCGTACGCCTGCTCAAGACTGAGAGAAGGAAAGTTCCGACGAATGGTTTCGGGCGAGTCCCCGGCTTTGAAGGAATAAACGATGGAGTCAAGCGACACACGCGTGCCGGCGACATAGAATCCGTCATTGCGGCGTTCGATATATTCGCCCTTTTCCATACTCCGAGTATATAAGCCTGGCGCCGGCGTCCACACAACTCCATCCGTCTGAGATTCAGCCACTCTTCTCGCAGACTACACTGGAGTAGTGTCCGCCCCCCGCTGTCTCATAGCTTGTCTGCTGGCTGCCCTGCCAGCCTCGGCGGCTTTGTCGATCATGCCTCTTTCCGACGTCCGCGCAGGCATGCACGGTACGGGCAAGACCGTTTTTTCCGGCGACAAGGTGGAGGATTTCGACGTTGAGATCCTCGGCGTCCTCGAAAACACAGGTCCGAAACAATCGCTCATTCTGGGCAAACTTAGCGGCGGCCCACTCGACCATACCGGCGTTCTTCAGGGCATGAGCGGCAGCCCGGTTTACGTCGATGGCAAGCTTATCGGCGCAGTCGCGCTGGCGTTCCCGTTCTCCAAAGATCCCATCGCAGGCATTCGGCCCATTGAAGAGATGGTGCGGGTCGACTCACTCCCGACCGCGCCCTCGCCGCTCAAACTTGCCGGTTTCGCCGACCCCACAAGCCAATTTGCAAAGACTCTCCCGAAGTCCGCCTCCGTCGCGTTCGGTGATTCCCGGATGACGGAGGTCGCCACGCCGGTTTCCTTCAGCGGTTTCACGCCGGGCGCCATCGAGCAATTCGCCCCGCAACTGCACGCGCTTGGACTCGAACCGCGCCAGGGCGTTTCGCTCGGCGGCGCGCCGATCGACCGCATGGGCGACCCGTCGAAACTTCGACCAGGCTCCATGATCAGCGTCGAACTGATGATGGGTGACATGAGCGTCGGCGCCGATGGCACGCTGACCGCAATCGACGGCAATAAGGTTTACGCGTTCGGCCATCGCTTTCTTGCGATCGGCGCCACGCAGATTCCCTTCACGCGTTCGGAAGTGATGGCGCTGCTGGCGAACGTGAACACGAGTTTCAAGATTTCCTCCGCGCGCGAGTTGATGGGCGTGATGTCGCAGGATCGCGACACCGCCGTCACCGGCTCGCTCGGAACCCGCGCGGACATGACCCCACTCGATATCACGGTTACCGAAGAGTCGAAGCCGGTCGGCGAATATCACATGCGCATCGTCAACGACCGGCTTCTGTCGCCCTACCTTTTGCAGATGGCGGTCTTTTCGGCTCTCGATTCGACGGAGCGATCTACCGGCGTTCTCAGCGTCGCCATGCACGGGGCGATCGAATTCGAAAATCGCGGCGACATCGTGCAGATCCGCAACACTTACGCGACCGACGGCGGAACGGCGACCAGCGCCTCGCTCAACGCAGCCGTGACGCTGTCTTATGTGATGCAGGGCGGTTTCGACAGCCTCAAAGTGAAACGAATTTCGGTGCAGCTGGATTCGTCGTCGCGCAAAAAAGCGTTGTCGATCGGCCAGGTTTACGCGTCGAAACGCGAGGCGAAGCCGGGCGACACGGTGGAAATCATCGCGCTGCTCGATGGCGAGGACGGCATCGAAGTATCCCGCACGGCCAGCTACACAATTCCGGCGAGCGCGGAACCGGGGATGCTCTACTTCACGGTTTGCGACGGATCGCAGGCGTCGCTGGCCGATATGCGCCAGACGATCGTCGATGAACCGGCTTCGGCGGAGCAGTTAATCTCCACCGTGAATCGCATCCGCGCCAGCGACAAGGCGTATGTTCGCGTGTGGCGCGCGGAGCCGTCCTATGCGGTACAGGGAGAAGAGATGGCTAGCCCGCCGCCTTCGCTCGCGCTGGTGATCGGGGGCACGCCATCGATTGCGCAAATCCGCAACGCGAAGGTCGCGGAGTTGGTGATGGACGGGGCGGGGAACATGGTGTCGGGATCGAAGACCGTGCAGGTCGAGGTGAAAGAGTGAGCCGACGGCGCGTGACTCTCGCAGCCGTTGCCGCCTGCATGGCCTCCATCGCCGGCGCCTCAACTCCCTCCTTTTGGGAAATGTCGAGCTTCACGGACTTCATCGCAGGCAAAATGGATGGCATCGCGCTTTCCCGCGACGGCCGGTTGACGCAGGCACCTCAACTGGACACCGTCTTCAACTCGGGCCAGCCCGTAATCTGGAGCGTCATTCCCGGGCCGGGCGGATCGCTCTATGCAGCGACCGGGCATCATGGCAGGGTCTATCGCATTGAAACCAACGGAACCTCCACACTGATCTGGACCGCCGACCGCCCGGAAGTCTTCGCTTTGGCCGTCAACGCCCAGGGCGACGTGTACGCGGCGAGCTCGCCAAATGGCAAAATCTACCGAATTCGCGGCGGCCAGGCGACCGAGTACTTCGACCCGAAGGCCCGCTACATATGGTCGTTGGCGCTGGCCCCGGATGGAACGCTGTACGCCGGCACAGGCGATGGCGGCATCGTTTACCGGATCACCGGCGCCGGGCAGGGCGAACCTTATTATTCGACCGGACAGGCCAACGTGACCGGCCTGATGCTCGACCCTCAGGGCCGTCTGCTCGCCGGGACCGAACCCCACGGCATTCTGTATCGTATTACCGCCAGGGACAAAGCGTTTGCGCTGTACAATTCGACACTGCCGGAACTCCGCGCGCTGGCGACGGCCGCAGATGGCGGCGTTTATGCGGCGGGCCTGGGCGGAGCGCTGGCGAAGAAGATTCAGGCGGCGCAACAGAACCAGAATCCCCAGCAGGATTCCGTTCCCACGATCTCGACCACGGTAACCGTGACCGCTCAGGCCGGCGGCGATTTGAAGCCTGCGCCACAGGATGTGAAGCCCCAGGCGCAGGGTCAGCAGCCGGCGGGTGCGCCCCCACCCGCCGCGGCTACGGAAGTCGCGGGCGTGGAGAAGAGCGCCATTTATCGCATCAATCCCGACAACACCGTCGATACTCTCTGGAGTTCCAAAGAAGAGAACGTCTACGACATCCTGCCGGAGAAAGACGGCGGACTTTATTTCGCGACCGACGTGGACGCGAGGATCTACGAACTGACGGCGGATCACCGGTTGACTTTGGTCGCTCAGACCAACGATGCGGAGGCGGTGCGGCTGTTAAACGTAAACGGCGTGATTCTCGCGGCGACGGCGAATGGCGGCAAGATCTATCGCCTGGGCGTTGCCGGCACGAAAGGCACTTACGAATCGCCCGTATTCGACGCGGGCGGCGTCGCGCGCTGGGGAAGCATTCGCTGGCAAGGCGATGGCGTCGCGATTCAAACCCGCTCGGGAAACACCCTGCGCCCGGATAGCACCTGGAGCGACTGGTCGCCTGCCTTGAACGACGCATCGGGTGCGCCGGTCACCAGTCCCAACGCGCGCTATCTTCAGTTTGAGGCCGGTCTGACGGGCGTGAATGCTCATCTCGACGGCGTGACATCGGCTTATCTGCCGCAGAACAACCCGCCGATCATCCGTTCGATCACGGTGTCCCAACAGGCTCCTCCGGCGCCGCAGGGGAAAGCCAGCGGATCGGCCGCCGCTTCGGCCCCGGCGTACAGCATCACAGTCACCGATACCGGAGACGCCACGCCCGTCTCCTCCACGGGCACTCCGACCCAGACGATGTCGCGCGCCATCATCCAGCAATTGCTGATTTCCTGGCAGGCCGACGACCCGGATTCCGACAAGCTCGTTTACGATATTGCATTTCGTGGCGAGGGCGAAAACCAATGGAAGACGCTGCGCCGGGATCTTCACGATAACTCGCTGACGCTCGATGGCGATGCGCTCGCCGACGGGCGCTACTTCTTCAAAGTGACCGCATCGGACCGGGAGGCCAATCCGGCGGGCCTTGCGAAAGAAATGGAACTGGTGAGTTCGCCGGTCCTCATCGACAATACGCCGCCCGTGATCCGCATTCAATCGTCGACGCGAAACGGAAATGCCGCGGACATCGTTTTCGAAGCGCAGGATACCGCTTCCCCGCTGCGCCGCGCCGAGTGGACGCTCGACGCGGGCGAGTGGCTGCCGATCGCGCCGGTCGATGGCATTCTCGATTCGCGAACCGAACAGTTCCGGCTGCATGTCGCCAACATCGTGGCGGGCGAGCACTTGCTCGTGCTGCGGGTAGCGGATTCCGGCGGCAACACGGGCCTCGCCAAAGTGGTTCTCCATTGAAGTGGATACCGAAGAAGCCTTGGCGTCAGAAGACCGGACCGACCGCGCGCAGGGCGGCCGCGTCGGGAACGCAGGCAAGCGACGATGGTCGCCCGCGAGTCCGGAACGCAGTAACGCCAGACCCACCCGGCGCCACCCAGAAAACGCTGGAACGCGTAATTTCAAAAGCCGGCGCGGGTTCCCGCACACAGGCACGAAGCTGGATCCACGCGGGACAGGTCCAGGTTAACGGCAAGGTCGTCGAAGACCCGGACCGCTGGATCGACTTTGCGCGCGACCGCGTTCTGCTGGACGGCAAACCGCTCACGAAACTCAGGCGGATCTATATCCTCCTCTATAAACCAACGGGCTACATCACGACCTTCAAAGACCCCGAAGGACGTCCCACAGTGTACGATTTGATCGAAGACATCGATCAGTTCATCTCGCCCGTGGGCCGGCTCGACCTCGACACCAGCGGGTTACTGATCATGACGAACGACACGCAGTTCGCTGAGCGTCTGACGAATCCCGACCATAAGGTATCGAAAACCTACCTGCTGAAGTGCTCGACGCTGCTAACAGACGAAGCCATCGAACAACTGAGGCGTGGCGTGGAATTGAGCGACGGCCCGACCCGGCCTGCGGAAGTTCGCCGGGTCCGCGATTCCGGCAAGTACACGCACCTGGAAGTGACGATCACGGAAGGCCGCAACCGGCAGGTGCGCCGCATGATCGAGGCCGTCGGCAGCAAAGTCCTGAAGCTGGTGCGGACGCACATCGGGTCAATCACGTTCGGCGATCTGAAAATCGGCGAGTGGCGAGAACTGGAGCCGGCAGAGCTCCTGGCGCTCACGGGGGCAAGGGGCCGGCGTCATGAAAATACGACATCCGCATAGGCCCTGCTACGCGCCCGTCCGATGACAGCGCCGTAGAACTCCAATAACCTACAGAGCGGTGCCAAAAGTCCCGCTAACTCTCCCGTGCGCATTCAGCGCAATTCTGGCGTGCAGCGCCCTGGTGCACTCGCAGACGCCTGCGGCTCCCGCGTCGAAAGACGGCTGGACACCTCTGTTCAACGGGAAGAATTTCGACGGCTGGTACACCTACCTGCCTTCGACCGGCAGAAACAACGATCCGAAGAAGGTTTTCAAGATGGAAAACGGAATGATCCACATTCTGGACATCCCGGAGTCGGACGAGAAACAGGAGTTCGGCTACCTTTCGAGCGAGCGTGAGTTCTCCAACTGCCGAATTCGCGTGGAATTCAAATGGGGCGTNNCCCGACAAGATCTGGCCGCGGGCGCTCGAATTCCAGATTCAGGAGACCGATGTCGGCGACCTCTGGATTCTGGAGGGGACGCGGATCACCACCAAGACAGAGACCGAAACGCTGCCCATGTACGTGCTGTCCGGTCCGCTGAAAACACAGAGCAGGGGACGAATTATCAAGTCCGGCGACTTTGAAGACCGGAACGGCTGGAACACGCTCGAGCTGGTTCTCGACGGCGACAAGATCACCCAGATCGTCAATGGCCGCGCCGTGATGCGCGCGTGGGATGTGGTGCAGCAATCGCTGGACGATCCCGGCCGTTATCTGCCGGTCACAAGCGGCCGAATCATGCTGCAGGCCGAGGGTGCCGAGGTCTGGTACCGCAACGTGGAGATGAAACCGCTTGCGACGAAGCCGGCTGAGGCAAAGCCATGAGGAGCGCGTTCTATCGATGGCTGATCGGGCTGGTTCTGGCGGCGATCGCGCTTTTCTCGGCGCTGTTGGGCCTGATCGACCGGCCGTTGCCGTTTACGGGAGCCATGGTGCTTTCGGGCCAGATCCAAAGATTTTAGAACGAAACAGGGGTTTTCGCAGGAGTCTCGCAGCTTCAGAAATACAGAGGAGAAAGAATATGAGCCGAGTTCGCTTCATTTTGCCGCTGGCCGCAGCCATCATGGCCGCGTTTACGTACCTTGCCGGGCCAGCGCCGGCGCAAAGTGTTGCCGCCACCGTGTCGGGAACCGTGAAAGATCCTTCGGGGGCATCCATACCCGGAGCCAGCGTCGGCATCACAAACGACGCCACGCACGCGCGCCGGGAAGTTCAGACTACCGAAAGCGGCCTCTTCGTCATTCCGGACGTCGGGGAAGGCACCTACACGATCGATGTGGAGAAGCCCAGCTTCAAGAAGCTCACACGAACCGGAGTCGCGGTAAGCCCGCAGGATCGTCTGAACCTGGGAGAAATGACCATGGAAGTGGGAGCCACTTCGGAGACCATCAGCGTCAGCGCGGAGGCCGGTCAGCTGGAGCTGCAAGCCGATTCCGGCGAACGTTCGGAGGCGGTCACCGGATTCCAGCTGCGCGACATCGCCCTGAACGGACGAAATGTTCACGATCTGGCGAAACTGATCCCCGGTGTCGCTTATCCGGGCGGCGCCGCCGAGGTCAGCAACCTCAGCGCCATTGGCAATTACTCGATCAACGGAAACCGGGTCACCATGAAGGATATGACCGTCGACGGCTCGTCGGTTACGAGGACCGATCAACAGGCGCAGCAAGTGACGATCAACCCTGACGCGATCGGCGAAATCACAATTCTGACCTCCAACTACCAGGCGGAATATGGAAAGGCTGCCGGAGGCGTCGTCACGGTCAGCACGAAGGGCGGCAGCCAGCAATTCCACGTGGACGCAAGATACTTCCGCCGCCACGACAGCATGAATGCGAACAGCTACTTTAACAACCTGGCCGGCCACCCGCGCGCTCTTTACCGCTACAACTACTACGGATTCGATGTGGGCGGCCCTGTTTATATCCCCAAAAAAGTTCTGGGCGGGTTCAATCCCTCCAAAACGAAGCTATTTTTCTTCTACAACGAGGAGTGGTACAAGCAACTGACGCCGCAGGCCAGCGCGAATAACGTCGAGATGCCCACGGCGCTGGAGCGGCAGGGCAATTTCTCACAGTCCGTCAATGGTAACGGCCAGCCTATCATTGTGCGCGACTCGGGCAACTGTCTGGGCGGCAACGGGACCGGCCCCGCCAATCCATTTCCGGGCAACATCATTCCGGCTTCCTGCCTGTATCCCGGATCGGCCGCGGTTCTGAACTTCCTCCCCATGCCAAACACCACGATCGGGGGAAACCTGTATAACTATACATCGCAGGTGTCGAGCCACTATCCGCGCAGGGAGGATATCGTGCGCATCGATTATGCGATTAACCAGAAGAACCGGCTATACGGCCGCTTTATCAATAACTACGACGACCAGATTCTTTCTTACGGCACGACGACGCTCAGTTATAACTTCCCGACTCCGGGTCCGGTGAACCGGAGCGGCTCGGGCTATAACATGGCGTTCAACTGGACTTACGCCATTACCCCCACGCTGGTCAACGAAGCAATCTACGGCCACGGGATCTTCACCACGAATATCGTGGCTTCCACCGACGGCTTCAGCCGTGCGGCGAGCGGCATCACCACACCGCTGCTGTTCCCGAACGCCAATGCGCCCTACGACATTATCCCGAGCATGACGTTCGGCGGCCTGACCAACCAGACGTCGCCCTCCGTCAGCATCAACGGATCACCGTTCTTCCAGCAGATCCCGTCGGATAACGTGACCGACAACCTTACGAAAGTCTACGGCAGGCACACGATCAAGGGCGGGCTTTATTATTACAAGGCGACCGCTTACAATACGCCGCAGTCTCCGGCCCAGGCCAGCGTCGATTATACTAGCAGCCTCGGGACCAATGCGAATTTCCCGCTCGATTCCGGCGATCCGTTCTCCAACGCCCTGTTGGGCGTTTTTACGAGTTACACGCAGGCGAGCCAGAAGGTTGCCACCAACTCCGTTTACAACACGGTTGAGTGGTATCTGCAGGATACCTGGCGAGTTTCTTCGCACCTGACTCTCGACTACGGCGTGCGCTTCAGTTATCTTGGTCCGGTCCACGATCTGAATCAGAGGGAGGAGTATTTCGAACCGAGCCTTTGGAACCCCGCTCAGGCGGTGCGTCTCTACACGCCCGTTCTGGTAAACGGACAGGTTCGCGTCGTGGATCCGGGCAATATGCCCACGACGCTGAATGTCGGCGACACGCTGCCCGGCAACTACCTGGGCCTGATTGTGCCGAACTCGGGAAATCCCACCAACGGCCTTGTTTCCGCCAGGAACTACATCACCGGCGGCTACAATCAAAGCGTTCGCCCCGCGCCCCGCTTCGGCTTTGCCTGGACGCCGCTGAAGGACACCGTCATCCGCGGCGGTTTCGCCAATTCCTACGACCGCGCGCGCACCGACCAGGACAACAACGAAGCGCAGTCTCCTCCGAACGTGCTGACGCCGATCCTCTATTACGGATCGCTGAATAACATTAATGCAGCCGCGGCGAACGGACCGCGCGGAACGATCGGCCTGACCGCCGTGTCTCCGAACGACAGTACGCCACACGTGTACAGCTTTAATCTGGGGATTCAGAGAAACGTCGGATTGGGTATAGTCGTGGACGTGGCCTACGTTGGCTCGCTGGGCCGCGATCTCGAAGAGGTGGACAATGTGAACGCGGTTCCCTACGGAGCGACGTTCAAGGCCAGTTCGCAGGATCTCGCGGATTACGCCAACAACGTGGTTCCCAGCGTCCAGCCGGGTCTTCCCGCCGCTTACTCGGGCGCCGGATTGTCGTTTGACGGCGTGAATGCGCTACCGCAGGACTTTCTCCGCCCCTATGCCGGGTACGGCGATATCAGCTACCGCAACAACGGCGCGTCCTCCAACTACAATGCCCTTCAGGTTGGGGTGAACCGGCACCTTTCAAAAGGTCTGGTTGTAGGTGGCGCGTACTCATTTTCGAAGAACATGCTCACGAACAACAGCGACAGCGATTTGGTGAATCCGTTCAACACGAGGGCCTATGAATACCGTCTGGCGGCCTCCGATCAGAAACAGAGCCTCGTCGTGAACTACATTTACAGGCTTCCTGGCATGTCTCAACACCTCCGCAACAATTTTCTGGCCAAAGGCGCGCTCGACGGGTGGGAGCTTTCCGGCGTCAGCATCTTCCGCACAGGTACCCCCATCGAGCTCACGCCGTCTATCGCCGGCGTGAATGTGGGTCAGGTCCTCACCGGGTCGTACTCCGGCGTTGGGGGCTCAACAATGGGGATTGGCCCGCTGTTCTACCAGAGCTCGGCCGTAATCGCCCCCGGCGTCGGCAACAATGGCGACCACATCAACATCAATTCCGTTTACCTCGGTCAGCCGGGCGACCTCGCCCCATGGCCGCGAACCTATATCCGCGGCCCCGGAACCAATAACACCGACTTGTCGCTCTACAAGAATTTCAAAATATCGGGGGACGGTAAGAAGTATCTGCAACTGCGGCTCGAAGGGTTCAACGCCTTTAATCACACGCAGTTCAGCGGCTACAATACGACCACTAACATGACGACCGCGGCCGGCGCGACCGGCGCCAGCGTTCTGAACGTGGCGAATTTCAGCCAGTTGCTGATTACCAATAATCTGCGTCCCGCGGGTTCCACCAAGACGCTCGGGAGCTATTTTGGAGAGTACAACGGAACCAGAGAACAGCGCATCGTGCAGATTGCCGCGAAGTTTTATTTCTGATTTACCCCCCTTGCAGGTGGAGGCGGGGCCACGTGGCCCGCTTCCATCTGCGTTTTTTCGGCGTGGGGTTTCGGATTCGTCATCCGTGAGGTGGCGCGCGGATCGCGCCCGACAGCCCGGAAGTTGTCTTTGGGGAATGAGGGTAAGGATCGGCCTCTGCCGGGCCGGGAGAGCCTCCGATTACGCCAATTGGCGTATGCTGAAAAATCGAGACTGTGGACATGCAACCGCCATGGTGTGACCGCGAGTTTTGCCCACCGGGATGCTCGGCGACAAACGAAAAGCGCGTTTCTCTCAGGCTGGCGCTGCTCTGCATCGCCGCATTTTCCGGTTATTCCGGATCGGCCGCAACAACGAGTTCGCCGAGCCTGCCGCCGGGTACGCCCGGCTACGGCGTCGATTTCTGGCGGGAAGCGGAGGGTTTGCCGCAATCGCGCATTCGAGCCGTCTTACAAACGCACGACGGTTACATCTGGCTGGGGACAGACAATGGCGTGGTCCGCTTCAACGGCAGTTCCTTCACCTCATTCACCGTCGAGACCGGCAGCCTGAAGGACAACGAAGTCTGGGCGCTCCTGGAAGATAACGAACACGCTCTCTGGATCGGCACCTACGGAGGTGGGTTGACACGCTATAAGGACGGGAGCTTTGAGACTTTCACGCGCGCCAACGGGCTGCCGGACGACGTGATCACCCATATCGACAAAGACTCCTCCGGCGATCTCTGGCTATCGACGCCGGAGGGCCTCAGCCGGTATTCCCACGGCACATTCTCGAGCTACAGCACGGCGGACCGGTCGAGTTTTGGCCCCATGTGCGTGGGGTCCGGAGGCAAGGTGTATATTGCCTCGGCATCCCGGGTTCTTGAGTTCTCCGACGGGCGTTTCGCTTCCTTAGCGGGCGCGGTGCGGGAGGGCGACAGTGCCGTCGAACAACTGCGGTGCGGGAGTGACGGATCGCTTTGGATCGGCTTCGCCAATTCGGTGATCCGGCGGTGGAAGGACGGTCGCCTTACGACTTACAAACCCAAACTCACCGCCGCCCCTCAGGTCACGCTGCTCTACGAAGACCCGACCGGTGGAATCTGGGCAGCCTACGGGCAACAGCTGCACCAACTGCGGGACGGACAGTTCGAGACCGTGACGCTGGAGGATGGCATGACCGATCTTGGCACGGTCTACAGCATGACTGTCGATAGCGAGGGCGGTATCTGGGCGGGGCTGCAGGCGGGAGGGATCGTCCGGCTCCGGGTGAACAGGATATCGACGATCGCCAGCGGTGAAGGCCTGCCGAACGACAGCGCCCGATCCGTTTACCAGGATCATACGGGAGCGATCTGGATGGGCACGGCAAGCGGGTTCGGACGCTATAAGGACGGCCACCTGGTTCCATATATCGACGTAAACGGTCGCCGCCTGGGAGCGGTCCGTTCTTTTGCCGAAGACGCCGAGGGAAGACTCTGGGTCGCCGCGGGAAAGGACTTGCTGCTGGTTGAAAGAGGCAAATTAACGCCGTTTCCGGGCTGGGTGGGCCACTCCGAGATCGAGGTGATTTACAAAGACTCCGGGAACGATATGTGGGTGGGTACGGATGGCGACGGTCTCTTTCAACTGGACTATAAGAGCCTCCGCATCCTTCGCGATCTTCGCGACAGGGACGGGCTGGGTGGGAACCGGGTACGCGCCATTTGCGCGGACCGGAACGGCGCGTTGTGGATCAGCGTATTTGGCGTCGGCGTGGCACGGTACATGGGCGGCATTTTCATTTCTTACAATACGGCGAGCGGTTTGGCCGGAAGCCGGGTCACGGCGATCCATGAAGACGACGAGGACGGCGCGATTTGGTTTGCGACGCGCGAGGGGCTGACCCGGCTGAAGGACGGCAGGTTCTTTTCTTACACCGCGGCCTCCGGATTGTCGTCCGACTTCGTTTACAGCATCCTTGACGACGGCAAAGGCAACTTCTGGTTCAGCTGCGCCCAGGGGCTCTTCAAAGCGGCCAAGTCCGAACTGCGCGATTTCGCGAACGGAAGAATCAGGAAGATCGCCACGGTGAGCTATGGCGTCCGCGACGGGATGAAGACACGGGCGTTCAATGTCGGCAACCAGCCCGCCGCATGGAAGACCACGGATGGCGTGCTGTTGTTCAGTTCCATGAAGGGAGTCGTCAGGGTCGACCCGGGGCGGCTGGCGCCAGGCAACTTTGTGCCGCCGGTCTATGTGGAGAGCGTCAGCATCAATAAGAACAAACTCGCGCTGAATCGCGGGCAACGTTTGCCCATCGGCGCCGGCGAAGCGGAAATCAGCTACGCTGCGCTCAGCTACGCGGACCCCGAAAAGCTCCGATTCCGGTACATGCTGGAAGGCGTCGATACCGACTGGGTGGACGCGGGCGGCCGGCGATTCGCCTACTATGCGAATCTCCCGCCCGGGGAGTTTCGATTCCACGTGATCGCCGGAAACGCCGACGGGCCATGGAATCTGCAAGGCGCGGATTTCGGCTTTTATCTGACGCCGCATTTCTATCAGACAAAGCTATTCTGGTCGGCCGCGGCCTGCGGCGTCCTGTTAATGGGATGGCTGTTCTACCGGCTGCATATGCACGAGCTGAAGGCCAGGTACACGGCGGTACTGGCCGAGCGCAACAGGATCTCGCAGGATATTCACGACACGTTCGCGCAGAACCTGGCGGGCATTGCGTTGCAGCTGGATTCGATGACCATGCAACTGGAGGAAATTCCGGAGGCGTTGCGGGCGCGGATCGACGAGGCGTGCAATCTGACGCGCTACAGCCTGGCCGAGGCGCGGCGTACGGTGATGGATCTGCGCTCCGACGACCTGGACCGGGCGGACTTGCCCGCCGCGCTGCCCGAAATTGCGACGCGGCTGGTGGGGACGGCGGCCGTCGAGACCTCCATCCAGGTCACGGGCACGCCGCAACGGCTGAACGCCGTGACTGAAAAAAACCTGCTGCGCATCTTCCAGGAAGCCATGGCCAACGCGCTGAAGCATTCGCACGCGGAGACGATCCGGATCGAACTGACGTACGGCCCGGAAGGCCTGACGCTGCGCGTGAAGGACAACGGACGCGGCTTCGACGCGGAGCGGACCATCCCGCTGGGAATCGGACATTATGGCCTGACCGGAATGCGCGAGCGGGCCGAAAGGATTGGCGGATGCCTGACGTTAAAGAGCGCGCCAGGGGAAGGCACCGAGTTGCTCGTCGTGGTGCCGTTCACGGCCTGACCGGAATATGGGCATGAATTCTCAGATTCGCATCATGATCGTCGAGGACCACTTCGTGGTGCGGGTTGGCCTGAAGGCCATCATCAACAGTCAGCCGGATATGACGACGGTGGCCGAAGCGGGGAACGGCAGGCAAGCCGTCGAGGCGTACGAACAACACAGGCCCGACGTCACGCTTATGGATCTGCGGCTGCCGGGGCAGGGCGGCATCGATGCGATCGGAGCGATTATCGCGAAGTATCCGAAAGCGAGGGTTATCGTGTTATCCACTTACGGCGGAGACGAGAATATATTCCGGGCGTTTCAGGCCGGTGCGCGCGCCTATTTTCTCAAAGACGTGAAAGGGCAGGACTTGGTGCAGGCCATCCGTGCCGTTCACGCGGGGCAACGGCCGCTGCCTCCCGAGATCGCGGACCGGCTGCTCGAAAGGGTGCCGCGGACGGCGCTAAGTTCGAGGGAATCCGAAATTCTCACGTTGATCGCGAGGGGCAGGTCGAACAAAGAAATCGCGGCGGGGCTTTCGATCAGCGAAGGAACGGTTCGCGTGCACGCCAGTAATATTTTCGCGAAGCTGGGCTGCAGCGATCGCGCGCAGGCGGTTTCCGAAGCGTTCCGCCGCGGCATTATCGACGTGGAGTGACAGACGATCGCTTCAACGCGATGGCTCTTATCACCGGCTGTAAGCACTGTTCCGCCCGGAGTGCTTCGGCACGGATTAGGTCGGGTCTCCGACCGGATCCACAGAAAATCCCGCCTGCCAACAGCCCGGAAATACCTGAATTGTAAAGGTTTGCGAGCGTAAATACGACCAAAATTGTAAAACCTTGCAATGAGAACTGGTTTCCGCCTGTTAAGTCAATATACTGAACCTGTGAACCCATTGAAGGGAGATATTTCTATGTTGAGATGCGCTTGCGCCTCTCTGTTGATATTCGCGGGGATAGCCTCGGCGGACGTGCAGAATGGCGTGGTCCGCTCCGGGGGGCAGGCAATCCCCGGCGCTACCGTTACGGCCGAATGCGGCACCGATAAAATCACGACCGTCACCGACGATGCCGGCCGCTTTGAGATCGGCGGATTACCGTCCACATCCTGCAAATACACGATATTGATTTTTGGTTTCGAGCCTGCGCAGAAAGATGCGGCGGCCTCGACGACCCCTCTTACGTTCGACCTGACGATTCAGAGCCGCGCTAGTATTCCCGTCGCTCCGGGCCCGACGCCTGCGGTGGTGGCGGCGACGCCCGCTGCGGTTGCGACTCCCCAGACAACAACCGCGCCGGCAGCGGCCCCAACAGCTCCAGCGGCGGGTCCCGGCCCGATGCCAAGCCTCACGGGTCGCGGTGGACCGGGTGGATCCGGTGGCGGTCGCGGTGGGCAGCAGGGCGGCGGTCGAGGTGGACAAGGCGGTCAGGGCGGATTCCAAAGTCTCAGCCTGACGCAGAATGCCGGCGCGATCGGCTCGGATGCTCCTGCTTCCATGTTGGGCGGAGCAGACTTGGCAGGCGGAACGGGCGCCAGCGACGCGTTCACTGTAAATGGCACGCTCAGTCAGGGAGTCCAGGCCCAGGCGGGTGATGGTTTCGGAATGGGTGGCCCCGGTGGATTCGGGTTTGGACCCGGTGGGCCAGGCGGGCCTGGCGGTCCTGGCGGAGACTTCGGCGGCGGTGGTCGTGGCGGACCGGGTGGTCCCGGCGGTGATGGCGGCGGTCGCGGTGGTGATGGCGGTGGTCGCGGCGGTGGTGGCGGAGCCAACTTTGCCGGCGGCGGTCCTGGCGGCGGGGGTCCGGGCGGTGGTGGCTTCGGCGGCGGCCCGGGTGGCGGCGGCTTTGGTGGCGGCGGTCGTGGTGGCCCCGGTGGCCCCGGCGGCCCCGGTGGTGGACGCGGACCCAACGGCGTCACATCGTTTGGCAACCGCGCCGGCCGTGGCAGAGGCCCGCAATGGCAGGCGAGTATTGTTTACACCTTCGCTAACTCGGCGCTCAATGCGCGGCCGTTCGATTACTCTCCCGTTTCCGCGGGCGGCACGACCCCTATTAAGGCCTCGACCGCGAACAACAGCCTCGGATTCACACTTGGCGGGCCCCTCATGGTCCCCAAAACGAAGTTCAATCTGAAGAACTCACGCTGGAACCTGAATGTCTCGGGCATGCGCAATCGCGTAGGCGTGGATAACGTATCGAACGTGCCCACAGAGGCGATGAAGACGGGCGACTTCTCCAGCCTGCTGACCGCCTCGACTCCGACGACGATCTACTATCCGGGCACGAACACGCCGTTTGCGGGCAACATCATCCCGCAGAGCATGATTAGCCCGGCGGCGACCGCGCTGCTGAATTATTTCCCGAACCCCACAGGTCCGGGCATCAAGAACAACTACCAGCTGATTGCAAGCAACCCGAGTAACAACAACAATCTGAATCTGCAGATATCGGACCCGATTACTACTAAGGATCGGATCAATATCAATTTGTCGCGTCAGAGCCGCCAGTCCGCCAACGTGCAGGCCTACGATTTTATAGACCCAAACAACGGCTGGGGCGGAAATCTCTCGGTGTCATATTCAAAAACCATCCGGCCGACGCTGGTGAATACCTTTACGATATCGGCAAACCGCAACGTGACCAATAATCTCTCCTTCTTTTCAAACGGAGCGAATGTCGCCGGCGAACTGGGAATCGAGGGCGTTCTGGCCACGCCGCCGACTTATGGACCGCCGACGCTGAGTCTCGTCAATTTCTCCAGTCTCACAGATGGCACTCCGTCGACTAACCACTCGACGCAGTATTCGCTCTCAGATTCTGTCGCGAAGTCGAAGGGCAAGCACAATATCGCCGTGGGCCTTACCGGCACTCAGCGGGATACCAACTCGCTCACAGCCAACAATGCGCGCGGAACGTTCAATTTCAGCGGCGTTAACACCGAGGATGTCGTGAGCGGCCTTGCGGTCCAGAATACCGGTTACGACCTTGCCGATCTTCTCCTGGGTTTGCCCGCGGGAGCATCCGCCGTGCAATACCTGAACGGAAACGACATGTTCTACTACCGCCAGAAGAACATTGCGGCCTACGTCAACGACGACTACCGGTTGTCCACCAAACTGACCCTGAACGTAGGTCTGCGTTGGGAATTCTACACTCCTGAAACCGAGAAGTACAATCACATGGCCAATGTGGCTATCTCGCCGAGCGGTACTGCGGCCGCCGTGCTTACGCCGGGCGAGACGAATCCCTATACCCACAGCACGATCCCGAATGGTCTTATCAATCCGGACTACAGGATGTACGAGCCGCAAATCGGGTATGCCTGGAAGCCCTGGACGAAGCGGGCGATCGTGTTCCGCGGTGGATACGGAATCCGTTTCAACGGCCAGGCCTATCAACAACAAGGCAATAAGCTGATCATTCAGCCGCCTTTCGTGAATACGATCAGCCTGACGTCCACCACGACTCCCGATCTCACATTGCTCAATGGCCTGAACGCCGCGCCGTCCGGGACGATCTCAAACACCTACTCCGTGAGCCAGGATTACAAGCCGTCCATGGCCCAGCAATGGAACACGATCGTACAGTACACTCTGGGCCGTTCCTATGTCCTGCAGGGCACCTACTTCGGGACGAAGGGGAGCAATCTTGACGTTTTGCTGGGTCCGAACCGGGCGACGCCCGGTGCGGCCGCCACCGCTAATACCCGCGTACCCGATCCGAATCTGGCATCCACGATCCAATTGGACGAATCCATCGGCAGTTCGATTTTCCACTCCGGATCGATACAGTTAACGCGGCGATTTGCGCGGGGGCTTTCCGGGTCCGGCACTTATTCGCTGCAGAAATCCATCGACGACTCGTCCACTCTGGGAGGTGGTGTGGTCCAGATCGAAAATAATGTTCTGGCTGAGCGTGCGCTGACGCCCGGGATCGCCCACCAGACCGTCGGGATCAATTTCAACTACCAGACGCTGGCAGGCAACCAGAAGAGCAGTTTCTATCTGAATTTTGTCCGCGGCTGGCAGTTGTTCGGAAGTTATAACCTGACTTCCGGAACACCGTTTACGGCGACGGTCGCGGGCGATCCTTCGGGAACCGGCATCATCGGTTCCGCCCGCGCGGATGCAACCGGACTGCCTGTGGAGGACGGCGTCGGGTATTTCAATCCGGCCGCGTTCACCTCGACGATCCCGCTCGGCACCTACGGAAACGCGGGGCGCGACACAATTCCCGGAATCTGGAATTTCTCGATGAATGCGTCGGCCATGCGCTCGTTCCAGATTGGCGAACGGCGCAGACTGGCGATTACGTTTTCAACCAATAATCCACTCAACCACCCGACCATCACCGGCATTAACACCGTGATCGGCTCGGCCACCGAAGGCCAGGTCACTTCGGCGGGCGGCATGCGAACGGTGAGCGCGAATATGAGGATTACTTTCTAATGCGCACCATTTCCCCGACTGACGTAAAAAAAACAGGAAAATTCATGAAACGACTAACGGTTGTTGGGCTGTCTTTCGTCCTGGCGTTTGGCAACATACAGGCGCAGCAGACCCCGGTTACGTTTACCTCGAACACGACGCTGGTCATCATCGACGTCAGCATCAAGGATAAGTCCGGTAAAGTCATCGAGGATCTGAAGAAGGGCGATTTCGCACTCACCGAAGACGGTAAGACGCAGCAGATTGCGGTGTTCGATTTCCAGAAGCTGGATATCGATTCCGCGCCGCCCGTTCCGGCCGTAAAGCCGGCGGCGGAGGTGAAACCGGCAACGGCGGCGGGACAGACGGCCGCGACGATCAGCGGCGCGATCGTGCAGACGGCTCAGCCAACACCTTCGGCGCCGAAAGCGCCCGCACCGGCGCAGGTCGCGACGAAGCCGGGCACGGCCCAGCCGGTCATCAAGTACCAGGACCGACGCCTGGTGGCCATGCTGTTCGACTTCAGCACGATGGCGACAGCCGAACAGGCGCGCGCCCAGAAATCCGCCCTCGACTTCCTGGAACACCAACTCAAACCGGCCGACGTCGTGGCCATCATGACGGCCGGTACCGGCCCTCTCAAAATCGAACAGGATTTCACCAGCGATAAAGACCGCCTGATCGAAGTGATCAAGAAATTCAGCATCGGCGAAGCGAGCGACCTCGCGGGCCTGGCCGACACGGGCGACGATAACGGCGAAGACACCGGCGCGGCGTTCGTGGCCGACGAAACCGAATTCAACATCTTCAACACCGATC